>JACRER010000041.1 GCA_016234365.1 Elusimicrobiota bacterium | reverse complement strand
TTTTCATTGGGTTATACTAGCAGAAGTATAAGTAAAGGGGCTTCCCCGACGGGGAAGCCCCTTAAAAACCAACACTTTATGTCACTTAACTCAAAAAAGAACCCCGCCTTCCGGCGGGGTTCTTTGTTCGCGGCCGTCCGGGTTTATTCCCCCCGGGTCTTTTCCGAGCCGCTCTGGCAGGCCATGCAGTAACGGGCCGAAGGCAGCGCCTTGATGCGCTTCTTCTCTATGGTCCGTTTGCAGTGCTCGCAGCTGCCGTAGGTGCCCTTGGACATCTTGCGCAGCGCGCCCTCGATGTCGCCGAGCATCTTGCGCTCGTTGTCGGAGAGTTCGAACAGGATCTCCTTGTCGAGGCTCTGGGTGGCCTGGTCTATGGAGTCGCCGACTTCGGGTTCGCCCATGTCCAGGTTGCGCTTGTCCTCTACGTTCTTGGCTAGGTCGATCCGCATTTCGGTGAGTTTGGCCGCTATCTCGGCCAGTTCCTGCGCGGTCAGCGCGTCCTTGCCAGGCGCGGCCTTCCTGGCGGGGGCGGCTTTCTTGGCCGGCGCGGCGGCGCGCGGCTTGCTCTTCACGGCGGACTTGGCCGCGGCTTTCTTCACTGGCTTCTTTGTTTTTTTCATATCGGCTCCGTTAATGCTTATCAGGTGCTTTAAAATGTCCGGGGGTTTCTCGGGTTTTCCGGTCTGATAATCTATATTATTTGCCGGGGGGTGTCAATCCGGGGAAAAAGAGGGCGGGGGCCTTTTCGGGACCCCCGCCTTGTTCCCCCCCGCCACCGGGTTTCCCTATTTGAAGGAGATGCCTTTCATTTTGGTGAAAATGGTGCGGTCGCGGCGCTGGAAGACGGGGCTGCGGAAAGGGAAGTCGAAAGTGAGCGAGATGCGGTGGGTGGTGCCCAGTTCCCCCATCGGGACGAAGGCGTAGTCCAGGGAGAAGAAGTGCAGCGTGGCGCCAAGGCCGAAGGTCATGCCGGTGAGGCCGTCGCGCATCTGCTGGGAATTCATGCCGGCGCGCACGCAGAAGCGCGTGAGTTCGTTGGGGGCGGTGGCCAGTTCCGTGCCCACCAGCAGGTTGGGCTTGTTCTGCTTGGGGAACACCACGTCGGTGGTGAAGAGCATGTTGCGGAAGGGGTTCACGGCCGCGCCCATCTTGAACGTGAGCGGCAGCGGGTTGGACTCGGTGTCGTACTTCATGCCGCCGCCCATGTTGGTGGCCACTACGGCCAGGCGGTACGGGATGTCGCCGAAATTGTAGGTCATTATGCCTATGTCCCCGGCGTAGCTGCGCGCGGAGCCTACTATCTGGGACTTGATGTACTTGGCGTTGACGCCGATGGAGACGTCTATGTCCTTGTCGGAGAATTCCAGGATGGCCTTGCTGTAGGACAGCGTCACCACCTGGTCGCGCGGCGTAAAGCTGCCGAGCGTGTTGCCGGAGATGTCGGTCCGTTTGATGGAGCCGATGTCCGTCAGCAGCACCGAGCCGGCCAGCACGGAGTCGTAGCTGAGGCGGTGCGCGTAGGCGGCGTACTGGTAGCTGATCTCTTCCACGTACTGCGCGCGCATGAACACCGCGGAAAGCTTGGGGATCTGCACCAGGCCGGCCGGGTTCCAGTAGATGGCGGAGGCCTCTTCGCTGACGGCGGAGTAGGCGCCGCCCATGGCGGCCGCGCGGGCGCCCACCTGCAGGTTCAGGAAGTCCGCCGTGGTGGTGCCGGCGGCTTTGCCCGAGAAATAGCGGGGTTCTTCCGCGGTGAAAGCTGCGGCGCGCAGGCAGACAAGGAGGCCCGCGGCGGCGAGCGCCTTCAGCGTGAAGCTGGTCGTGGGCCTTTTCATACTTACCTTTCAACCGCCAGTTTGAAAACTTTCTTGCCGGCGGTGGAATCGATAACGGCCAGGTAGACGCCGCTGGCCACCAGCTGGCCGGATTTGTTGACGCCGCGCCAGATGATGATGCCGGTGCCGTCCGCGGTGCCTTCCCACACCTTGTCGCCGGACAGGGTGTAGAGGCGCACGCTGGCGCCGGCGGGCATGTTGGCGATGGTCATGAAGCCGTTGCCGCGGTTGGTGCGGAACGGGTTGGGGTAGATCTTGACGTCCGTGAGGCTTGTGGAAGCGGTGCGCAGCATCAGCTGGAACTCGCTGAAGTGGTTGAGCGTGGCGGTGATGGTGCGCGCGCCCGGGTCTATGCGGGTCTCGAGCGGCAGGCATTCGCCTGAAACCTCGTTGTAGCGCGCGATGACCAGCTTCGAAGTGTCGGGGATGGTGCAGCCGTAGCCGAGCTGCAGCGTCACGGGCACCTGCGGCTGCGCGGCGTTCTGGCTGAAGACCTCCACGTCCACCGTCTGGCCGCAGACGGTATAGGAGCCGCAGCTGCTCCTGACCGAGGACGAAACGGCGATGGCCGTGGCTACCGGGAAAGAACCGGGCGGGACCGTAAGGGTGACGGAGCGGGCGTTGGGCAGCGTGCCCGAGATCACGGTCTGGACCGTGGGCGAGGCTACGCCGCCGATGGAGCCGGCGGGCGAGCCGGCGGGCCCGGGGGTGGTGAAGGCGGCCGGTACGGCCTGCGCCCTCGGGGACATGATCCCTTCTCCGTTCTTCGCGGCGACGTCGAAATAGTAAGTGGTGGCGGTGAGCAGGCCGCTCATGGTGTGGGTGTTGCCGGTGTAGCCCAGGTAGAACGGCAGGTGGGTGACCACCGTGTCCAGGAAGCTGCCGGTAGTGCCGCGCACCTCGTAGATGGTTTCCGGGGAATTGTTGTTCTTGTCCCAGGCGATGGTGACTCCGGACATCTGTATGTCGGTGGGCGTAACGCCGGCGGGCGCGCGGGCCAGCGTGTACTTGGTGCCCATGGAGAGATAGGAGGAATAGACGCCGTCCCCGTTAATGGCGGCGAGTTTGACGTAGTAGCGCGTGTTGGCGCCCAGTTTGCCGAAGGCCCGGGTGGTCCCGACCACGGAGACCGTGCTGGTGGCGTTGGCCGTGAAATCGCTGGCGGTGGAGATGGATACCCTGTAGACGGTCCAGGTGGAGTTGCCGTTGTCCAGCCAGTTCATGGTGAAGCTGCCGGTGGTCACGTCGATGAACGGGTCGGTAGGGTGGGGCAGCGGCGGTGACGCGAGGGAATAGACGAACTGCGGGGGCGTGAGGGGCCCGTAGACCGCGCCAAACCCGGGGTTGTTCTTGGCGGCGCGGGCGGCCACCAGGTGCGGGACGTTGGCCAGCAGGCCGGCCTGCGTCAGGTCGGTGAACGTGGTGGAGCCCACGAAGACCGGCAGCGAAGTGTCCACGGTGATGTCGAAAAGCTCGTAGTAGTCCGCGCCGTCGGAGGCGCTCCACGCCCAGTTGATGGCGTGCGTGCTGACGGCGGTCCCGGAGAAGTTGTTCATCGCGGAAACGGTTATGGTGGAGACCGTGTTGCCCAGCAGGTCTTTGGATTGGAAGTTAGTGGTTATCCCCGCGCCGTTGCGCGCCCTGACGCGGAAGTAATACATCTTGTCCGCCGAGAGGCTGGTCACCGTTGCGGAAGTGCTGGTGTAGTTGAGATTGAACGGTATGGGCGTGGAAATGGCCACCGGGCTGGCGAAGTTGGAGTCCTTGCACATGGACAGCTCGTACTGGGTGTAAGGGGAATTATTATTGTCCCCCCAGGCCAGCGAAGCCGTGGTGAAGTTGGCCTGCGTGACCGCCAGGAAAGTGGGCGAGGACGCCAGCGTGTAATAGGTGGAGGACTGCGCCAGCGGGCCGCCGCCGCCGGTGTTGTAGGCGTTCACCTTGATAGAGATGATGGTGTTGGGCTGCAGGTTCGTCTGCGTGTAGGACGGCGCCGCCCCGAAAGCTATGGTGGAAATGAACACCCCGTCGCTGGAGGCGTAGATGGCGTAGCCGTCGGCGGTAGCGACGCCGCCGTTGGTCCAGGACCAGGTGATGGAGCTGGGGCTGATATTGGAGGCGGTGGGCGCGGTAGGGACGCCGGCGGGGCGCGGCTGCGAGACCTGCACGGGTATGCCGGGCGAGAACTGGCCGTTGGCCGCCACGCGGGCGTGATACCAGCCGTAGGGCATTTCCCAGGCGTTGGGCGGCAGGGTTATTGTTATGGAAGAGACGGTAGTGTCCCAGGTAGAGTTGGGGCCGCCGTAAAGAGTGTACAGGCGGGTGGTCATGTCCAGCAGGTAGCCGCTGGGGCTGTCTATCTGCTGCAGGTAGACGCGCGGGTTGTGATGCGAAGCATTCATGGACCCGGCGCCGCCGCCGGCGGCTTCTGAAATGCCGTGGAAATTGGAGGTGCCGCTGAGCAGCGTCAGCCTGTCGCCCCGGTCCAGGATGGCGGTAGCGGTGGAGACCAGCGGGTTGCGCTGGATAGCCGACGGGTAGCCGGAGGAGTCCGGGTAGTAGCTGAAATATGCCAGTTGCGTGGAATCCAGGTACTGCGACCCGTTCCAGCCGCCGGCCACCACCACCATGTTGCTGGAGGTCAGTACGGCTGTGTGGTTAGTGCGGTTGTAGATACCGCCCTGGGTCTGGAAAGTGCTGAAATCCACGTCGTAGCCCTCGACCACGGAATGTGCGATACCGGGCCGCTCGCCGCCGGTCAGCAGCAGTTTGCCGTTGGGCAGCAGGGTTGTGCGGTGGTTGGCGCGTGGTACCAGCATGCCGCTTATAGCGTTCCAGTTGGCGCCGGCGTAGATCTCGCCGGTTTCCAAAGGAGAGATCCCGTCGGAACCGCCGATCACCATGACCCGGCCGTCCATCAGCAGGTTGGCGGTATGGCCGTAGCGCCTGGAAGCCATGTTGGTTCCGGCGGACCAGGTCCTGGCCGCAAAGTCGAAGATCTCGGTGGACCGCAGGCCGCCGGTGCCGTTTATGCCGCCTGTTGCCAGCACGTTGCCGTTGCGCAGCAGGGTGGCGGTATGCTGCGCCCGGCCTGTGCCCAGGTTGCCGGCGGTTATCCACACGGAGCTGGTGGTAAGGTAGATCTCGGAGGTGTTGGTGTAGCCGTTGATGGTGTCGCCGCCGGTCACCAGCACGTTGCCGTCCGGCATGAGCACGGCGGAGTGGTTGGCGCGCGGGGTGACCATGGAGTTTATGGCTATCCAGCGGTTAGTGTCGGGGTAGTAGATCTCCGCCGTGGCTATCACCTGTGTGGAGGCGTGCACGGTGCCGCCGGCAGCCAGCACCCGGCCGTTGGGCAGCATGGTGGCGGTATGGCGCGAGCGGGGCGAGGTCATGGGGCCCGCGGCGGTCCAGATGGCCGTGGCCGGGTCGAAAAGTTCGCAGGAGTCCAGGGTTACGGTGCCGTCGGAGCCGCCGCAGGCCAGGATCTTGCCGTTGGCCAGCAGCGTGCTGGAATGGAAGGCCCGCTTATGCCCCAACTTACCGGCCGCTTGCCAGTCATTGCTGTTCTGCTCTATGTAGGCGGCGCCGGCCGCGGAGGCCGTGAAGGTCTTGTTTGCGCGCAGGCAATCGGGATCGGGGGCAAGTTCGCAATTGCGGCCGCCTATGATAAAGGCGTCGGCTCCCGGCGTGACCAGGGTGGAGTGGTTGAAGATGGGGAAGACCGTGGGGCCGAATTCCCACTTGGCGGTGGCCGGATCATAGGCCAGCGCGTCGGCGAAGATCATTTCACGCACTATCATGGAGGAACCGGTCAGCGTGAATTTAGCGTCCTCAACATCGATCACGGTGGAGGTGTAATCCGCGGTAAGGGAGAGCCCCCTTACAAAGTTTCCAGTCGGGTTCCTGGGGCTGCTGAGGGCCGTTTCTGTGGAGTTTATTATCTCCCCCACCAAACTCGTAAAAGAGATGTTGCCGGTGGCCCAGCCTGTGCCGTTAAGCACGTCGTCGGTTACCACGCCGCTGGTGAACGGGGCAGACCCGCCCAGCAGGTTCACGTTCCAGTAGCCAAGGGCGTCGTCCAGTACCTGGCCGCCGGTGATGGTCATGGTGCCGCTGATAATACCGCCCACGTAAGCCCTGGGGACCGGGATGGTGAGCGAAAGGTTAAGGATAGAGCCGGCCGACAATGGCACGGCCGGATTTTTGGGCGGGATCGGGTTCGGGACGAAGATGAAGGTGGACCCGGCCGTCGCGGGGGTCTTGTCCGCGGAAACTTTAGTGCGCGAGAATACGGCCGTTCCGGTGGGGCTGTCGAACAGGACGACGTTCTTGAAGACGCCTCCGCCGTATCCAATAGTGCCGCCCACCCCCATACTGTCGGCGACGGACCTGCCCCTGTTGATATAGATCTCGGCGTTGGCAACTGAGATGGAGGGAATTTCGGACAGGTAATCCGGGAAGTACAGGTCCGCCTCCACAAGGCGACCGCTGACGGGCCGGGAAAGGTTGAACTCCAGCAGATAACGGAGGATGCTGCTTGGCAGCACATTGGCCGTCATGGTATTTGTTTTTTGGGTATTGACCTGGGAGCCTGGTTCAAAGGTCGGGGATTGCTCGAAGAACGTGGGCGGGATATTGCCGTAACCGCCGTAGATCTGCTGTTTGCCGTCGGGCAGCAGCACTGCGGAATGCCGGGCTACCCTGTACGGCATTACGGAGAAGTCATCCCCGGTAACGGGGACGCGGCCGCCGTTGGAGTCGAAGATCTCAGCGCTCTCCATGAAGCCACGGCTGCCGGCAGTCTGCTGCTGTGACATCCCGGCGGCGGTCCGGTACCAGTATTCTTCCGGCGCGTCGAACCTGTTGGCTCCGTTGAAGCCTCCTGAAATAAGTATGTTCCCGTTGTTCAGGACTACGGCGGTATGCTCGGCCCTGCCTGAGGCGAGGGCGGTGACCGGCTGCCACTGGTCGTTATCGGGGTTGTAGATCTCGTTGGTGGACAGGTAGGTCCAGGTGGAGTTGGCGGCGTCCCAGCGGCGGCCTCCGGAGGCGAACACCCTTCCCCCCGCTATGGAGCTGGCGGTGTGGCCCATGCGTTCGCTGGACATGCCCTGGGCGGCGGCGAAAGAGCCGGTGAGCGGGTTGCCGGGATTGGGCGTGAATAATTCGCAACTGTTAGCGATGACCGGTGCGCCGGCGACGTTGGTCTGGCCGCCGCAGATGAGCACCTTGCCGGAGTTGGGGCCTTTGTTTATGAGCGTGGCGGTGTGGCCGCCGCGGCGGGTGGTCATTACTATGGGGTTCAGGTTGGTCCAGAGACCGGTCTTGGGGCTGTACAGCGAGGCCGCATCAACCGGCAGCACGCCGTTGAAGCCGCCGGCCACCAGCACCATGCCGTTGCCCATCAGCGTGGCCGTGTGCGACGCGATGCTGACCGGCATGCCGGAATTGGAGCCGTAGCCGAAAGCCGAGGCGGAGGTGAAGAAAACCTCGTCGATGTTGGTCTGGGCGTTAGCTATGCCGGTGACGCCGCCGGTCACCAGGACGTTGCCGTTGGGCAGCAGCGTGGTGGTGTGGCCGTGGCGCCCGAAGTTAAGGGCGCGCGCGGCCGGCGCGCAAAGCAACAGCGCCAGCAAAGATAAAGGGATGGCCTTTCTGAGATTCATAATGCGCCCGGAAATATTCTACTCTAAGCCTGTTACAACTTTGTTACGCTTTAGTGAAAACAACGCCTAATTAACGTCCACCAGCGAGTCCCCGGTAACCGGGTTCTTGGGTTTACCCGGGTCCAGCTTCTTCTTGCCGTCCACCGTGAAATGGTACGGGTAGGTGCCGGGCAGGATAAAGATATCCGCCTTCCAGACGCCGTTCTTCTTGGTCATGGGCTTGTCTTTCCAGGAGGTGAAGCTGCCGGCGATCTTGACGGACTTTGCCTTGGCGTCCTTGTACTCGAAAACGGTCTTCACGGCCTTCTGCTTGTCCCCCTCCGCGGCCGGCTTGGCCTCGGCGGGTTTGGCGGCCTCGGCGGGTTTGGCCGTGGCTTCTTTAGCCGCTTCGGAGAGTTCCGGCAGCTTGGAGTCCTCTACGGTCTCCGCGGGCGGCATGGGCACCGGGCGCACCTCTATGCCGGTGCTGTCCCCGGAAAAGTGCAGGGTGAGCCGCTCGTAAATGGAGTAGCCGGCAAAAGCCATGAGCGCCAGGCTGACTAACGCCGCGGCAGCCCAGAAAGTTTTTGATTTTGTCATTTCTTGATAAGTCCCCGAGTCTCTCTGCGGTAATCTGAAAGCGGGTGACAGCGAACTCTTAATCTGCTAGCGGGTGACATGCGAGCGTCAGCGAGCTTCCCCTATCAGGAAAATTCCCATCACCCGCGTCCAGCACTGAAATGGAAATCCCTGACTTTACTACAAACCACGACGATACTCCGCGAACTTGAACAACTGAATAGCGGGTGATGGGAATCGAACCCACGTCTAATGCTTGGGAAGCACTCGTTCTACCATTGAACTACACCCGCAAAAGCCCTTTAATTTACGACTCGTAAATTTTACTTAAAACTTCGAGGCAATTCAATAATATTATTGTCTCTTTATAAGGTTCAGGAATTCGGCCCGCACCGCGCTGTCGGTGCGGAAAGACCCCAGCATGGCGCTGGTGGTGGCGAAAGAGGTTTCGTTCTTCACGCCGCGCATGCTTACGCAGAGGTGTTCGGCTTCCAGCACCACGCCTACGCCGCGAGGCTTGAGCTTCTTGAAAAGCGTCTGGGCCACCTGCTGCGTCAGCCGTTCCTGTACCTGGAGGCGGCGGGAGAAGGTTTCCACCAGGCGGGGCAGTTTAGAAAGCCCCACTATGCGCCCGTCCGGGATGTAGGCCACGTGCGCCTTGCCGAAAAAGGGCAGCATGTGGTGCTCGCACAAAGAGTAGAAGGCGATATCCTTCACTATTACCATCTCGCGGTAGTCGGCTTTAAAGAAGGCGCCGTTGAAGACCTTGTCGATGTCGGCCCCGTAGCCGGAAGTGATCTCCCTCAGGGCGCGCGCCACCCGGCGCGGCGTCTTTTCCAGGCCTTCGCGCGCGGGGTTTTCCCCCAGGGCTTTCAATATCTGCAGTGTCGCGGTTTCCAGCGGGTCTTTCATACGCTAATTTTATCAGTTTTTCCCCCCGCAAAAAAATCCCCCGCCTCACGGCGGGGGAAGGGAGGCGTAAAAAGCCTTGGTTTATTTGGAGGCGATGTAGAGCCACTTGCTGGTGGCGCTGAGGCCGCGCGAGGCGGCCCGCAGGCCCTTCACGTCGGAGGCCAGCGCCTGCATGGCTTTCTGCTCCTCCAGGAGCTGCGTGAGTTTCTTCGCGCCGCGCTTCTTGGCGCCTTTTTTCGAGGAGACGGCGTCGCGCATGGCGGACTTCTTGTTCTTGGCGGCGAGCTGGGCTACCATAGCGCCCACCTTGCCGGCCTTGCGGTCCACTTTGCGGCTGTAGCTGAAGATGGTGTTGATGTACTTGGCGTTGGCGGACCCGGGCTGGACGGCGGCGAACTCCGCCTTGTTCAGCGCGGCTACCTGCTTGAGGTTGCCCGCTATCATCTTGAGGCTGAGGCCCATCGCGGAGGCGTCGTGGGCGCTGAGGCGGCCTTTGGAGGCGTCCAGAGTGTCCAGCGCCTCGTCGAGATACTCGTCCTGGCGCACCAGCTTGAAGAGGATGTTCTTGAACTCGCGGGCCTTCGGGTCTTCCTGCACGGCCGCGGCGGGCGCGGGAGCGGCTTCGGTTTTGGCGGCGAAAGCGAGCCCCATCCCGGCTAACAGGACCAGACCGGCTGAAAGCGCGAATCTCTTCATCATAAATTGAGCCTCCCGACTGTTCTATCTATAGTGTACCTTCAAAGGCGCTGCGCCACATGAGCCCGGCGGCTTACCAGGGGCAAGAAAAAAGGCCCACTCGCGGGTGGGCCTTTAGGGTAAAAAGGGCGTTCAGCGCATGCCCTTAAGGGCCTTCAGCGCCTGTTCCCGGGTTTTGACTTTACCTTCGAACTGCAGCAGGCGCACTTTGTCCAGCAGTTCCCCCACGCGCGGGCCTTCCTTTACCTTCAGGGTCTTTATCACGTCATTGCCGTCCACCAGGCGCAGGGCGGAGAGTTTGAGGTCCTTTTTAAGGTAGGTCCTGAGCAGCAGGCCCAGCACCTGCATGTAGTGCAGTGTCTTGAGCGGCGAATCGTAGGGCAGGCCCGGTTTGAGCGGGCCCGGGGCGGCCTGGAGTTTTTTGCGGAACGTCCGGAGTTTTTCGGCGGAGACGTAACTGGCGTGGTCGGCCCAGGAGAGCGCCAGCAGCGGCACGGTGTATTCCCCCATCGCGCGGAAGAAGCGGAACATCGCCCGGTCCGAGATGGAATCGTTGGCGGCCAGGTTGCCGGGGCGCAGGTGCGCGCCGATGACGCTCATGACGAGGCGGGTCTCTTCGCGGGAGAAGCGCAGTTCCCCCATCACCTTCTCCGCCATGACGGCGCCGTATTCCTCGTGGCCGAAGAAGCGCAGGCGGCCCTTTACCATGGCGGCCTTGGGCGGCTTGGCGATGTCGTGCAGCAGCGCCGCGAACTTGAGCAGGCGCGGCGCCGGCAGCAGGGGCGCCGCCCGGCGGTGCTCCGGCAGCCAGGCGGGCAGGTCGCCCAAGAGGCAATCCAGCCGCTCCACCACCAGCAGCGTGTGTTTGAGCACGCCGCCTTTGCCGTAATAATTGATGGCGCAGGTTTCCTGCGCGGCGAGGTCCGGGAAGACGGCACAAAGCAGGCCGTGCTTGTGCAGCAGCGCCAGCCAGCAAGCGGAGTCGGGGCTTTCCAGCAGGCGCAGCAGTTCTTCGCGTACGCGCTCGCCTGCCGCTTTCGTAATGAGGCCGGCGTGTTTCTTTACGGCCTTCAGGGCTTCCGGGGTTATACTGAAATCCAGGGCCGCGGCTATGCGGAAAGCGCGCAGCAGGCGCAGCGGGTCTTCTTTAAAGACTCCGGGCGAGACGGGACGGATCTTTTTTGCGGCCAGGTCCTTAAGGCCCCCGCAGAGGTCTTTTACCGCGCCTCGCGCCGGTTTGAACGAGAAAGCGCCGGTCTTGCGGTCGGCTTTCAGCCCGGCGGCGTCGGAGAGCCGCGCGGCCAGGGCGTTGACGGTGAAATCCCTGCGGAGCAGGTCGGACTCCAGCGTGCCCCCCACAAAAGGCATTATGTCCAGCTGGAAAGCGGGTTTGCCGCGGCCGGTCAGCCGCCAGACCTGGCTTTCTTCGTCGAGCGGGAAGCAGGCCGCGTCCAGCTCCCGCGCCAGGCGCGCCAGGCGTTCCCGGAAATCCGCGGAGGGCGGGACGGCGAGGTCTATGTCTTTGAACTGGAGGCCCAGCAGGGCGTCGCGCAGGGCGCCGCCCACCAGCCAGGCTTCCGGGAAAACGCCGAGGATACGTGCCGCCAGTTCCATAGTTGCCTTACGCGCCCAGGGGGCGCCGCGCGTCAGCCGTGCGCCGCGTGCGGGTGTTTTTCATGGTGCGCCGCGCCGGCCGCGGCCGCGCGTTTCTCCAGCTCTTTGCGCAGGAGCTCGCGCTTAAGCACCTTCTGCAGGGCGTTCTTGGGCAGGGCGTGGACTATCTCCACGTCGCGCGGGCGCTTGTAGGCGTCGAAATTCGCCTTTATGAACTGCATGATCTCGGCTTTCTCCAGCGCCACGTCGGGTTTGCCCACCACGAAGCATTTCATGGTCTCGTTGCCGGAGCCGTCGGGAATGCCTATTACGGCGTTCTCCAGCACCTTGGGATGGGTGCAGATGGTGTGCTCGATCTGGGCCGGGAACACCTTGAGGCCCTTCACTATCACCATATCCTTCTTGCGGTCGCGGATGAAGAGGAAGCCGTCGGTGTCCAGCACGCCTATGTCGCCGGTCTTGAGCCAGCCGTCCTGCGTGAACAGTTCGCGCGTGGCCTGGTCGTTGCCGTGGTAGCCGCGGGTGATGTTGGGGCCCATCACGCAGATCTCCCCCTCCTCGCCGTGCTTGAGGTGGTTGCCCTGCTCGTCCACTATGCGGATCTTCACGCCGGGGATGGCGCGGCCCACCGAGCCGTGCTTGCGGCCCTTGGGCGGGTTGATGGTAACCACGGGGCTGGTTTCGGTGAGGCCGTAGCCTTCCAGGATGTGCAGGCCGAAAGCCTTGTTGAAGTGCTCCGTTATGGTCTTGTTGAGCGGCGCCGCGCCGGACAGGCAGAAGCGCACCTTGCGCAGGCTCCAGAACTTCAGGAAGAACTTCTTGAGGCCTTTGGCCTCCTTGGCCAGCACGCCGTAGATCTGCGGCACGGCTATCATTATGGTCACGCCCTCGCGGCCCATGGCCTGCAGCCAGGGCTTGGGCGGCGTGAGGTTCTTCACTATCATGGTCTTGCAGCCCACCAGGATGGGCGCTATGACGTTGCCGGTCCACGAGAAGGTGTGGAACATGGGCAGCAGCGCCATGAAGACGTCCTTCTTGGTGGGGTCTATCACGGAAATGGCCGACTTGGCGTTCTCGGTCATGTTATGATGCGAGAGCAGCACGCCCTTGGGGTGGCCGGTGGTGCCAGAGGTGTAAAGGATGGACGCCAGGTCGTGTTCGTCGGCGGCCGGCTTCTGGGTCTGGGGGTGGTAATGGGCGTGCTTGAGGTAATGCCAGAAATCCACCACTCCGTCCACGCCGCAGAAATCCGCGGAGATCATGAACTTCAGGCCGGGCAGGTTCTTTTTTACGGCCGTGTAGTTCTTGATGAACTCTTTTTCCGTCACCACGCCCTTGCAGGCGGAGTTTTCCAGGATGTAGGAGATCTCCTCGCCCTTGGAGACCATGAAGTTTATCGGCACGGCCACGGCGCCTATCTTGGCCATGGCGAAATAGGAAATGATGAATTCCGTGGAGTTGCGCAGCACTATGGCGGCGCGGTCGCCCTTGCGCAGGCCCAGCTGCCAGAACATGTCGGCCGCCCGGTCCACGGAGAACAAAACCTCATGCCAGGACATGCGCTTGTCGCCGGTAACGTAGGCGGTTTCTTCAGGGTCCCTTTCGGCCGTTCTGGCCAGGCATGAGTAGAGGTCTTTGGGTTCGGTCATATGCCTATATTGTAGATAATTCGCAAGGAGATATTAAAGGGGCTGTAACAAAGGTAACGGGGGCTTTGGCGCGCCGACAGGGGGCCGGAACGCAAAAACGTTCGGGCACACCGTGCCCTCACTCCTCATCCGGCCGGGCCGCTTACGCAAGGCCCGGCCTTCTGATGGTTTTGCTAACCCGGCCCCCTGCCGGCGCGCTCCTGGCCGGGCTACTCCCGGCCGGCTTCGTGCACCTGGATGTAGCGCCTGGCCAGCAGCAGGCCGATGGGCGCTATCAGCGCCATGGAGCCCACTATCAGCCAGATTATCTGCGAGTTGCGAGGGCCTTCGGCCGGACAATAGGCCGCCAGCAGGTAGCCGGACAGCGGCGCGGCGAAGAACTTGGCCACGAAATAAGGCAGCATGGAGAGCGCCAGGTAGGAACCCTCCTGCCCCTTGGGCGCTATAGCGGCCGGGTATTCGTAAAGGCGCGGCGAGTAGAAACATTCCCCGACGGAGTAGATAAGCACGCACATCACAATGGCCGCGTAGAGCGGGTTAAGCGGGCGCACCAGGCCGAGCCACCAGACTATGGACGAGCCGAAGTAGCCGTCGGCCAGGCCCTGGAACAGGCCGGCCGGCAGGGCCATCAGGAAGACGGACAGCGCGGTAAGGGCCGTGCCGATGACCACGGTCTTGTAGGCGGTGAACTTCTGCGTCAGCGCGCCTATCACCGGCGCCAGGATAATGACCACCACCGCGTTCAGGAAGCCGAAGAGGCGGGCGAAAGGGGCGCCTTCGCCGAGTTCGCGGATGGCCACCTTGGGAAAGGTGTAGTAGAAGTGGAACAGGATGAGCTTGGCGAAGACCACGAAGGCGAAGAAAGCGAGGAAGCGGTAGAAGGTTTGCTGCGACCACAGCGAACTGAAGATGCGCCACCAGTCCTTCAGCGCGTCGCGGCTGGCCAGCAGGAAAGCTTTCAGGAAGGATTCGCCGGGGTATTTGGGGACCAGCGGGACTATTTTGACGCCTTCGTCGGTGGCTTCCACGCCTTCGCGCATGGCCAGCCAGGTCAGGATGAGGTTAGGCAGGGTGCATGCCATACCCAGGAGGATGATGGTCTGGTAAGTGCTGACCTGGACGCCGAGATATGGCACCGTAAAATGGCCGTATTCGCCCATGCCGCCGCGCACTTTGTCCACCACGTAGGCCGCTATGGCAAAGCCCACGTTCATCATGGAATAATAGACCGAGAAGGCTATGGAGCGCTGCTTGGTGGTGGTGAAGCGCTTTACCGCCGCCGCCATTACCGGGGTCTGCAGGGCTTCGCCCAGCGCCAGCGGGAAGAGGCCGAACGGGATGGCTATCCATTTAGCGGCGAAGAAAGCCATTACAAGGCGGGCCAGCGCGGCCAGCCCGAAGCCGGCCATCAGGGACCTGCGCACGCCGACGGCGTCCACGAAGGAGCCGACCATGATGGTGAAGGCGGTCATGATTATGGACCAGTAACCTATTATCCAGCCCGCGCCCTTGTCGCTGAGCCGCAGGTCCGAGGAAAGCCACAACACCAGCACGGAGTTCACCAGGCTGTAGGCCAGGATGGTCATGATCTTCGTGCCGAAGATTATCCAGAGTTCGCGTACCGCGCCTTTAAGTACGGTGAACTTGCCTATAAAAGAGGTCTCAGTCGTGTCGGTCATTCGTGCGGTCTCCCTTGGTTGCGTCTGTGGATCTGAAATTGACGAACGCCAGCAGCGCGCCGGCCGCCAGCGTGAAAAGGAAGCAGAGCGGCGCCAGCAGCCAGCCCAGGTGCGTGTAGAAGGTGCCGCCGGGTCCGGCGTAGGCGGTAGCCGTAAGCACGCCTTCCCGGCCCATCGCCAGCGAGGCCCGCGTGAAGCCCAGGCGGTCTATCACCTGCGACCAGCCCGACGAAGCGGAACGCACCAGCCACAGGCCGGATTCCACCGCGCGCGCGGCGGACATGTCGGAATGCTGCAGGTGCTGCCAGCGGCCCCATTCGGCCGGGTCCAGCGTCGGGACAATAAGCAGGCGCGCGCCCTGGCGGGCCACCTTGCGCGTCCCGTCCTCGAAGGCCAGGTCGTAGCAGATCTGCGGTCCGAGCAGGCCGAGTTCGGTGTTTACCGGCGCCGGCTTTTTATTTTCCGGCAGGCCGGCCTCGACGAACTGCACCGGGTGCATTTTGTCGTAGCGGCCGGCGGGCTTCTTGTCGCGGCCCAGCACCAGCGTGTAGTTGGCGCGCGTTACGCCGCGTTCCGGGTCCGCCATTACCGCCGCGCCCAGCACGGCTACGGCCCTGGAAGGCTTAAGTCCTTTCCGCAGGTAATTCAGGACGGCTTTTTCCCCCGCCGCGTCCGAAGGCGTGTAAAAGGAATACTCCGGCCAGACCAGCAGGTCCGCCTGCCTGGCCTCCGGCGTGAGGCTGAACTTCAACAGTTTATCCAGGCTGGCGCTTTCCGCCTGCACCAGGGCCACCTTGAGCGGTTCACCGTTCTCGGCCATTACCGAGTCCAGCCTGTGGCGGCCCCACGCCGCCAGCAGCACCAGCCCCGCGCCGAAAACGGCCGCCGGCAGCCAGGAACGCCGGCGCACCGCCAGCGCCCAGGCGGCGTTGGCCGCGGCCATGAAGCCGGAAAGGCCGTAGACGCCCCAGAAACTCAGGGATTGGAAAATGGAAGGGACGTCAGTCTGGCTATAGCCCAGGCCCAGCCACGGGCAGCGCAGCGGCCAGAGCTCGGAACGGAAATATTCTATGCCGGTCCACGCGGCGCCGGCGGCGGCGGCCCACAGCAGCGCTTTTAAATGGCCGCGGCCCTCGCCTTCCCAGTCGCGCAGCCCGCGCATAAGGCCGGCGTGCAGCGCCACCCAGCCGGCAAAGACGCCCCAGAAAACGAGGGCCAGCCAGTGCACCACGTTGGCCATCCAGATCAGGGACAGGACGTAAAAGACCAGGCCGGCGGCGGCCCCGCGCCTGAAGGCGGCCCAGGCGCCCCGGCTGTCCAGCACGGCGTAGAAAAGCGGCGCCAGCGCCACCCAGGCCAGGCGCCCGTGCCCGAAAGGGGCGTAGGCGGCGGCCAACATCAAACCGGACAGGGCGGAAAGGAAATAATGGAAAAAGCGTTTTTCTGTCATTTCTTTGAGCAGGTGTAGAGCAGGCTCGACGGCGTGAGTTCCGTCATGGCAGGTTCCGTGAAACCGGCCTTCTTGAGCAGCACCTGGATCTCGTCCTCGGAGAGGCGCTCTTTCAGCGGAGGCCCGGCGGGAGTTTCCGCTTTTTTCCACTCTATGACCGAAAGCTTTACCCCCGGCTTCAGCGCGGCGGCGAGGGCGGAGAGAAAGGCCTTCCGGTCTTCCACTTCGTGCAGGACGTTGACCAGCAGGGCCAGCGTGTACTCGGCCGCGGGTATCTCCAGTTTGCTTTGCCGCGTCTGCGAGGTCTGGATGTTGAAAATGCCTTCGTGGGCGGTACGGGAGCGCAGTTCCGCCAGCATTACCCCGGAGGCGTCCACGGCGTAGATCATCCCCTTGGGCCCCACCATCCGCGAGGCCGGTATGGCGAAGTAGCCCATGCCGCAGCCGACGTCCAGGATTACGTCCCCGGGCTTGATGCCGGCTTTCACCAGCGTCTCGTCCGGCGGCATGACCGAGCGGCGCTCGGGATTATCCAGCTTGTGTCTGTCTTCGGGATCGAAAATATGCGGCATATGTGCTCCGTCAGTTCCGGTCGCTGCCCCGGCGGCCCCAGGCGTCCAGGACGCTGAGCGTGAGGCGGGCGCAGGCGAAGAAATCCTTAAGGTCCAGGTATTCGTGGGTGGTGTGCACTTCGCGCATGCCGGTGGCAAGTATCGGCGCCTTTATGCCGTGGCCGTACATGATGTTGCCGTCCGTGCCGCCTCCGGAGGAGGAGGGCTTCATCTTCAGGCCGTTCTCTTTCATGGCGGCGGCGATGAGCGGCAGCACGGGGTTTGCCTTGTCTATGCGCAGGTTGGGGAATTTCTGTTCCACCTGGAATTCGTAGCGCGGCGTGACCAGCTTGCCGTCGGCGCGCACCTTTATTTTCTTTACCGCCTTCTTCAGGCAGTCTTCCATGTGGCGGGTCTGCTTTTTCAGTTTGGCCGGGTCGTGGCTGCGGGCCTCGCCGGAGAGTTCCACCAGCGGCGGGACTATGTTGATGGCGTTGCCGCCGTTTATGAAACCTATGTTGGCGGTGGTCTCGCTGTCTATGCGGCCCAGCTTCATGCCGGCTATGGCTCCCGCTACCACCTTTATGGCGGAAATGCCTTTTTCCGGAGCCACGCCGGAGTGGGCGGCGGCGCCGTAAACCTTAATGTCCATCTTGTCGGCGGCCGGCGCGCTGGTGATCACGTGTTCCAGGGACTGCTCGTTGTCGAAGATGAGGCCGTAGCGCGAGCGGAGCTTGGAATAGTCCAGGTACTTGGCGCCCATCAGCGCCATTTCCTCGCTGATGGTGAAAACGGCCTCGATGGGCGGGTGGTGCATGTGGTTCTCCTCGATGGTCTTTAAGACCTCGAGGATGATGGCTATGCCCGCCTTGCAGTCGGCGCCGAGGATGGTGGTGCCGTCGGAGGTGACGCGGTCCTTGTGGACTACGGGTCTTACGTTGTCGGCGGGGCCTACGGTGTCCATGTGGGCCGACAGCAGGAAGGGCTCGCCGGGGATGGTGCCGGGGAAGCGCGCTATGAGGTTGCCGGTCTCGCCGCCTATCTTGCGGCCGGCGTCGTCTATGAAGACTTCCGCGCCCATGAATTTAAGGAGGATGGAGAGGCGGCGGGCGATGGCGCCTTCCTTGCCGGAAAGCGAGGTTATCTTGGCGAGGTCGCAGAAGAACTGGACCATGCGCTTTTCGTTAATGGCCGGGGTCATATGTGTATTATTTAATTTTTCCCACGCGTTTACAATATAAATGATGCGGAGAAGCCGGGCTGTTTCCCGAGGCCGCGCCCGCTTAGGCGGACGAGGGAAACAGCCCGGCTTCTCTATTGGAGTTTATGGTCGCCGGTGAAAAGGGCGCCGAAGTCCTGGGGTTCGGCGGAGCCGAACTCTATGCCGCCCTCGTCGGTCTCCAGGTCGGCCGTCAGCTGGTCGTTCTCGTAGAGCCTCACCTTGATGTTGCCCTTAAGGGCCTCGTAGTCGTAGAACTCTTTACCCTGCGGGGCCATGAACTTGAGGAGCAGGAATTTTTCGCGGGGCGCCCAGGCGGAAATAGCCAGGCGTTCTCCGCGGCGGTTGCGCGCGGTCACTTCCCACTTGCCAAAATTAATGTCCAACTTTATAACGTCACCCTTGCCCGGGCTGAAGGCGTATTCGCGGCCGTTATGGCGCAGGCCTATGCCCATGGCGTTGGGGAAGTCTATCCCCCCCAGCACCGTCGGCAGGCCTCCTCCGGCGGCAAGTACCGTGCCGGGAGAATTCTTGAAATGGTTGGAGACCAGCCATGCCCACCACTTGGGGAAGCTGCTGCCCCAGTTGCGGTCCTGGTAGGCCGGCGCGCGCTGTATGTTGTAGATCCTGCCGCGCCAGTTCACCGTGCCGGTCATGTAAGCGGAAGCCTGCGCCGGGAACCAGAAGATGTTGGAGATGACGGGCTGGAACATGGTCCAGCCCATGGCGTTCACTCCCCATTCCTTTTCTACGGCCAGGTCCCAGGAGACCTCCGTGCCGTCGGCAAGTTTCATCCGGCCCTTCAGCTGTTTGTCGGTGGCGGTGTTCCTGCCTACCTTTACCAGCGTGGCGGCGGAGCTCGCCGTGAAATCCTTCACCGGGCCTTTCAGTTCGTAGGTTTCGGCAGTCTCAAAGTTGCCCGCGCTTACGTAGGAGCGCGACGCGGGCCTGGCCTGCGCCTTGTCCCAGGGGTTCACCACGCCGTAGCAGAAGTAAAAAGCCTTGTCCGTGCCGGGCAGCACCACCTTGTAATACCACCACTCGTACCAGTCGCCCTTGTACTTGCCGTCCCAGATGAGGTAGTTGTATTTGTCCGTGGAGAAAATGCCCTGCGCGTCCAGGCCGCCGTCGGGAAGCGGGGTTCCCGGTGCGGGCACCATTACGGTTTTAACCGGGCCGAGCTGTTGCAGGGCGCTCTGCGCGCCGGCCTGGGCGGTAAAGGCGGCGCCGAGCGCCAGCACAAAGAGGATACGTTTCGTCATGGTAATGGAATTATATTACAAAGTGATATAATTTGCGCATGACTTTACGCAAAAAACAGTTCTTACTGGTTTTCCTCGCGCTGGCCCTCGGCGGCGGCGCGTGCTCTTCGCCTTCCTCCAAGATAGCCCTGAAGCGGGCCCACCTGATATCGCAGCGGGTCTATTACGTGCCGGCGGAGCAGTTCAAGGCGCTGGACTTCGCGCCTCCCCCCGCCCCGGCCTCGGAAGCGCAGAAGGCCGACATAGCCGTAACGATGGGGTGGCAGAAAAAACGCACTAAGGCCGACTGCGACAAGGCCGCGATCACGGCCAAGGCAACTTACGATTCTTTCTGGGGAGCCAAAAGCCCGTTCCCGGAACCGCTGCCTAAGGAAGTTAAAGAATTCTTCGACCGGCTGGCGCTGGACCTGGACGAGGCCGTTACGAACATGAAAGAGCGCTGGGAGCGCCCGAGGCCGTTCGTTGCCTATCCCGGCCAGGCCGAGCCCTGCATAAAGAAGAGCAGCGGCTTCTCGTACCCCAGCGGGCATTCCACTTTCTCGCGGGTGTTCGCCAACGTGCTTACGGATATCGCGCCGGAGCGGAAGGCGGAGTTCTTTGCCAAGGCCGACGAGATAGCGCAGGACCGCGTGATAGGCGGCGTGCATTACCTGACTGACATAGAGGCCGGCAAGCGCTTTGGCGACCTGTACCACGCCAAGCTGCTGGCGTCGGAAGCTTACCGCAAGGATATTGAAAAGATGAAGTCCCTGCTGGTAAAGTAGCCGGCAGTAAAAGCAGCAGGGCAATGCTTCTTCGGGTCGGTGTCTCGCACACCGTGCTCGCACCTTGTCGCTCGGCCTCGTCGCTTTCGTAAGCCTCGGCCTGCGCGACAACCCTCAGAAGCACTGCCCTGCCGCTTTTTTAGCGCTTTCCCGTCCCGCTGCTTTTTACCGCCTTCCGCGGCCCCGGCCGCGTCCGCCGCCGCGGTTACCGCCGCCTTTGCCCTTTTTCCAGTCCGAGAATTTCCAGCGGTCGCGCCCGGGCTTGGGTTGCCCCTGGCCGCCGCCCTGCGGCTTGCCGCCGGCGGAGGGCGCCGGGCGCCCTTCCAGCGACAGGTCTATTTTCCCTTCGGCGGTGTCCACGCCGGCTATCATCACCTTCACCTTGGTGCCGGGCTTCAGCCCGTTCACGCGCAGCAGGCCCTCCGCGCCGGTCTCGCCCAGCATTACAAAGGCGCCGCTGTCGATGACGGTGGTGACGGCGCCGTCGATGACGGAGCCCACGAGTTCCTTGAGCATCTCGGCGCGCATGATATCCACCGACTTATGCTCGGCGTCGGAAGCCGCGCGTTCCCGCTCGGAGCAATGCACGCCGGCCTTGTCCAGCGGCAGCGCGCCGTGGTTCTCTTTCTTGCCGCGCAGCAGCGACTTTACGGCGCGGTGCGTCATCAGGTCGGGGTAGCGGCGTATGGGCGACGTGAAGTGCGAGTAGAAGCGCGTGGCGATGCCAAAATGCCCCTCGGATTCCGGCGAGTAAACGGCCTGGCGCATGCTGCGCACCATCAGCGAGTTTATGAGGTTGGTCAGCGGGTGGTCGGACGCCTGGCGCAGCACGTCCTGCAGCCCTTTGGCGGCGTTCTTGCCCTCTATGTGGCCGGCGGTCAGCCCCAGTTCTCCCAGCGCAGAAGAGAGCGCCTTCAGTTTCAGCGGGTCCGGCGTGTCGTGGCGCCTGTGAAGGAAAGGCATCTTGGCGTTGTAGAGTTCGGTGGCCACGGCCTCGTTGGCCAGCAGCATGAACTCCTCTATCAGCCGGTGGCTTTTCAGCCGCGGCCGCAGCGACACGCCCAGCGGCCTGCCGTGCGGGTCCGCGTTCACTTTGTATTCCGGCAGGTTAAAGTCCAGTGCACCGCGCTGCACGCGGCGGCGGTAGAGCGTTTCCATCAGCGCGCCCATGCGCAGCACCGCTTCGCCGATGCTTTTGTGGACGTCCGGCACGCTGGCGCCGTCCAGCAGGGCCTGCACTTCCTCGTAAGTGAAGCGGCGCCATGAGCGGATCACCGTTTCGGCCAGGCGGCGTTTTGTCACCTTGCCGTTGCGGTCTATGTCCATGAAGGCGGACAGGGTAAGGCGCTCCTGGCGCGGTACGAGGCTGCAGAGATTGTCCGACAGGGCCGGCGGCAGCATGGGCACCACGCGGTCCGGCAGGTAGACGCTGGTGGCGCGTTCGTACGCTTCCTTGTCCAGCGCGGTCCCCAACTTCACGTAATTGGCCACGTCGGCTATATGCACGCCCAGGCGCAGCATGCCGTTGCCCAGGTCTTCCAGCGAAACGGCGTCGTCAAAGTCCTTGGCGTCGGCGCCGTCTATGGTGCAGACCGGCAGGTCGAAGAGGACCTCGCGGCCTTTCCAGGCCGCCGGCTCGAGCCGGGAACCGTAAGCGGCCGCCTGGTCCGTTACTTCTTTAGGGAAAACCTCGTTGATGCCGCGGGCCCGCAGGATGGAGTCTATGCGCGCGCGGATGTCGCCGGGATCGCCGAGGATCTCGGTGACTATGCCGGAGGCGCCGGCGCCGGACTCGGGCCAGCGTTTTACTTCCAGCACCGCGAAAGAGCCTTCCACCGGGACCAGCTTCTGGGCGAAGCCGCTTACCAGCGCCGGGGGCGCGCTGCCTTTCTCGGGGAACAGCGCCCAGGAATTGTTGACGCGCCGCAGGATGCCTACCATGGAGGTGTGCGCCCGCTTTACCACTTTTATGATCTCTCCGGCGAGGCGGCCGGTCTTTTCGGGCCGCACCTTCGCCTGTACCCTGTCGCCGTCCATGGCCAGGTCCAGGCCGCGGCCGCGGATGAAAACGTCCTCTACGCCGGGCTTTTCCGACAGCAGGAAGGCGAAAGTGCCTTTATGCTGTATCACGCCCTCTACTATCGCTTCGTGGCCGCCGGAGGCGCCGCGCTTTTCTTTTTGTTTCCAGTGTTTTCTCATTTTATCCTTTGTTCTGTAAAGCTTCTTATAGTTCTCGCGGCGCGAGGGAATTTTTTAAGCAATTCCCCCCTGTCGCCCAGCTCGAAATCCCGGAAGTCGAAGCCGGGCGCCACGGTGCAGCCGGCCAGCGAATAGGCGGTTCCGGGTTCCGGCGCCGCGCCGAACCAGCAGCCGGCCGGGACAACGTGCTGGGGTTTGTGCCCGGCCGAGGGATCGGGCCCCAGTATCGCGCTGCTCGTGCTCCCGTCGGGATGGACGGCCGAGACCTTCAGCGGGCCTCCGGAGTAGAAATGCCAGACCTCGTCCGAGGCTATGCGGTGCAGGCGCGAGGTCTGCCCTTTTGACAGCAGGAATAATACCGCGGTGGAAAAATTGCGGGCGCCGCGCGCGGTGACGGTTTTGCCGGAGGCCCGGTAGGTTTCCCTGAAGTAGCCGCCCTCGGGGTGCGGTTTAAGGCGGTAAAGTCTTATAAGGCTGGCGGCGCCGGGGCGGCGTGGCTTCATCTGAGCGTTTCCCTTCCGTTTATCTTAAGGCTGGTCAGCCTGGCGTAGGCGCCTTCCGGCGGGCCGCCGGCAAAGCCGCCGATGAAGAATTTCTGGGACGGGGCGCCGGCCGCGGGCGGGGCGTTAACGGAGAACAGGTGAACGAACTTTTTCCGGTTCAGGGCGTAGGCCGC
This sequence comes from Elusimicrobiota bacterium, assembly GCA_016234365.1. Lineage (GTDB taxonomy): Bacteria > Elusimicrobiota > Elusimicrobia > Elusimicrobiales > UBA9959 > UBA9959. The sequence continues at coordinate 10,176 of JACRER010000041.1, read as the reverse complement.
GCTGAAGACGTTGCCGGAGCGCGTGAACCGCAGCACTTTCGCGTCCGTGGGCACCGGGAACGGCTTGCCGCCCGGCAGGTAATAAAGGGTCAGCGAATCGTCTGCGGGGCGCGGCCCGTTCTGGCGCTGCGCCACCACCTTGATCACAGCCGAAGGGTTGCCCATCGAAGGGCGGGAAGCGTCTCCCCCTACCCAGATGCCGTAGGAGAAGCGCTTGATCTGGCCGGGAGGCAATTTGAAATCCGCCTCCAGGTCGACGGTCCATTTGTCCGTCATGAGCTCGCGGGACAGTATGAGCCCGGGGGAATACCCGTCGGAGGTCTCGTCGCGGGTGTCGTCCTGGCGGTCGGTCAGGCGGTAATAGACGCCGTCCGGCAGCACCTCGTGGGAGCCGTAAGCGTCGTTCCAGCCGGTCCAGGTCTCCCAGTCGTCCATCGCGTACGCGCCCTTCTTGAACATGATGGGGCTGAGGCAGCCGGCGGCGGCGAACGCCGCGGCCAGGGTTAAAAGGAGCAGTGTTTTGTTCTTCATACTTTCAGAGCTGACGGCTGTCCAGCCAGATGGTGACGGGGCCGTCGTTGATTATCTCCACTTGCATGTCCGCGGCAAAGACGCCGGTCTTTACCGGCACGCCTTTCGCTCCGAGGGTTTTCACGAAATATTCGTACAGGCGGTTAGCCTCTTCCGGCCTGGCCGCCGCCGTGAAATCGGGCCTGCGGCCGCGCGCGGCGTCGCCGTAAAGAGTGAACTGGGAGATCACCAGGGCTTCGCCTTTCACGTCCAGCAGCGAGTGGTCGAACTTGCCGCCTGAGTTGGAGAAGACGCGCAGGTTGGCCGTCTTTTCCGCCAAGAGGTCCGCGTCCGCCTCCGTGTCGCCTGCGCCCACCCCGAGCAGCACTACGAAGCCGGGGCCGATAGTGCGCTGCGTCCCTTCCGTGCTGACGCCGCCGCGCTTGACGCGCTGTATAAGGGCCCTCATGGTTAAATTATAAATTATTTACCGCCCGCCGCCTATTGAATAAGGCGGCGGCCGGTTGTATAATTAAGTCTGGACAAGGCGCGGGACAGAATGCTGCGCGCCTGAAAAAGGAAAAATTATGGTAACCGGACTCGTGCTCGTCAAACTCATGCCTGGCAAGGAGAAGCAGACGCTCCAGAAGCTCAAGGCCCTCAAGAGCGTGGTGCACATGTCGGCCGTCTTCGGCCGCTGGGACCTGGTGCTGGATATGGAGACCGACGACCTTCCCACCCTCTCCAACCTCGTAGTGCAGGAGATCCGCGGCATTCCCGGCGTGCTCTCCACCGAGACGCTGGTGACCACGTCGCTCTGAAGCCTTCCCGGGTTCCCCTATGCGCCTGACGCCGGTCCTGTTGGTGTTCATGCTGGCGGCCGCTCCGGCCGCCGCGCAGGTCTTTCTTGGCGCCGAGGTAGGGCCGGACGCCTTCCTGCGTTCCGAAGAAGGCAAAATGGACACCTCCGGCGAGGACGCCTTCGCCTGGGCGCTGGCTTCGGAGGTGAGCAGTACCACGCTGGCCGCCGTGTTCGAATCCACCGCCCCGGAGCGGGAAGCGTTGAGATACCTGCGCCAGGGCATCTACCGCCAGGAACTGACGGCCCTGGTCCTGATGTCGGAAAAAACCGCGGTGCCCTTTAAAAAACTCGCGGCCGAACTTTCCAGGGAAGGCAGTTTCCGCGCGCTGGCGAAGAAGCATAAGGCCGACGCGATGGCCCTCTTCGCCGAAGGCGGGAAGCTTAAGGCGGAGGTGGAGAAACTCACGCCGCTCTTCCTGGTGTCGGTTTCCACTTTCGCGGCTTCCCCGCCGTCCGTTTCCACCGCGCCGGCTCCCGCCGTTATAGAGAAACTCGAAAAAGATGACGAAGAAGATTAGCCTCGCCGGCGCGGCCCTGCTGTGCTGTCTCGCCGCCGCTTATGCGCTCACGGTCCCGCCAGGGGCCCGCGAGGTGGTGCTGACGCTGCCGGACGGGGCCGCCGTGACGGCCGAGCTGGCGCTCACGCCGGAGGAACAGGCCCGCGGCCTCATGTTCCGCGAAAAACTCGCCCCGGGCCGGGGGATGCTGTTCGTTTTCTCCAGTCCGGACGTGAAGACCTTCTGGATGAAGAATACGCTGATAGACCTGGACATGGTTTTCCTGGACGGCGCTTTGAAGGTGCTGAAAGTTTTTCACCGCGTGCCGCGTTCCTACGCGGGGCAGCCGGAGAGCGAGGTGGCCCGCGCCGCCGCGCCGGCCACGCTGGTGCTGGAACTGCCCGCCGGGGCCGCCCGGGCCCACCGGGTGCGTCCCGGGGCCGCGCTTAAGGCCGTTTTTCCCTCGGCAAAAAAGAACGGCGGGGCCTAGCCCCGCCGCCTTCCGCGAGCCGCGCGGACCTACTTGAAATAATAATACACGTGTATGCGCGTCAGGCCCTGCACCGGGAACGGTGCCGTGCTCCTGCCTGAAACCCGCACCTCGGCCACTTCCTGCTGGCCGGTATAGAATTCCTCGTTGTAGCTGGCCAGCACGGCGAAGCTGCCCGCCGGCTCCGCTTCCACCGGGGCTTCCATCAGCAGCGGCGGGTACTTGGGGCGGGCGCTGTACACCTTTGCCTTGGTTTCCGTGTTCTGTGAAAGGTACTGCCCGTAGTTGGCGCCGGCGAACCTGGCGTTAACGGCACCGCTGGGCGTGACGGTGACCGTTGCGGCGCAGGATTGGCCCGCGCCCAGGGTGGTCCCGGTGCAGTTGTCGCCGGAGATCCTGAAGCAGGCCGGGAGTTTGGCCGAATTAAGTTTGAGGTTGTACCAGCCCTGGCCGGAGGTGTTGGTAACGCGTACGGTTTCTGTAAGGCTCTGTCCCTCCGAGACCATGCCGAAGTCGGCCTTGTTCACGCGGCCCGCGGCCTGTCCGCCCCAATGTCCCCACCAGGACGTCCATTGCGAAGCCGCGGCCTTGCCTTTTATCTCCATGTACGTCTGGTAGTAGGAGGAGCCTTCGTCGTTGGTGGGGATATAGAAAGCCGTCACGTGCTCCTTGGCGGCCTGCGGGGCGAACTTTATCTGGAAAGTGCAGCTCTTGCCGGGCGCCAGCGTGGAGGAACTGCATTTGTCGGCCTGCAGAAAGAACTGCGAAGCGTCGTCGATATTTTCGATGCCGCCTATGACGAGCGGGGCGTCGCCGATGTTCATGACGACCACCAGGCGGTTGGAAGTCTCGTTGATGGCCATGCCGCCGAAATCTACGCTGCGGGGCCAGATATAGGCCACCGGGGCCGGCGGCGCTTTTTCTTCTGCCTGAGCCTGTTTCATGGCCCCTGCCGTGCTGGTCCTGGAGCCCCCGCCCCCGCCGTGGGAACCGTATTCTCCGGCCGCCAGGCCGGAGCCGCCGCCCGCCCCTCCCTGGCCGTTTCCGGAAGAAGAGGCTCCCGCGCCATCCCCGCCCGAAGCCGCGGCCGCCACGTCGGCCTCATGCTGCTGCCGCGCGGCCGCCGGGCCGTGCAGCGCCGGGGGCGGGCCGTCCCCGCCGAAAGTTCCCACCGTAAAAGACGAGTTTTTTTCGCCCAGGCCGCCGGCCTGCTGGCCGCCCGCCGAAGCGTTGAGCCTGGGTATGGAGCTCTGCCGGAGCGCGGCCGCTTTCCCTGCCGAGCGGCTGCCCAGCCCGGCGGGGTTGTAGACGCGTCGCTCCCCGGGCTGAGGCGTCACGCCGCCCCCATCCGGAGCCTCCGGGGCCTCGGTCTCGTAATTTATGTTGTGGCGCACCTGCGCCAGGAAATCCTGCAGGTCCTTGCGGTTCTTCGGCTTCACGGCCTGCCTGAGCTTGACGGGCGCGGCCGCGGCATCGGTGGAATAGCCTTTATTGACCGAGCGGAATATCTCTATAGAGGAGGCCTGAGGCTGGGCCGAGCGCGCCAGCGGGTTCTGGCCGGGGGCGTAGTTGGGGCTTTGGGAGAAGTTGACTTCGGCCGGCTTCGAGCCGGTTTCCGCGTCCTGCGTGGAACCGCCTGCGTAGTAGGCGATCCCCACGGCCAGGGCGGCCGTGGCCGCGACGGCCGGTACAGCCGCCGTTTTCCAGTTGAAATTCTTTTTAATATCCATAAAAGCAGGCCTCCGCGTTCCGGGCGCCGGTCCCCTGAACAGAGTATACACCACCGCCGCGGGGGTTTCAAGGCCATGCCAGTGCCGCATCAGGCGCTATGCGCATCAGGCGGCCAAGGCCATGCCGGTGCGGGCTCTGCCCCTTTTATAGTAAAATAAAAATAATGGGAATCTGGGATAACGCTTTTAAAATACCGGAGCCCCCCGAGCCCACTTCGCAAGAGAAGGCGCTGCTGGACGCGCTGGCCGAAAAGGTCCGCGCGCGCGGGCTTAACGACATAGCCGCCTTCGCGGTGGAAAGCACCGGCCCGCTGCACGAACTGGGCGCCCAGGGGCTGACCTTCATAGAACCTGCCCTTGCCGCGATCTTTAAGAAAGAAGACGTAGAGAAGTACAGGGCCATGCTGGAGAACCGCAAGGCCGTAGCATATTTGGTAAGCCGGCTCAGCGCCGAGAAAAAAGAAAAGGACGAAACCGATGTCAAAAAAAGACCTTGAAGTCATTATAGCCACCGACTGCGGCAGCACCACCACCAAGGCCATCCTTATCGAGAAGAAAGGCGATACTTACCGCCAGACCTTCCGCGGCGAAGCCCCCACTACCGTGGAGGCCCCCTTCGAGGACGTCACGAAAGGCGTGCTGAACTCCATCACCGAAGTGGAGGAGCTCTCCGGCCGCAAGATCCTCGACGGCGAAAAGATAATCACCCCCAATAACGGCAACGTCGGCGCGGACATCTACGTTTCCACCTCCTCGGCCGGCGGCGGCCTGCAGATGATGGTGGCCGGCGCCGTGAAGGCCATGACCGGCGAATCCGCCCAGCGCTGCGCGCTAGGCGCGGGCGCCATAGTGATGGACGTGCTGGCCTCCAACGACGGCCGCGCGGACCACGAAAAGATAGAGCGCATCCGCCAGTTGCGCCCCGACATGATGCTGCTCTCCGGCGGCACCGACGGCGGCACCGTGACGCACGTGGTGGAACTGGCGCAGTTCCTGAAGGCCGCGGACCCCAAGCCGCGCCTGGGCGCCTCCTACAAGCTGCCCGTCATCTACGCCGGCAACAACAAAGCGCAGGACAAGATCAAGGAAATACTCGGGGACCGCACCGCCCTCATCATCACCGAAAACCTGCGCCCCACGCTGGAGCGCGAGAACCTGATGCCCGCGCGCCACAAGATCCACGACATCTTCCTGGAGCACGTGATGCAGCAGGCTCCCGGCTACCCGCGCCTGATGAAGATGGTCGGCGCGCCCATCATGCCCACCCCCGCGGCCGTCGGCACCATGACCGAGAAGTTCGCCAAGGCCAATAACTTCAACGTGCTGGCCGTGGACATCGGCGGCGCCACCACCGACGTGTTCTCCGTGTTCAGCGAGGTCTTCAACCGCACCGTCAGCGCCAACCTGGGCATGAGCTACTCCATCTCCAACGTTATGGCCGAGGCGGGCCTGGCGAACATCCTGCGCTGGCTGCCCTTCGACATCGAGGAGCAGGACCTGCGCAACCGCCTCAAGAACAAGATGATCCGCCCCACCACCATCCCGCAGACCGTGGAAGACCTGCAGATCGAGCACGCGGTATCGCGCGAAGCGCTGCGCCTGGCTTTCGACCAGCACAAGGCGCTGGCCGTGGGCCTTAAGGGCGTGCAGCAGGAACGCTCCATCTCCGACGCCTTCGACCAGACCGCGTCCGGCGCCAGCCTCATCAACGTGATGAAACTAGACTACGTGATAGGTTCCGGAGGCATCCTGGCGCATTCCCCCCGCCGCACGCAGTCGATGCTGATGATGATAGACGCCTACCAGCCCGAGGGCGTGACCCGCATGGCGGTCGACTCCATCTTCATGATGCCGCACCTGGGCGTGCTGGCGCAGATCAGCGAGAAGGCCGCGCTCGACGTGTTCTATAACGACTGCCTGGTGCGCCTGGGCACCTGCCTCGCCCCCAAGGGCCTGGCCAAGGAAGGCCAGCTCATAATGGAGTGGGAAGTGACCGGCTCCGACGGCTCCCGGCAGGCCGGGCAGCTGCGCTTCGGCGACATCATCCACGTGCCCTTCGCCGCGCCCAAGGCCAAACTGGTGGCAAAGCCCGTTAAGGGTTTCGACATGGGCGCCGGTTCCGGCAATAAGGTGGAAGCGGATATCGAAGGCGGCGTGGTGGGCCTGGTGCTCGACGGCCGCGGCCGGCCTTTCAACCTGGCCAAGGACCACGGCAAGCGCCGCGACGACCTTAACAAGTGGTACAAATCCATGGGGATGTACCCGGTTTAGGGAAGTTTTCCCCGAAAGACAAAGGAGAAATTTATGGCTCACGCATATACCCCCGGACTTAAAGTAATGCCCTGCACGCTGTTCCGCAAAAAGCGCCTGCTGCCGATACCCGGCACGGTGCTGGTGGAGGACGGCAAGCAGGTGGACGCTACCGACGTAGTGGCCAAGACCGAACTGCCAGGCAAGGTGTTCCCGGTCAACATCGCCAACCGCCTGGGCTGCCAGCCCGAGGAGATCAAGGGATACCTGCTCAAGAAAGAAGGCGACCCCGTGAAGAAAGGCGAGATCATCGCGGAGAACAAGCCTTTCATCGCGTGGTTCAAGACCGCCATCGAGTCGCCTATCGACGGGACCGTGGATTCGCTCTCTTATGTGACCGGGCAGATGATGCTGCGCGAGCCGCCCAAGGTGCTGCCGCTGCAGGCCTATATCAAGGGCAAGGTGGTGGAAGTCACCCCCAACTTCGGCGTGACCGTGGAAGCCGAGGGCACCTTCATCCAGGGTATCTTCGGCATCGGCGGCGAGGTTAACGGCGAGATCCTGATGGCCGCCAAGAGCCCCGACGAGGAGCTGGCTCCGGAGGCCCTTACCGAGGCCGCCCGCGGCAAGATCGTGATAGGCGGCAAGCACGCCGGCCTGTCCACTATCAAGCGCGCCGTGGAACTCGGCGTAAAGGCGATAGTCGTGGGCGGCATCCACGACCGCGACCTGCGCCAGCTGCTGGGCTACGATATCGGCGTGGCCGTGACCGGCACCGAGCAGGTGGGCATAACCCTGATAGTGACCGAGGGTTTCGGCATGATCCCCATGGCCGAGTACACCTTCAAACTGCTGGCTTCGCGCAACGGCGAGAAAGCCAGCGTTTCCGGCGCCACCCAGATCCGCGCCGGCGTGATGCGCCCCGAGATCATTGTCCCCGGTTTCCCCAAGAACGTCACGGAGTGCAAACGCGACCAGGGCCGCGGCTGGATAGAACCGGGCGACCCTATCCGCATCATCCGCGAGCCGCACTTCGGCGTGATAGGCACGGTAAAGTCCCTGCCGCCCGAACTGACCATGATAGGCAGCGAGTCCCACGCGCGCGTGCTGGAAGTTACGCTGGACGGCGGCGAGGTGATAGTGGTGCCCCGCGCCAACATAGAGGTGCTGGAGAAGTAACGGGCGCCGCAAAAAAAGAAAGGCCGGGTCCATATGGGCCCGGCCTTTTTTTTCTCCCGGAAGTCCTTATATTTCCTTTATCTTGCGCGCGTACATGGCCAGCTTGTAGCCGGGCTTGACGTAGATCTTCAGGTTCGACAGGCCCAGGCGTTCGCTGAGGGAACTGAGGGCGCCGAAGAATTTGAAGTTATAGATCTTCATCTCGTTGATGATGGAGGTCACGTCGAAGATGCGCCCCGCCCCTTCCACCCGCACCACTTCGAAGCCGTGTTTTTTCAGCAGCGCGGCCAGCGTTCCGCGCGAAAAGAAGTAAATATGTTCCTCTATGCGGCGGAATTCCGGCCAGCGCGAGCGCAGCAGCCGCGCCGCCAGGCTGCCGGCGTCCGGCGTGACCAGGGCGAAGACGCCGCCGGGTTTAAGGAGTTTGTTGGCGTGCCGAACGGTGGCCGCGGGGTCCGGCAGATGTTCTATCACGTCCCACATGGTGACCGCGTCGAAGGAGCCGGGCGCGAAGCCGGCCGCCTCCACCGGCCCGCAGAACACGGAGGCGCCTGGGACGCCGGCGGCGCTGGCCGCGGCGGCCGCGGAAACGTCCGTGCCGTAAACCTGCCAGCCGTTCTGGGCCGCCAGGTGCAGGAAATAGCCGAGCGCGCAGCCGATGTCCAGCAGCCGGCCGCGCCGGCCGCCCAGGACGGCCTCTATCCGTTCCAGCCGGGGCCGGAAAGAATCCGTGATCTCGCCGCGGTTGCCGGCGTAGTCGACGTAGCCGAAGTAGCGGCCCTTGAAGCAGTTATCCCGGTTGGAAAAATAATCGGCGGTGTACAGCTCTTTAAGGGCTTCCGGCCTGGGGCGCGGATTCACGTAGAGCAGGCCGCAGCCAGGGCACTTGCGGATGGTGAGCCCGTTGAGTTCCAGGTACGGCTCGGCGCAATCCCCCCCGCACAGGTTGCAGTTGACCGTTTCCATGTTCCGTTCGGGCGTGGTCATTTCGGCGCCTTTTTTTCGAGCTCGTAGAGGGAGGAGAGCAGGTCCTGTTCGGCCTTCCCGGGCGGCACCGAGTCCGTTATTTCATAGACAAAAAGCAGCGACCTGTCCGGGTTGCGCTGGTCGGCCTGCTGCCAGACCAGTTTTACGTGTTTGCGCCACCACTCGGAGAAGACCTTGTTGGAGCGGTCGTCCCACTGGAAGAGCCGGTAGCTGCGCAGGCGCATGGCTTCGCTCAGGTTCAGGAAGAGATGCGTGACGCCGTTGGCGCGCACCTCGCGTTGCAGCGCCTCCGCGTCGGGGGCTTTGCGCGCCCAGGTCACCAGCGGGTGCACGTCGTGCACGGAGGGCGCTATGTAGCGCCGCCGGCAGTAGAGCGAGCGCGTTTCCCCGGCGAACAGCACGCGGCTGTCGGCCGGAAGGGATTTGTTTACGAACTCCATAGCCTGGTAATAGGGGTTGGGGTAGGTGGAATGCCAGATGCCGAGGTAGGCGGCCTCGTCGGTGTAGCCGAAGACCGGCTGCCAGCCGTCCTGCCTGGCCATCAGGAAACCGGCCCACTGCACGCCGCAGAACATAATGCCCCAGAGGGCCACCCCCAGCGGCCAGCGCACGGCCGCGTACCGGGCGCGCCGCAGCGCGTCGGCCAGCAGGAAGGCCAGCACGGCCAGCGTCGGGATGAAGTAGCGCGGCATGCGCGTGGTGGTGAACCAGGAGACCCACATCACCAGGCAGAAGACCGCGAGGCAGCGGTTGACACGGGAGCCGCCTTTGATCAGGAAAGGGAGCGGGAGCAGGGCCAGGTAGGCGACCCCGATAAAGTCCGCGTTGCTGGTCCCCTTCATGGCCGTGTTCCAGGGGTGCAGCAGCATATCGCGCAGGAGCGGCCAGCTGCGCAGCGTCTGCGGCAGGTCCCGCGTGAGGCCGTCCGAGAGGAAAAATTGCCATTTGTCCGGGTCGGGGCCCGCGCCGAAAAGTTTTCCGAGGAACGGATAGAGCGGGTTACCGAAGAAGACGAGGTTCTTTATGAGCCAGGGCGACACCACCAGCAGGACCACGGCGGAGTAGATCAGGAATTCGGTGCGGCGCCTGGCCCCGGGCAGCGGCGTCCCGGCCGCTGTGCCTCCGTAGAGCAGCAGCAGCACCGCGCCGGCCACTCCGGTGAAAAAGGCCGGATACTTGGTGCTGCAGGCCAGCCCCGTGAACAGCGCCGCGCGCAGCAGCGGCCCGGTGCGTCCCTCCGCGGGGCTTTCCAGCAGCAGTACCAGCGAAAAGACGGCGGCGAAGGTGAACAGGGCCGAGGCTATTTCCACGCCGGCGACGGACCAGTTAAGGACCACCATCGGCGTGCAGAAGAAAATGGCCGCAGCCAGGATGCCGGAAGAGAGCTTAGAAAACCTCGCCGCGAAGCTGAATACCGTGACGGCGAGCAGGAGCCCGGTGGCGTAGTGCAGCAGTTTTGCCAAAACCCCGTCGGAAACGGCCAGCGCCAGCGCGTAGAGCATGTGCATCAGGTAAGGGAACGCGGAGCTGAGGTTCCAGGGGGCGGCTACCACGGCCCCTTCCCTGACGTAGAAGTTGGGCATGCCCAGGTGGTAGAACAGCGCGTCGAAGAAGATCTCGGGCGTCAGCGAGTTGAAGAAGGCGGTCAGCGCGCTGAAAGCCAGCAGCGCC
>JACRER010000040.1 GCA_016234365.1 Elusimicrobiota bacterium | reverse complement strand
GATCCTGATGAGTGACTGGCGCGGCTTCGTCCGACGTCAAATAAGAGAGAACCCGGTAGCGTAGAAGCCTTGAACGGAGGGATATCGTAGCGGATTTTAGACGAAAACATGCCACAAAACTGTGGAAGGGGCCTTTTTTTTGAAAAATAACCCTCTAATGAGCGACACTACGCTGTCGGGTTGGCCTGCTATGCTATTGGCGTGGCAGATCAAACTTAGGGGGACGTATGGGGAACTTGAATAAAGTGATGCTGATAGGGCGGCTGACGCGGGACCCGGAGGTGACGGAGTTCAAGAACGGCGGCAAGGTGGCCAACCTGGGCTTTGCCGTTAACAACCGCCGCAAGAACGCGCAGACCGGAGAGTGGGAAGAAGCGCCGGTGTGGGTTAACATGAAGGCCTATAACCACGAGCACGGCCGCAAACTGGCGGACCTGGCGGCCAAACTGCAGAAGGGGCGGCAGGTGTACGTGGAGGGGCACCTGGTGCTGGAGCAGTGGGACGGCAAGGAGGACGGCAAGCACCACAGCAAAATGCTGGTGTACGTGGACGGCATAGAGTTCCTGGGCGGCGGCAGGCCGGAGGGGCACGCGGGGGAGGGCGCGGAGCACGCGGCCCCGCCCGACCACGCGCCGGGCGAGCACGTGGCGGACGCCGGCTGGCCGGAAGAGCTGCCCGGGCCCGACGGTGCGGCCGAGGCCGCTCCGGCGCCGGGCAAGCGCGGCCGCAAGCGCTGACGCGCCGGCGGTTAAGCCGAGTTAAGCCGGGGTTATAAAAGACCGGGGCGAGGGAGGGCCCCGGTCTTTTTTTTGCCTGCCCGGAATTTTGTAGACTTTCAGCAGGTTAGGGGGGTGGCTTGTGACTAACGAGAATTATAAATACGATCCCGCGGTGGAACTGGCCAAGGGGGCCGAACTGACGGCGTCTTCTTACGACAAGACGCAGGGCGTGGCCGTGGCCGCGCATAAAGTTACGGTTGGCGGCAAAGCCGGCGTGGCGGAATTTACCGGCACGGCGGCCGGGCGCGACAGCGCCGGCGGCATAGACGGCACCATGAGCCTGTGGCTGAGTATTTTCCGCTACATGCGGCCCGACGGCACGGTTAACCACGTGGCCGGCTGGAACATAATGCTGGCGCTAAAGCCCGGGCAGACCGCGCTGGACACGGCCAGGGCTTTTGAAACTTACATCAACGCCGGCCCGCGGCCTTACAAGGCCAAAGCGGCCGGGGACGCGGAGAAAGCGTCGGTGAGCGTAACTTACAAGGAGTAGCCGGCATGAATAAATATTTTGCGGCGCTGCTGAGGCTCTTTTGCGCGGGCTGCGCCAGCCTGCCCAGGGGCGTGGAAACGGTGAAGGGTTTTGACCTTAACCGCTACCTGGGCACCTGGCACGAGGTGGCGCGGCTGAGCCACAGCTTCGAGAACGGGCTTACCAGCGTTACGGCGGAATATACGCTGCGGCCCGACGGCGGCGTTAACGTGGTGAACCGCGGCTACAGCACGGACAAAAACAAGTGGAAAACCGCCACGGGGCGCGTCTATTTTCGCGGGGAAAAGACCGTGGGGGAACTGAAGGTAAGTTTCTTCCGGCCTTTTTACGGCGACTATAACATCATAGAGCTGGCGGGGGATTACAGCTACGCGCTGGTGGCCGGGCCCAGCCCGGACTACCTGTGGATACTGGCCCGCACGCCCCAGCTGCCCAACGGCACCCTTGAGATGCTGGTCTCCAAGGCGCGGGTGCTGGGTTTCCCGGCGGAAGAGCTGGTGTTCCCCGGCGACCAGGCGCCTAAAAAAGAGTAGCGGCTGTTTGCGCCGGCCGGAATTTTTGTATATTCAATGCAGAAGCCGATTTATAAGGAGCACATTATGAAAAAAGAAAAAGTTATAGGCGCGGGCATAGGCCTGGCGGCCCTGGCCGCCATAGGCGCTTACTTCCTCACCGGCAAGCGCGGCGCCAAGAACCGCGAGATCATAGCCGGCTGGACCCTTAAGATGAAGGGCGAGATCCTTGAGAAAGTGGAGAAGGTTAAGGCCATGGACCGCGAGGACTACGAGAAAATAGTGGACGACGTGGCGGCCAAATACGCCAAACTGGAGAAGGTGGGCGCGGCCGAAATAAAGGCCCTTACCGCCGAGCTCAAGCAGGGCTGGGCGCACTTGGCCAAGCAGATGAAATAGACCGGCCCGGCCGGCTCTGTCTGGACCGCCGGGGCAGGCCCCGGCGGTCCTTTTTGCCCGGCCGCGGAAGAATTAGTATTATAATCATGGTTGTTTTTACTACGTTGAGCATCCATGGAAGGCACCGATGAAAATACTGATAGCCGACGACGACGCGGCCCTTAAGAAAGTTCTCTGCCGTTTCTTTTCCGAATTAAATCACGAGGCGCTGTGCGCCGCCACCTGGAAAGAGGCCGCGGGCCTGCTGGAGCAGGCCCTGCCCGACTGCGTGCTGCTGGACGGCGACCTGCCCGACGGCAATTCTGCAGATTTTTGCGCCAGGGTGCGCGGCGACGCCAGGTTTAATAAGATGGCGCTGGTGGTTTACAGCGGCGCCGACCAGGAAGGGGCCTGCGCGGCCGACGCGCGCGTTCTGAAGGGCACCCCGCTGGCGGAACTGCTGAACGTGGTGGAAACGGCGGTCAGGGAACGGAGGTAAATTCCCCGCCGCCCGCGCTCCCGGCCGCCGGCTGCCCGGCGGCTTTTGTTTTTGGAGGCAGAGTTATATAATTAAGATATGGTAAAACTCACCGATGTTAACTCCAAACTTTTAAAAGCCCGTTACGCCGTACGCGGCAAGATAGTTAACCGCGCGCAGGAACTGGAAGGCAAGGGCCATAAGATAATTTACTGCAATATAGGCAATCCCCAGGCGCTTAAGCAGAAGCCCCTCACCTTTGTGCGGCAGGTGCTTAGCCTGCTTGAATACCCGGCGCTCATGGACTCGCCGGAGGCGGCCAAGTTGTTCCCGGCGGACGCGGTGAAGCGCGCCAAAACCATTCTGGGCCACAACCCCAGCGGCACCGGCGCCTATACGCAGAGCGCGGGCATCCCTTTCATCCGCAAGGCCGTGGCCGACTTTATTCACCACCGCGACGGCATCCCCGCGGATATGAACCGCGTGCTCCTTACCGACGGGGCGTCCAAGGGCGTGCAGGCCGCGTTCACGCTGCTTACCAACCACGAGAACGACGGCTACATGATCCCCATCCCGCAGTACCCGCTGTACAGCGCCACTATAGAACTGTACGGCGCCAAGCAGATAAATTACTTCCTGGACGAAGGCGCCGGCTGGCAGCTTAACGAGAAGGAACTGAACGCCAGCTACGAGGGCGCAAAAAAAGCCGGCATCAACCCGGTGGCCATAGCGGTGATCAACCCTGGCAACCCCACGGGCGCGCTGCTGTCGCACGAGAACATAGAGATGGTTATCCGCTTCGCGCGCAAGCACCACCTGGCCATTATGGCCGACGAGGTTTACCAGGAGAACGTGTACGCGCCCGGGCATAAGTTCGTGTCTTTTGCCAAGGTCATGCACGACATGGGCGAGACCGAAGCCACGTTGTTCAGCTTTCATTCGGTCTCCAAGGGCTTTTTAGGCGAATGCGGCCACCGCGGCGGCTACATGGAAGTGCGCAACATGTCCGACGAGGTTTACGCCGAACTGGTGAAGCTGCAGAGCATAGGCCTGTGCTCCAACGTGGACGGCCAGGTGGTGACCTACCTTATGGTGGCGCCGCCCGTTAAAGGCGACGAGAGCTACGAACTTTACGTTAAGGAACGCGACGGCATCCTGGGCGACCTTAAAGAGAAGGCCGGGATATTGGGTAAGGGCCTGTCCGCCATAGAGGGCATGCACATAGACGTGCCGCAGGGCGCCATGTACGCTTTTGTGCGCTTCGAACTGCCGCACCCCAAGGGCAGCTACCCGGCTAAAATGAGCCCGGCCGAACTGCAGAAGTACGGGGCCGCGCGCGACGAGGAATATTGCCTGCGCCTGCTGGAAGAGACGGGGATCTGCGTGGTGCCGGGGTCGGGCTTTGGCCAGGCGCCGGGTACGCTGCACTTCCGTACCACGTTCCTGCCGCCCAAAGAAGACATCCTGGCGCTGGTGGAGAAAATGAAGGCTTTTCACTCCGCCTACACCGCCGAACTGAAAAAGAAATAACCCGCCGCGGGTCCTTTACTCTTTGCAGGCCGGGTCGTCCTTCATTTTTTCGTAGAGAGTTTCCAATTGGGGGGCGATGCGCTTGAAGATCTCGAGCACCTTGGGATCGAAGTGTTCCGGCTTCAGGCGTTCGTCGCCCACGGTTATTATGCGCACCGCGCCGGCGTGGTCGTAACAGGGTTTGTACACGCGGGAGTTGCGCAGCGCGTCGTAACAGTCCGCCATGGCCACTATCCGCGCTTCCAGCGGTATTTCCTCTCCCTTAAGACCTTTCGGGTAGCCGGTGCCGTCCCACTTTTCGTGGTGGCAGAGGGCTATTTTTTTGCCGCTCTCCAGGTGGGGGTGGTCGCCTATTATGAGCGCGCCAAAGGCGGGGTGCTTCTTCATCTCTTCCATCTCGTCGGGGTCCAGCAGGCCGGACTTCTTAAGGATGTGGCTGGGTACGTGTACCTTGCCCACGTCGTGCAGGGTGGCCTGCAGGCGGATGTTCTCTATGAATTTTTCGGGCTGGCCCAGCTCGCGCGCTATCAGCGCCGCGAACTCGCCCACGCGCAGGATGTGGTTGCCGGTGTCCAGGTCGTTGGCTTCGGCCGCGCGCGCCAGCGAGTGGATAAGGTAGGTGAAGGCGTCCTCGTATTCGCGCGAGGTCAGGATGTTGCGCACGCGCAGCAGCAGCTCCGCGCCGTCCACGGGCTTGGACAGGAACTCGTCCGCCCCGGCGGCAATGCTGCGCAGCTTGTTATCGCGCGAATCCAGCGAGGTGATCATTACCACGGGGATGTGCTTAAGGTCCGCGTCGGCGCGGATGGCGGCGCAGAGTTCGTGGCCGTTCATTACCGGCATGTTGATGTCGGCCAGTACCAGGTCTATGTTCTTCTTGGCCAGCGTCTCAAGGGCGCTCTTTCCGTCCATGGCGGTAACCACTTCGTAGCCGTAAGGGGTAAGCAGGGTTTCCAGGATCTCGAGGTTGAAATCTTCGTCGTCCACGCAAAGAATGCGGTAAGCGCGTTGCATTGGATGATTCTAGCAAACTTTGAAAATTGTATTATTGGGTTATGGCCGGCTTCTGGCAGGACCTTAAAGACAGGCATCACAAACGCGTTTTTGGCGCGCGCGAGCTGCTTAAATACATCGGCCCGGGCCTGCTGGTGACGGTGGGTTTTATAGACCCCGGCAACTGGGCCAGCAACCTGGCGGCCGGTTCCTCCTACGGTTATTCCCTGCTGTGGATGGTTACGCTGTCCACGCTGATGCTCATTATCCTGCAGCACAACGTGGCGCACCTGGGCATTGCCACCGGCCTGTGCCTGAGCGAGGCCGCCAACAAGCACCTGCCGCGCGCGGCGGCGCGGCCGCTGTTGTGGTCGGCCATGGCGGCGTCGGTCTCCACGTCGCTGGCGGAAATACTCGGCGGGGCCATAGCTTTGCAGATGCTTTTTGGCGTGCCGCTCAAGCTGGGCGCGGCGCTGGTAACCGGGCTGGTGGTCTTTTTGCTGCTGTCCAATACCTACCGGCGTCTGGAGAAGTGGATAATAGGTTTTGTGTCGCTTATAGGCCTTTCCTTTATATACGAGCTCAAGCTGGCCCCGGTAGACTGGCACGCGACCGCGGCCGGCTGGCTAACACCGGCCCTGCCCCACGGCTCCATGCTTATTGTGATGAGCGTGCTGGGTGCGGTGGTGATGCCGCATAATCTGTTCCTGCATTCCGAGGTGATCCAGAGCCGCCAGTGGAACCTGGAGGACGAAAAAGTTATCCAGCTGCAGCTTAAGTACGAGTTCGTGGACACGCTGCTTTCCATGCTGGTGGGCTGGGCCATAAACAGCGCCATGATAATAATGGCGGCGGCCACTTTTTACGCGGCGGGAACCGTGGTTACGGAACTTCCCCAGGCGCAGGCCATGCTGGTGCCGCTCCTGGGCGGGGGCGCTTCCACGGTGTTCGCGCTGGCGCTGCTGCTGGCCGGGGTGGCCTCCAGCGTTACGTCGGGCATGGCCGGCGCGTCCATCTTTGCCGGCCTCTACGGCGAGCCCATGAACCTGGCCGACAACCACAGCCGGCTTGGCGTGTATATCTCCCTGGCGGCGGCGCTGCTGATAATCTTTTTCATCACCGATCCTTTCCGCGGGCTTATCCTTTCGCAGATGGCGCTGAGCGTGCAGCTGCCTTTCACCATCTTCCTGCAGGTGTACCTTACCTCCTCTAAAAAAGTCATGGGCCGCCATGCCAACAGCGGGCTGGACACAGCGCTGCTGCTGCTCATCGGCCTGGCGGTCACTTTCCTGAACATTAAACTGCTGCTCAGCCTGCTTGGCTCATGAAAAAGAGCCCCTCGCCCGACGCGCCGCTGCTGGCCCAGGCCGGCGCCATACTGGGCCTGGACCCGGCCCTGGTGCTTTTTGAGACCGGCTACGAAACTTCCAATAAGGACAACGGGCGGCTTGCCGCCGCGCAGGCCGAACTGCGGGCGGTGGTTTTTCTGGCGGCGCAGGGCTTTTGCGGTATCCGGCTGGTGCCGCCTTCGGTAAGCCCCACGGCGGATATCCTGGCGGCCAGGGCGGGCACGCTGTACGCTTTTGAAGTGCAATGCGTTACCAGGCGCAGTTCTTTCTGCGCGCCCGGTTGCGTAAAGCCGGCGGCCGCGCTGGCCACAAAAGTCCGGGCGAAAATAAAACAAGCCGGCGCCTTTAAGAAGAAAAATTCCCTGGGAGGCCTGGGGGTGGTGCTGGTGCTGGACGCCGCGGGCGGGGCCCCTGCCGCGCTGGCCAGGGCGGCCTGGGAAGGCGCTGGTTCCCCGTCGGGCGCGCACGTGTGCGTGCTTTCGGGCGGGCGCGGGGGGGTATGGCCGGCCTGGAGGGTTTGACCTGTGTCATAGGCCTAAAAACGCCGGGTTTGTGGGCCGTAAGGCACTTTTCCGGCAGCGTTAAATGTGTAACAATAGTTACATAGGGGAAAGGGTTAGGGCAGGAAGGGGAAAGGGACCATGGCGGCAAAAATACTTGTTGCAGACGACGACGTTTCGATGCTGAAGCTTTATAAGCGCATCTTCGAGAGTACCCAGCATTCGGTGGCCATTGCCGCCAGCGTGGCGGAGGCCTCGGCGCTTATAGGCTCCAACGCCTACGACCTGCTTATTACGGATTTCGATTTCCCGGACGGGAAAGGGACCGACCTGATAGGCATGTTCCGCTCAAAAAAGAAGGACGCCAAAAGCTTCCTGGTAACCGGGTCTTCCACCGAGGGCAACCGCCCGGAGCACGAGGGGCTTACCGGGTATTTTGAAAAACCTTTCAATGTGAACCAGTTCATGGCCGCGGTGGAGGCTGCGCTGAGCTGACCGGCCCCGCGTAAAAAAGCCGGCCTTTGGGCCGGCTTTTTTATTTGCCCCGGGCCAGCAACAGGCGCAGGGTTTCGGTTTCCAGGTCGGAAAGGCCGTCGTACGGCAGCGGGGTGAGCGGGCGGCCGGCTAAAATGGCACTTATGCCCGCGTTCTTTGCGGCGGCCGGCGCAAAGGCGGCCAGTTCCGCGCAGAGCAGACGGAAGTTGAGCTGGCTGGAATAGGTCTTTTTTTCCTTCAGGCCGGAAAAATCGAAATCGTCGGAGGCTACGCGCAGCCTTTCCGCCCCGCCGTCGAGCAGGAGGTCCATGTAGAAAGAGGTTTCGAAGGACTTTACCTGCTTTACGGTTTCCTTGGTTTTTCCCAGGCCTATGGGCAGGCCGGTCACGGCCATTATCCCCATGCGCACGGCTTTTTCTTTGGACGAAGGGCCCTCGCTGGTCTTGATTTCGCGGAAAAATTCTTCTTTTACGGGCGCCGCGGCCAGTACCAGCACGCGGTCCGGGGCGCAGGGCAGCTCCGCGCCCTCCAGCGTGAACAGCGCCGAGCCCGGCGAGAAGATAACTTTTTTGGCGGGCCGGGGCGCGGGCAGGGCGGGCAGGCCCTGTTCCGGCAGTTTCAGCAGTTTTACGTCGTAAACCGCGGCGGCTTCTTCCAGTTTTTCGGTGGTGGCGTCGTCCAGGTTGCGGCCCAGCAGGCCCCAGCCGCGGCGCGCTTCTTTGGCGGCCGTGTCGCGGTCCAGTTTAAAAGCCGCGCCCAAAATGGCCGCCAGCACCGGCTGCAGGGGCGGTTGCTCGCCCGCGGTTAGTACGCACCAGCTCATGGGTTTATTCTAACAAAATGTATAATTGGAACGAAGGGTACAGGAGAAATTTTATGAACCTTAAAACCGTCTTTTCCATGCTAGTCGCGTTTGCCGCCGCGCTGCCCGCGGCCGCGGCGCCTGCGCATAAAAGTCTAAAAGTTTACGAGGTAAAGCGCGTGCTGGTGGCGCCGTATTCCGGAGTAATAACACCGGCCGCGGCCGAGTTCCTGTCCGGCGCGGTGGACAAGGTTAACGCGCCCGGGGGCGCCGACCTGCTGGTGGTGGCGCTGGACACGCCCGGCGGGCTGGATTCTTCCATGCGAATCATCATTAAGGCCATGCTGGCCTCCAAAAAGCCGGTGGCGGTTTACGTTTCGCCCCAGGGCGCGCGCGCGGCTTCCGCCGGCGTTTTTATTTCCATGGCGTCGCCGCTGGTGGGCATGGCCCCCGGCACCAATATAGGCGCGGCGCACCCGGTTATGCTGGGCGGCGGTTCCCCGTTGGGCGGTTTTGGGGATCCCAAGAAGAAGGAAAAGGCGCCGATGGAGGAGAAGGTGGTTAACGACGCCTCCGCCTATATGAAGTCCATAGCGCAGAAGACCGGCCGCAACGCGGACTGGGCCATGAAGTCGGTGACCAGGAGCGAATCCATTTCGGCCGAGGAAGCCGTGAAGACCGGCGTGGCGGACCTGGTGGCGTCCGACGTGAGCGACTTTTTGGCCAAAGCCGACGGGCGGACCGCCGGGGAATTTGGCGCGCTTAAGACCGCGGGCGCGCAGGTGGACTACCTGCGCCAGACGCGGCGGCAGAATTTCCTGGCCACCATCACCAACCCGGACATCGCCATGATCCTGATGAGCCTGGGCGCGGCCGGGCTGTTCATAGAACTTTACAACCCGGGGCTTATCCTGCCCGGCGTGGTGGGCGCGGTGTCGCTGGTGATGGCTTTTTACTCCTTCCAGACGCTGTCCGCCAATTTTGCCGGCGTGGCGCTTATCCTGCTGGGCTTTTTGTTCTTCATAGCGGAGATAAAGGTGGTAAGCTACGGCCTGCTTACGCTGGGCGGCGCGGCGTCCATTCTGCTGGGCGCGCTGATGCTGTTCAACCAGCCGTCGCTGGGCGGGCTTTCGGTTTCCATGCATATGGTGCTGGCCACCATAATAGGCCTTATAGGCGTGGTGGCCGCGCTGGCTTTTGTGGTTGCCCGCGCCCAGCTGCGCAAAGTGGTCACCGGCATAGAAAGCCTGCGTGAAAAACGCGGCCTGGCCAAGACCGCGCTGGCGCCCAAAGGCAAGGTGCTGGTGGCGGGGGAACTGTGGGACGCCCAAAGCGTTTCCGGAGATATCCCGGCCGGCGCCGAAGTGGAAGTGACCGCCGTGGAAGGCTTCCGGATAAAAGTGCGCCAAAGCAGGTAGCAAGCAGAACGGCGAAGGTGCCACCCCCTCGCTGTTCCCTTTAATTACAATTATAATTGCATTCGGGGAAGTTGAATTCCACCGCCCGTTGTGTCATAATATAGGTTCGGCGAAGAGCATTTTCGCCGCAGATTTTGTTCGTATTCTCACGATTTGCAACACAGTACGGAGGAACTCACATGGGAACCAGATTTACCGACAGGGCGCAGCGCGTTATCCTCATCGCCCAGGAAGAGGCCAAACGCCTTAATCACGACTACGTGGGCACCGAGCACATCCTGCTCGGCCTCATAGCCCTCTCCGAGGGCGTGGCCAGCCAGGTCTTCCAGAACCTGGGCATAGACCTGCGCAAAGTGCGCGCCGAGATAGAAAAAATAGTGGGCACCGGCGACAACATGATGCTGCTGGGCGAGATCCCCTTCACCCCGCGCGCCAAGAAAGTGCTGGAATACGCCGTAGAAGAAGCCCAGCACATGAGCCACTCCTACATAGGCACCGAGCACATCCTGCTGGGCCTTATCCGCGAAGAAGAAGGCGTGGCCGCCCGCGTGCTCGAGAACCTGGGCCTTAAACTCGAGACCGTCCGCGAAGAGGTGCTCAGCATCCTCGGCGAGATGGAGCAGAAAGATTCCCCCAAGGAGGCCCAGGCTCCCGAAGCCAAGAGCCGCTCCCACTCCGGGGCCAAGAGCAAGACCAAGACCCCCATCCTGGACGAATTCGCCCGCGACATGACCCAGATGGCCAAGGAAGGCAAGCTGGACCCCGTGATAGGCCGCGCCAACGAAGTGGACCGCCTCATACAGGTGCTCGGCCGCCGCACCAAGAACAACCCCGTGCTGGTGGGCGAGCCCGGCGTGGGTAAGACCGCCATTGTGGAAGGCCTCGCCCAGAAAATAGCCGCCGGCGAGATCTCCGACACCCTTATAGGCAAGCGCCTGCTCTCCCTGGACCTGGCGTCCATCGTGGCGGGCACCAAGTACCGCGGCGAGTTCGAGCAGCGCCTTAAGGGCATCATCGAGGAGATCCGCAAGGCCAAGAACTCCATCATCATGTTCATCGACGAGCTGCACACCGTCATAGGCGCCGGCGCCGCCGAGGGCGCCATAGACGCCTCCAACATGCTCAAGCCCGCGCTGGCCCGCGGCGAACTGCAGTGCATCGGCGCCACCACCTTCGACGAGTACCGCAAGCACATCGAGCACGACCCCGCCCTGGAGCGCCGCTTCCAGCCGGTGGTGGTGGAGCAGCCCACCGTGGAGGAGACCATAGAGATCCTCAAGGGCCTGCAGGAAAAATACGAAAGCCACCACAAGTGCAAGTACACCGACCCGGCCATCTTCGCCGCGGCGCAGCTGTCGGATAAATACATCACCGACCGCGCCCTGCCGGACAAGGCCATAGACCTGCTCGACGAGGCCGGCAGCCGCGCCCGCCTGAAGCTGTCCGTTGCCCCGCCGGAGTTCAAGGAGAAGGAGGCCGAGATAGAAGAGGCTTCCAAGACCAAGAACGCCGCCATTTACGGCCAGGAATACGAGAAGGCCGCCAAACTGCGCGACCGCGAGAAGGAACTTAAGAAGGCCCTGGAAGACGCCCGCAAGAAATGGCGCGAAGGCCGCGACAAGGTTTTCCCGGAGGTGACGGAAGAAGATATAGCCGGCATAGCCTCCAAGTGGACCGGCATCCCGGTCACCCGCATGACCGAGACCGAGACGCAGAAGCTGCAGCACATGGAAGGCGAGATCCATAAGCGGCTCATCGGCCAGGACGAGGCCGTGACCATAGTTTCCCAGGCCATCAAGCGCAGCCGCACCGGCATGAAGGACCCCAAGCGGCCCATCGGTAACTTCATCTTCCTGGGCCCGACGGGTGTGGGTAAGACGGAGCTGGCGCGCGTGCTGGCGGACTTCCTGTTCGGCAACGAAGAGGCCATGGTGCGCATAGACATGAGCGAGTACATGGAGAAGTTCTCCGTGAGCCGCCTCATCGGCGCGCCTCCCGGCTACGTGGGTTACGAAGAAGGCGGCAAGCTCACCGAACTGGTGCGCCGCAAGCCGTACTCCGTGGTGGTGCTGGACGAAATAGAAAAGGCCCACCCCGACGTGTTCAACATCCTCCTCCAGATCATGGACGAGGGCACGCTGACCGACAGCCTGGGCCACAAGGTGAGCTTCAAGAATTCCATCCTCATCATGACCTCCAACGTGGGTGCCCGCCTGATAAGCAAGGGCAAGACCCTGGGCTTTATGCCGACCGAGGACAAAGAGAAGGATTACAAGGAAATGAAGGACACCGTGATGGACGAGGTGAAGCGCGTCTTCAACCCCGAATTCGTCAACCGCATCGACGAGGTCATAGTGTTCCGCCCGCTTACCGAGGTGGACACCGAGAAGATCCTGGAACTTAGCCTGGTGAAGGTCACTAAAAAGCTCGAAGACAAGGGCGTGAAGTTCACCATTACGCAGGCCGCCAAGACCTTCCTGGTGAAGAAAGGCTTCGACCCCAACTACGGCGCCCGCCCGCTTATCCGCACCGTGCAGAAATACCTGGAGGACCCCATGGCGGAGTTCCTCCTTAACAGCACCATGACGAAGGGCGACGTGGTGAAAGTGGACTACAAGGGCGAAGGCGACGCCCTGGACCTTAAAGTCCAGGCGTAACCGGGCCCGCGGCGTCCCCGCCGCACGGAGCACCTCTTGCAGCAGCATCATCAGCACCGACACTTCAACATGCCCGCCAGGCCGGCCCAGGAGCCGGCCGGCGGCGGCGTGCCCGGCGGGTTCTTTAAGAAATTCCTGCTGGCCCTGGTGCTGGTGGGGTGCGGGTTCGCGCTGTACTACGAGGGCGCGCGGCTTAAGTTCCTGCTGGCGCCAACTATTGAAGGACCCAAGTCGGTGGAGTCGCCGATCCGCGACGAGGAATGGGCCGAGATGGTGAACGAGCTGGCCAAGGCCTCGGACGCCTACCACGGCCGCGTGGGCATTTACCTGAGGGACCTGCACACCGGGCGCGTGTGGGAGCGCAACGCCGACCAGCTTTTCCCGTCGGCCAGCCTTATCAAGCTGCCCATCATGGCTTCGGTCTTTGAAAAAATAAAGCTGGGCGACATTACGCTGGACACGCAGATAAAACTGACGCGGCGCGACCGCGTGGGCGGGTCCGGGTCGCTTAAATGGGTGCGCGACGGCACCAGCCTCTCGGTGATGGAGATCATCTACAAGATGATCACCGAGAGCGACAATACGGCCACCCGGATGCTGATAGATTACGTGGGGATGGATTACCTGGCCATGACCTTCGCCCGGATGGACCTGGCGCGCACCAACATTACGCCGGAGGGGATGAGCCTGAGCTCCGGCCGCGTGACCCGCGAGAACTGGACCACCGCCCGCGAGATGGCCGGCCTGCTGGAACGCATTTACGAGGGCAAGCTGGTGAACCGCGAGGCCAGCGAGTTCATGCTGGACGTGCTTAAGCACACCAAGAGCCGCAGCCGCCTGCGTAAAGGCCTGCCGCTGGGCTGGGAGATAGGCCACAAGACGGGGCTCTTGCGCAAGTCCTGCCACGACGTGGGCATAGTGTTCACCCCGCGCGGGGATTTTGTGATAGCGGTGCTTACCTCCAACGTGCCGGATTACACCAGCGCCAAGAATTTTATAGCCAAGGTGGCCAAGCTTACGTACAAGTACTACAAGATAGACTCGGACTACGCCGGCGCCCCCGCGGCCGGCGGTAACGGGTGAAGCGCCCCGTCGCCGGGCCGCAGCGCCCGTCGCGGCGCTTTGTGCGGCTGGTGCTGGTGCTGCGCTTGGCCTGGCTGGTGCCGGTTACCCTGATGGGGCTGCATTACTTCCTGCTTAACCTGCACCGCCTGTCGGGCGCCATGTTCACCCCGCTGGCGGATTGGGGCCCGCTCGCGGTGCCGCTGGGAGAAGCCGCGGCCGCGGCCGCGCTGCTGTTCTTTACGTGGCGCATCTGGAAGAAGACCTGGCTTATAGTGACGGACCGCCTCTACCCCGAGAAATCGGCGCCGGCCTGGCAGATAGTGTGGCTTATCTTATTGCTGGCCTTGCCGTACTGGATATACCGTGGATAAAAAACTCGAACTCCTGGCTCCCGCCAAAGACCTGCGCACCGGCATCGACGCCATTGACGCCGGCGCCGACGCCGTTTATATAGGCGCCGAGCGCTTTGGCGCGCGCATTTCGGCCGGCAACACCGCCGGCGACATAGACAAACTGGCCGCCTACGCGCACCGCTACCGCGCCAAGGTCTACGCGGCCATGAACACCATCCTTTCGGACAGCGAACTGCCCGGCGCCGTAAAACTGGCGCGCCGCCTGTGGGAGGGCGGCATAGACGGGCTTATTGTGCAGGACATGGGCCTGCTGGAGGCCGGCCTGCCGCCGGTGCCGCTGATAGCCAGCACCCAGGCGCACAACGCCACGCCGGAGAAAGTGCTGTTCCTGGAGAAGGCGGGCTTTAAGCGCGTGATCCTGGCGCGCGAGCTGACGCTGGAGCAGGTAAAGGCCATCCGCGCCGTTACCACGGTAGAACTGGAATTCTTCGTGCACGGGGCGCTGTGCGTGTGCTACAGCGGCCAGTGCTACCTGAGCTACTTTGCGGGCGGCCGCAGCGGCAACCGCGGCGAATGCGCCCAGCCCTGCCGCAAGCTTTACACGCTCAAGGACGCCGCCGGCGAAACGCTCTCCGCGGGCAAGCACCTGCTGTCCTTGAAAGACCTTAACCTCTCGCGCCGCCTGGGCAACCTGGCCGCCGCCGGGGTTACCAGTTTCAAGATAGAAGGCCGCCTGAAGGACCGCGACTACGTGCGCAACGTGGTGTCGGCTTACCGCCGCGAGCTGGACAAGCTCATGGAGAAAAAAGGCTACGCCCGCCCGTCGCTGGGCAAAAGCTTCGCCGGCTTCGAGCCGGACCTGAATAAAACTTTCAACCGCGGTTATACCGAATATTTTCTGGACGGCAATCCCTCCAATATCACGGCGCCCGATTCTCCCAAGTTCGTGGGCGAGGCGCTGGGCCCCGCCACCGAGGTCAAGAACGGCTCCTTCCGCCTGCGCGAAGCGGCCAAGCTGCACCCGGGCGACGGCATTTCTTATTTCGACAGGACCGGCGTGCTGGCCGGGAGCCTGGTGAACGGCGTAATGGAAGGGCGCGTGCGGGCCGACAACCTGAAGGGCATGGATAACGGCACGCTGATCTACCGCAACCTGGATAAGGAATTTTTAAAGGCCATAGAGCGAGGCGCGCCCCGGCGCAAGTTCGCGCTGCGGCTGGAGTTCTCCGACTACGAGGGCGGCTTTACGCTTAAAGCCAGCGACGAGCGCGGCGCCAGCGCCGAAGTGAAGTGGCGCGGCCAGAAGGCGAAGGCCGAAAAGCCGGAAGCCGCGCTGGAGACCATTAAGAAGCAGCTGTCCAAGCTGGGCGAAACGGACTATTACCTGGCCGGGCTGGAGCTGAAACTTTCAAAGGCTTACTTTATGCCGGTGGCGGCGCTCAACGACCTGCGCCGCGAAGCGCTGGCCGCCCTGGAGGCGGCGCTCCCCGCCGCCCCGCCCCGCGAAGAGGCGGTACTGACGCCCAACGATTTTCCGTACCCGCAGGAAACGCTGGATTTCAACGCCAACGTCTTCAACGCCAGGGCCGCGGCCTTTTACCGCCGCCACGGCGTTAAGGAAATTACGCGCGCGGCCGAAGCCGGCGCCGACCTGGCGGGCAAGCCGCTGATGACCACCAAGTTCTGCCTGCGCCGCCAGCTGGGGCTGTGTAAAAAAGGCAAGGACGTGGAGCCGCTTTACCTGGAAGACGGCGAAGGGCACCGCTTCCGCCTGGAATTCGACTGCGCCGCCTGCGTGATGAAACTTTACCCGGAGAAAAAAAGTGACCCTGCGCTGTGAACTGAACATCAACGGCAAGACCCGCCGCGTGCTCATTATGGCCGGGGAAGAGGAAACGCTGGAGCACGTGGCCCTGCGCCTTACCGCGGCTATCCTGTTCTTCGACGGGGAACCGGTGGAGCCGGGCCCCAGCGACCCCGCCCTGGCCGACATAGGTTTTGTGCCGGACCTTATGGTGCCCGACGGCATTGGCGGCGTGGGCGTGTGGGTGGAGTGCGGCAACGTGGCCATGAACAAGCTCACCAAGGTGAACCGCCGCGTGAAAGGCAGGCTGGTGGTGCTTAAAGAGGACGAGCCAAGCGGGCAGCGCCTGCGCGAAGTGGTGAAGGCCGAACTCAACAAGAGCGAGAAAATAGAGATCCTGGCCTGGCCGCGCAAGGACTTTGCGGCGTGGAAGGCCGCGCTGAAGGAGAGCAACTACGTTTACGGCGAGGCCGAGGGGCACCAGCTGAACCTGGTGCTCAACGACGCGGCGTTTTCAGTGCAGCTTAGCGCCTGCTGACTATTCCAGACCCTCTTCGGGAGCCGCCGGACCGGCGGCTTTTTTATTGGCTTTCTCCGTGCGCAGGAAGCGCCGGCTGAGCAGCAGCGTGGCCGCCGCGTAGCAGGTGATGGTGATAAGGAAGGGCAGCGTAAAGCCGAAGTCCATCTGCAGGCGGCCGCTCAAGCGCGTGCTGGCCGCGTTGGCCAGGTTCCAGCCGGCGCTGTAAATGGAACTGACCGCCTGGTGCTGCGACGCCGGGAAATGCCCCAGCATGAAGACGCTGTACACCGGCCAGCTGGCGTTCATGAGCATGGTGCGGGCGAAGGCCGCCATTACCGTGGGCACCAGCAGGCCGGAGAAGCCCATGGTGGCCAGGAACGGGATGGACAGCGACTGGAAGAAGATCATGGTGCGCACCTGGCCCAGGCGCCGCACCGCCAGCGGGCCTATAAGCCCGCCCACGGCCATGGCCAGCGGCATGAGCGACATGCACACGCCCAGGCTGGCGATATTGAGGCTGAACCCGGACTTGAAGAAGATGTTGAGGTACGGCATTATCATGCCGGCGCCAAAACCTATCATGAGCTGCGGCAGCAGCACGTAAAGGGCCAGGCCTTTGTTCAGTTCGGCAAAGCCGCCCTCGGAATCTTTGCCGGCGGCGTCGGGCTCGTTTATGGCGGCGGCCGCGCGCGCGGCGGCCAGCATGAGCAGGCACGCGAAGAAAAGCGTGAGGCGGTAGGCGGCGGCGTTCTCTTCCCCGGCGCAGAACAGCGCGGCCCAGCCGCGCGTAAGCCACCCGGCGCTAAGCGAGCCGGCGAAAGCGGCCACCATGGACGCGGCGAACTGGAAGCTGAAGAAATGCTGGCGTTCTTCCTGCGAGGAGCTGCGCGCCATGAGCGGCGCCGAGGTTATGCCCATAAGCGCGCCGGCGGCCCCGCCCAGCACGGCCAGCAGCATAAGCGGCGCGCGCCCGGTGAAAACGGCCATGCCCAGCATTACCGCCGAGGACAGCCCTACCGAGACCAGCAGCATGCGCCGCGCCGGCAGCCCGGCGGTGAGCACGGCCAGCGGTATGGACAGCGCGGCTACGGTGAGCCCCGGGATAGCGCCCAGCGTGCCCACAAAATCCATGGTGTAGCCTGTCTTGAGGATGTAGAGGTTGAATACCAGCCCGTACACGCTCTGCGCCAGCGACAGCAAAAACGTGAACGCCAAGAACCGCCGCGCGTTGGGGCGGAAAGCCCGCAGCGCCGCGGCGTAATTCTTAAGAATATCTTTCATGATGACTTATGTAGAGGGCCACCAAGGGTATGGGCCCGTCGGGCACGCTGTCGGCCACACCGTGGCCGCGCTGCCGCTCGGGCAAGAAAGTGTCGCTTCGCTCCACGCGGCGCTTACGTAAGCCTCGCCCTGCGCGAGCACCCGCCGAACCCATACCCTTGGTGGCCCTAGTGGATAAATCGTTAGCGAACTGCGGCCGGAGTTGTGGTGCTGACCGCCGGCATGGCGGGCGCGGCGGCTGGCGGTTCGGCCTTCACCGGGTGCTTGATGTACCACATGTAGCCCGCCATGTCCTTGTGTTCCTTGGGCATGGTCTCTGGGCACTTGTCCGCGTTCTCCGTGTAAAAAGAAGCCTGCCGAACGTCTTTCACGCGCGCCTTTACCGACGCCGGGATGGCCGCGTTGTACATTATGTGGCCGTTGCCCGCTATTACCAGCACCGCGTAGCCGGGGTTGGCGTTCACAAAATCCGCTATGCGCGCGCCCATGCCTTCGTTCCAGGCCGCCATGGAAGCCTGGTAGTTCTCGAACGTCATGATCTTGGCCATCGGGGAATCGCCGTGGCCGCCGTAAGATTCGCGCAGGTATTCGACGTACTTTTTGTGCTTGGTTATCTCCACCTTCTCCGGCAGGAAGGCCTTTTCCTCCGGCGTCAGGCTCTCCAGCCCGGTGCGCGCTATCTTTGAAACTATTTTCTTGGGCACGTTCAGCGCCAGGCCGCGCAGTTTGTTCTCGGCGATAAAGTCGAACAGCGGCTTGTACATGTTGAAATCGAAGCCCCATTCCTTCTTCCAGTCTATTTTAGAGAGGAACTCCTCCTGCGTTATTTTGCCGGCGGCGTAATCGTCCAGCACGGGCTGCAGCGTCTGGTTGAGCATCTCGAACCCGACGGCTATCTTGCCGCCGCGCGCTATCTTCATGGCTTTGAGCGCCTCGAACTGCGCCATGTGGTCCAGCGGCTGGTCGTGCGTTTCGCCCACGTACACCACGGTGTTGCTCCACACCAGCGACTTAAAGGCCGCCTCGCTGGTGTAGGGCTTGCCGGTGCGCGCGCCGAAAATGCAGAAATTGGGCGCGTCCGTGCTGAGCACTATGGGGGCGGGGGCGGTTTGGGGCCCCTGGCGCTTTTCAATATTTGCTTCCGGCTTCTTAACGTATTTGGCGTAGGCCGCGAGGGGGATGGTTAGGATGACAAAGAGGAAAATTATTGTTCTCATAAATTTATTATAGCATAGGGCAAAGAAGAACCCCCGGGCCGGGCCGGGGGTCTTTCTTTAGCGTTTGATCACGGCCACGGCTTTGCCGTTTATGAGGAAGTCGTCGTCGGGGTGCAGGTAGATGGGCTCGTAGTCGTGGGAGGAGTCCGCCTTCAGGATCACCTGGCCGTTGGGGCGGTCGTCTATGAAGCGCTTGATGGTGGCTTTGTTGTCTATGATGGCCAGCACAATGTCGTTGTTGGCCGGCACGCGCTTGTTGCTGTCTATCACCACGTAGTCGCCGTCCTCTATTTTCTTGCCGGCTATTTCGGCGCGGTTCATGGAAGAGCCGTTGGTCTTTATGGCGTAGAGGCCCGCCGGCGTGGCGCGGCCCACCAGCCGCCCGGAGACGCGCAGGAAGCCTTCGAAGTTCTGCTCGGCGTAGATGGTGGCGGCGCCGCAGTTGGCGGTGCCCACTATAGGAATAGAAAATAATGAGGAGGCCTCTTTAAGCAGGCCGTGCGCCAGGCCGGGCAGCAGCTTGGCTTTTTCCATCATACCCTTGGCCTTGTCTATGGTGAAGAAGCCTTTCTTCTCCAGCTGTTGGAGGTGATGCTTTATTTTCTGGGGGGATTCGGCGGGCAGGCCTATGGCCGCGGCCATCTCGCGCAGGCTGATCTGCGCCAGGTTGGTCTTTTTGGAAAGGGTTAAAAGTTTTTCCTGTATGGGGTGCATATATAGAGGATAATATATAATGTCGGTAAAGTCAATATCTCCTTAATACTTGACAGATGCCGGAAAATCGTCTATACTCTATGCAGTTCTGTGTTTGAGGTTTTTGCGGCTGGCGCGGAAATGTTAACATAATACACCGGCCGCAACCCGACACTACGCTGTCGGGATGAGTTTGTAGACTATTGAGGTAAGAAAATTTAACGGAGGTTACACTAACATGGCAAACGACGAAAAGAACAGGGCGCTAGAAGCGGCCCTCTCACAGATAGAGAAGAGCTTCGGCAAGGAAGCTATCATGAAGATGGGCGAGCGGGCCGCCAACATGAAGATAGAGACCATCCCCACGGGCGCGCTGAGCCTGGACCTGGCGCTGGGCGTGGGCGGGCTGCCGCGCGGCCGCGTTATAGAGATCTACGGGCCGGAATCTTCCGGCAAGACCACGCTGACGCTGCACGTTATAGCCGAGGCGCAGAAAAAAGGCGGCATGGCGGCGTTCATAGACGCCGAGCACGCGCTGGACCCGGTTTACGCGCAGAAGCTGGGGGTGGATATAGATAACCTCCTTATCTCCCAGCCGGACTCGGGCGAGCAGGCGCTGGAGATCACGGAAAAGCTGGTGCGCTCCGGCGCGCTGGACATTATAGTGATAGACTCCGTGGCGGCGCTTGTGCCCAAGGCCGAAATAGAAGGCGAAATGGGGGACCTGCACGTGGGCCTGCAGGCCCGGCTGATGAGCCAGGCGCTGCGCAAGCTCACCTCCATAGTGTCTTCCACCAAGACTTCCGTAATGTTCATAAACCAGTTGCGCCACAAGATAGGCGTGATGTTCGGCAACCCGGAAACCACGCCCGGCGGCCTGGCGCTCAAGTTCTACTCCTCCGTGCGCCTGGACATCCGCAAAACGGAGACCATTAAAGCCGCCGACGTGGTTACCGGCGCGCGCATCCGCGTGAAAGTGGTAAAGAACAAGGTGGCGCCCCCGTACCGCCAGGCCGAGTTCGAAATGGTTAACGGCGAGGGCATTTCCACCGAGGGGTGCCTGCTGGACATGGGCGTGGAGACCGGCCTGCTGGAAAAATCCGGCACCTGGTTCATTTACAAAGGGGACCGTATAGGCCAGGGCCGCGAGAACGCCAAGACTTACCTCAAAACCAACAAGGCCGTAGCGCTGGAGATAGAGACGGAGCTGCGCAGCCGGTTCCTGACGCCGGGGCTTAAGCCCGGGCTGATGGCCGTAACTCCCGAGGCGGCGGCCGCCAAGGCGGCGGAGAAAGCCGAGCGCAAGGAAAAGTACGCCCGCAAATAAATGCGCCCGTTAGCCGCGGATTTCTCGCGGCATCTTGGCATGGAGCGGGGCCTGGCAAAGAATACCTGCCTCGCCTATGCCGGAGACGCCGAAGCCTTCCTGGCCTATTGCGAGGCCAGCAAGACCGACCCCGCGCGCGCCGAGCCAACTTTTGTGGAGAGTTACCTGTGGTCGCTTAAGACCGTGCGCAAGCTGGGACCCGCGTCCATCTTCCGCAAAGCCGAAGCGCTGCGCGCCTTTTACCGCTACCTGCGGCTGGAAGGCAAAGCGCAGAAAGACCCTACCGCCAACTTCCGCGCCCCCAAACTGCCCCGTAAGGTGCCGCGCTTTTTGGACCGGCGCGACATGGAGAAACTGCTTATCTGCCCCACCGGCGGCGCCTTCGCCAAAGTGCGCGCCGCCGCCGCCATAGAACTGCTTTACGCCAGCGGCATACGCGTGTCCGAACTGCTGGGCCTGCGGCTGGAGTCCGTTAATTTCCAGCAGGGCTGGCTGCGCGTGTTCGGCAAGGGTTCCAAGGAGCGCATGGTGCCGGTTAACGCCGCGGCGCTGTCCCGGTTAAGGGAGTACCTGGCCGCGCGCCAGCAGAAGTTTGGCGGGCAGGCCGTGCAGGACGAACTGTTCGTTAACCGCTCCGGGGGCCGGCTCAGCCGCGTACAGATGTGGAAGGACCTGGCGGCCTTTGGCCGGGAGGCGGGGGTGGAAATAAAACCGCACCCGCATTTGTTCCGCCACACCTTTGCCAGCCACCTGGTGCAGGGCGGCGCGGACCTGCGCAGCGTGCAGGAAATGCTGGGCCACGCCAGCCTCAACACCACCCAGATCTACGCCCACGTGGACAAGGGCGACATCAAGCGCGCCCACGACAAATATCACCCCGACACGGATTAACGGGATGGGGGCACAAATAAATTTATCATTACAGATCCTGCCGGGCGTTTCGCGGTGGGTTGCTCACCGGAAAAGGCGGCGGGGGTCTTTTGTGCCGCATACGGAGCCTTTGGTCGTTTAGCGGCTGTCCGTAGCGTCGCCATCCAGGGTCCTGCGCACTTGCCTCAGCAGGTCATTTTCGGTGACCGGCTTTTGCAGGAACGGCGTGCCCGCCTTGAACCCCGCCTCCTGCAGCACCGCGTCGTCCGAATAGCCGGACATAAAGACCACTTTTATCTCCGGGTACTTTTCCTCCAGCGCCTGCGCCAGCCTGGCGCCGTCCATTTTAGGCATAATGAGGTCCGTAAGCACCAACTGCACCGAGGGCCTGCCTGGCGCGGCCAGGAGGCCCAGCGCCTCCTCACCGTTGCCGGCCTCCAGCACGGTATAGCCGCTCTCCCGCAGGAACCTGGCGGCCACGCAGCGCACCTGGGGCTCGTCTTCCGTTATCAGTATGGTTTCAGTTCCTCCCGTCCCCTTCTCCGGGACGGAGGGAAAATCCTCCGCCCCGCCGGCGCTTTCTCCGTCCAGGGGGAAGAAGATGCGGACGTCCGTGCCTTGCCCGGGATTGCTCTCCACAAAAATATAGCCGTTGGATTGTTTTACTATGCCGTAAACCATGGATAGCCCGAGGCCCGTTCCCTTGCCGCGCGGCTTCGTGGTGAAGAACGGCTCGAACAGATGGGACAGTACCCCGGCGTCCATGCCGGTGCCCGTATCGCGCACGGTGAACTCCGCGTAGTCTCCCGGGGGTATGGTGTCCTGCGCTTTCTGCAGTGGGGTCCGCACCGGGACGTTCCTGGTGGCTACGATTATTTTTCCGGAACCGGAAACCGCGTCCCTGGAGTTTATCACCAGATTCAGGATTATCTGCTCCAGCTGCCCCGGGTCGGCTTTAACGGGCTTAAGACTGGGCTCAAGATGGAACTCTATGTCTATTTTTTCGCTGATGAGCCTGCGGAGCATGTTTTCCATATTCCTCACCACCGTGTTGAGGTTCAGCCGCCGCGGCACCAGGATCTGCCGCCGGCTGAAGGCTAGAAGCTGGTGCGTCAGGGAAGCCGCCCGCTCCGCGGATTTCATTATTTCCTCCAGGTCGCCGCGGCGCTCGTCGGTCCGAGGCATGCTGCGCAGCAACAGCCCCGCATAGCCCTCCATGGCCATCAGCAGGTTGTTGAAATCGTGCGCGATGCCGCCGGCCAGGCGTCCTACCGCGTCCATTTTCTGCGCCTGCCTCAACTGTCCCTCGCTTTCAGCGAGCCGTCGCTCCGCGTCCTTGCGCCTGGTGATGTCGTGGCTGGTCCCGCGGCAGATGCACCGCTCACCGGTCGCGGCCACTCCCGGCACGCCGCTGGTCTCCATGGCTATCCTGTAGCCGCTCCTGTGCAGACAGACGAACTCGGCGTCGCTGAACGGTTTTTCAAACGCCGCCGTCTCCTGGAGCAGGGCGGAGCAGCGCGAGGAGTTTTCCGGGTCCATGAAGGAGGAGAATTTCTTTCCCAGGACCTCTTGCGGAGTGTAGCCCAGGATCTTCGTCACCTGCGGGCTGGAATAGGTGAACACGCCGTCCGCGTCAAGTTCCCACATCCAGTCGCCCGTGGTTTCCACCAGCCCGCGGAAACGCTCTTCGCTCAGTTGCAGGGCCCGGCGCCGCGCCTTTTCTATCTCTTTGCCCCTGAGGAAAGCGGGGATCTCGTAGCTGGTGGGCCGGCCGCGCCCGTTGCCGGCCCTTGTGAGGTAATCCTGGATATGTCCCTCGAGCCTGGAGGGCGGCGCCATGATGAACCGGCAGGCGTCGTCGCCCCTGGCCCGGCACGTTATTTCCGTGGCAACCAGGGGAATGCCGAAACTCGCCTCGCACCAGCCCGAGGAATACCCGGCGTTCATCACGCAGGCCGTGCCGCGGCTCTTCCTGCCGCTCCTTATCCAGGAATCGGCCTCGAAGGAGCGCGGGTGGTCGTAGAGCAGGAAATAGTCGTTATCGGGAGAGGGCCGGGAATCGGGCGAAATATCCACGAAGGCCCAGCCGGAATACGCGAAATGGATGGGCCCGGCGGACAGTTTTTCCACCGGATCGGTGAGGCGCATCCTGGCATGGAAGTTCTTCGCGTCCTGGATGCCTATGCTGTGGGCTATGTCGAAGAGCAGCTGCTTGGCGATCCTGAACCCCTCGTCGGCGCCTTCGTCGGAGTACAGGCGCCGGAAAATATCGAAGAAGTCGGTGGACATGGCGGCCGCGCGCACCAGGATATAGCGCTCCCCCGAGATCTCTATGGTCCCCTTCGACGGCGACATGTTCATGTCCCCGAAGTATTCCGCCACATAATCCTGGGCTTTTTGAAAGACCGGCTCGAACTGGCTGGGGCTTTTTATTGCGTTGAGCATATTATCCTCCGAGGTCACGTAGTCTCCGGGGAGGGGCGACGCGCCGTGAGCGTCCAGTGAAGGACGACCGGAGCCGCGCTGGTCATGCGCGGCCGTCTGAACCGCGGGAATTCTCCCGGCGGGCACTTAAACAATATGAATCATGCTACCCTTCCCCCATGGAGAATCTACCCAAGTTCTGCGGTGCCTGTCAACACCCACCTATTCGTGCCTAGGCATACTTCGTGGCCAGGTGCCGGATCTTGACAAAAAATCCCGTGTTTTCCAGGGTGGGTATTAGGGGCAAGGGCTCCGTCCGCTCCCGGAAGACGTGAGCCCGCGCTTTGACGATAGCAGCACTTATGGTTCCTACAATTTCTATAATGTGAGGACAGGCCGCGGCGCGCCCGTTAATTTATGATAGAAGACCATAACGACATACTGGATTCCCGCATAAAACTGCACGACCGGCACCGCTTTGAGATAAAGCTGGATATAGACCTGGACGCCGGCTCCAAAAGTTCCTACGAAGTGGAAACTTACTTCTTTGTGCCGCGCGCGCTCAACGTGGGCCCGCACAACTACAAAAAAGAGAATTTTTACAACTCCAGCCAGCGCTATATCCGCTTCCGCACGCCCAAGATGAGCCTGGGCAAGATCTGCGACCCCGCGCTTAAAACTTCGCCGCTCAACCGCGTGCGCGAGGACCTTTCCAAAGTGCTGGCCGGCGCCGGCGAAGCCGCGCTGGTGGACGGCATCTGCGACGAGCTGCGCCTGCTTGGCTGCATTATCCGCGGCGAGATCCGCGACTACGTTAAGGTGTTCGTGGAAGGGCTGGCCACCTACGACGAGGCCGTGCCCGCCGCGCAGCGCAAGCTGTTCGTGGGCGAGGGGCTGGATAATTTCCTGGGCGACCTGAAGCGGCTGGAGGCGGCGCTGGGCTCGCTTAAGGCCGAGATCTCCGACCCGGCCGTGCCGCTCAAGATCCGCGAGACCGCAGGGTTCTTCGACGAGTACGTCAGCCTGATCCTGGAAGAATACCTGACCTCGCTGGTAGAGGCGCTGCGCGCCGACCATCCCGGGCGGCCCCG
Organism: Elusimicrobiota bacterium; assembly: GCA_016234365.1. Taxonomy (GTDB): domain Bacteria; phylum Elusimicrobiota; class Elusimicrobia; order Elusimicrobiales; family UBA9959; genus UBA9959. Next base: position 28,043 of record JACRER010000040.1, on the reverse strand, counting down.
TTTTGAGAACGTGGAGAAGGAAGTGCTGGCCATAGTTACCGCGCAGTCCCGCTACCGCCAGGCCATGAAGTACCCTTCGGTGCTGGTGCCGGGCTCGTCCAACGAGACCATTATCTACCGCCGGGGCGTGCTGAAGAAATTTATTTCCGGCGTGCTCTACCTTAAAGCCGAGTTCTCCGAGTGGGAGACGCTCACGCAGGTGTTCTTTGGGCTGGCGGCCGGCGCGGCCATGCTGTTCGCGGTGATGGTCACCGTGTATTTCCAGGCCCGCTACGCCATGAACAGCATGCCGTTCGTGCTGGCCGTGGTGATAAGCTACATCTTCAAGGACCGCATCAAGGATTGGCTGAAGCTGCTGTTCTCCAAGAACCTGACGCGCTGGATCAGCGACCGCAAAATAGACATCTTCGACACTTCCGGCGGCGGCGCGCGCCTGGGCCTGCTTAAAGAAGCGTTCACGTTCCTCTCCGAGCGCGACGTGCCGCCCGATATAGCCCGCCTGCGCCGCATAGACAACATCACCTCCGTGGACGAGGAAGGCAAGCCGGAGCGGGTCTTCAAGTATAAGAAGGAAATAATCCTTTACCCCGAGGTCATCATAAAGAGCCACGAGCGGCGCCGCGACCTTAACGATATCATGCGCTTCAATATCCGCGAGCTGGTGGGCCAGGCCGACGATTCGGCCGTGGACTACCCGTACGTGGACGCCGCCAGCGGCGAGGTGCGCGTGGCCGCCTGCGCGCGCGTGTACCACGTCAACCTGCTCTTGAAATACACATATTTCGACCGCGCGGGCCAGCTCACCATACATTACGACCGCATCCGCATAGTGCTTAACAAGGACGGCATAGTGCGGCTGGAAGAAGTGAAGGTAGGCTAGCTTTAAGGAGCGTCAATGGAAATACAGGCTATAGGGATAATGGGCGCCAATACCACGGGTGCCGGCGCCGCGGAGATCTTCCTCAAACACGGCTTCCAGGTGCGCCTTTACGACGACTTCAAGGACAGCCTTAACGTGGCGCTGGCCAAGATCAGCTGGACGCTGCACAAGGAAGGCCGCGAGGACCTGCTGGCCAATATCGAAGGCATCCAGGACATGGCCAAGTTCAAGGGCGCGGATATAATCATAGAGGCCGCCAGTAAATCCCCGGACGAGAGAAAAGCGTGTTTTGCCAAACTCAAGCCGCACCTGGACGAGACCTGCGTGGTGGCCGCGCGCTGCGCCGTGCAGCCGCTCAAGGACCTGGTGGGCTACACGGACCTGCCCAAAGAACGCACGCTGGGGTTCCATTTTATAAAGCCGGTGCGCTTGAACGCGCTGGTGGAAGTGGTGCGCACCGACCTGGTAAAGGACGAGTTCATAGAGGCGGCCGCCGGCCTGCTGCGCAAGATAGGCAAGACGCCGGTGATAGTTAAAGATAACCCCGGCCAGATAGTGCAGCGGCTGGCGCGGCCGTTCAGCCTGGGGGCCTTGCGCTTGCTGGACGCCGGCAAGGGCCGCCCGCACGAAATCGACGCCGCTTTCAAGGAAGTGTCGCAGGCCGCTATGGGGCCGTTCGAGGCGATGGACTTTGCCGGGCTGGATTCCGACCACGCCGCCTCCGAAGCCATTTACGCGGCGCTTGGCAAACCCGAGCGCCTGGCGCCGTCGCCCACCCAGCTGCGGCTGGTGCAGTACGGCCAACTGGGCCGCAAGTCCACCATAGGTTTTTACATCTACGAGGATGGCCGCATAGTGGGCGAGAACCCCATCCTGCCCAACCTGGTAAAATACCTGGGCCTCAAGAAGGTAGCCAAAGAGGAAGTCTTCGCCGAGATCATGCGCCCGGTGGTGGAGGAAGCCAAGCTGCTGGCCTCCGAGGTGATGGCTTCGGAATACGACATAGAGACCGCCATGAAACTGGCCATGGGCTGGCCAAAGGGGCCGTTCGCCTACAGCCGCGAACTTGGAAACCTGATGGAGAAAAAAGTGGTTTCCGAATTCGAGAAGCTGGACACCTTCTGAGCCTATGCTGAAAAAGGCCTGGCGGCTGGTGCTGGCGGTGTTCGGGGCGGTGGACGGCCTGCCGCACCCCGTGGGCGTGGAAAAGATCCTCTACGACCCCGGCGGCAAGGTGCGCGCGGCGATCTATAAAATGTCGGACGGGAATTTCTGCTGGCAGGAAGAAACCTACAACGATAAACTGCTGGATATGCGCTGGGAACCCCGCGGCATGTCGCAGTCCCAGCCTACCCCGCAGGCCGCGGAAGCGGCCGCCCGCAAGGCGCTGGCCTGGCTCTGGGCGGTTCAGGAATAACCTAGATCTTCTTTTCGGAACGTACGGCCCAGCGCAGTTTGGCGCAGGCCGAACGCGGGTTGGAGCGGCGCTCCGCGGCCGAGGGGCGCGCGGGCGTCTGTGACACCTCGGAGTAGAGGCCGTCCTCTTCGCCCTTGAAAAAAGCTTTTTTGACCCGGCGGTCCTCGCCGGAGTGGAAGGTGAGGATGGCCGCGCGCCCGCCCGGCTTAAGGCACCACGGCAGCGCCTCCAGAAAGCGGTCCAGCGCGCTGAACTCCCCGTTCACCTCTATGCGCAGCGCCATAAAAACGCGCTGTAAAGATTTTTTGATTATATCCTCGCCCAGCTTGGCGTGGGCCGCTTTCATGCCGCCGCGCACGGCGTCAACCAGTTCCGCCGTGGTTTTAATGTGGATGGGCGCTTCCTTAATGGCGGCCGCTATGGTGGCGGCGTGCGGTTCGTCGGCGTTGTCGGCCAGGATGTTCTTCAGTTTGGTCTGCGTGACGTTCTTTATAAGGTCGGCCGCGGAGGCGCCGCGCTCCGGGTTCAGGCGCAGGTCCAGCGGGCCGTCGGCCTTGTAGGTGAAGCCGCGCCCGGGGTTGTCCAGCTGCATGGAGGAAACTCCCAGGTCCGCCAGCACGCAGTCGAAGCCGCCGCCGGCCTCGCCCAGCAGGCCCATCACGCCGGCGTAATTCATTTTTCTCACCACCAGCGAGTCCGGGCCAAAGCCTTCCGCGCGCAGGCGCGCCTCGGTTTTGGGCAGCTCAATGGTGTCCACGTCCACCGCGAACAGCCGCCCGCCCGGCAGCAGCCTGGGCAGGATGGTGCGCGTGTGGCCGCCGTAACCCAACGTGGCGTCGAAGGCGGTTTCGCCCGGCTTGGGCGCGAGTATTTTAAGGATCTCGTCCACGCAGATGGGGCGGTGCGTGCCGGCCGGCGTCAGCCCCTTGGCAATGATGTGGTCTATCTGGTCCGCGTACTTGGCGGGGTCCAGCTCCTTGTATTTCTGGTCGAAGCGGCGCGGGTGCTTGCCGGCGTAGCGGACGCGGCGTTTGTGGGGTTTCTCGGGCGGTGTGCCTTCCGTCATGGCAAAAAAGGGCCGCCCGCCGGGGCGGGCAGCCCTCTCTGTCCGTCGCGCCTTCTTATTTCAGGTGCTTGGAGACCAGGCCGGTCATTTCGAACATGTTGACCTGGTTCTTGCCGAATATCTTCAGCAGTTTGGCGTCGGCGTTGATGTTGCGCTTGTTCGCCTTGTCCTGAAGGTTGTTGGCCTTTATGTAGGCCCACAGTTTCTTCACCACTTCCGTGCGGGGAAGCGGGGTGCTGCCCACTATCGCGGCGAGGTCCGCGGAGGGGGTGAGGGGTTTCATGAAGCTCGGGTTTGCCATAGTATTTCTCCTTAAATCTGACTTTGTCCCCTATGAAGGGGCCCTATGCCCTTATACTACCAAATTTCCGCGGTTTTGGGCGTGATTCAGCTCAAGTATCCCATCAGCCGGTAGATCAGCTTGGCGGCGGCAAGTTCCGTGATGTTGGAGTACTTTACCGGAGAGGCCTCTACCACGTCCGCCCCTACCACCTTTTTATTGGCGCAAACTGCCTTGAAAAGCCGCATGGCGTCGTGCCACTGGAAGCCGCCGGGCTGCGGCGTGCCGGTGCCGGGCATTACCGAAGGGTCGAAGCCGTCCACGTCGATGGTGATGTAGACCGTGTCCGCGAGCTCGCGCAGCACTTCGCGCTCCAGCTTGCGGAAATCCAGGTTCTCGTGCATGAGGTGCGTCTTTACGTGGCCGGCGGAGTGGAATTTCACTTCGTCGGCGCCAACGCTGCGTATGCCCACCTGCACCACGCGGTGGGTGCGGGAAGCCGGGTACAGCGCGCAGGCGTGGCTGCGGCGCGAGCCCTGGTAGGAGGGGCGCAGGTCCGCGTGGGCGTCGAAATGCAGGATGGACAGGCGCTTGTGGCGGCGCATGAACGGCGGCAGCAGGGCCTGCGTAACGCTATGTTCGCCGCCAATGAATAAGGGGAAGGCTTTGGTGGAGGAAAGCAGGGCGTCCACGGTATTCTCCAGCCGCGGGAAGAAGGCGTGCTCCGGGCCCGAACAGGGCACGGGCTCGGCGGTGAAAATGCCTTTGCGCCAGGTTTCGGCCTTAACTTCTTCGTCCCACAGTTCCACCTGGGGCGACGCGGTGATTATGGCGGACGGGCCGTTTTTGGTGCCGCGCCCGTAGGAGACGGTCTTTTCATACGGCACCGGCAGTATTACAAAGGCGGCGTCGCGCAGGGAGGCCTTGGTGTCTATCAGGAATTGTTTTTTAGCTTTTTTAAACTGCATGATGACCTTATCGGACGGCAGGCCCGGGCGCCGGCTCAGAAAATAAAGACGGCGGCGGCTACGGTGGTGGTCCAGACGCCTTCGGTGCCAATGGCGCTCTGCGTGATGTTGGACGCGCGCACGATCTTGCCGCTCAGCTTCCAGATCTCTTCCTTCTGGTCCCAGGTGGTTTCGCTGCCGAATTCCACGCCCTGGATGGTGGATAACATCATGGCCGCCAGGTCTTCGGCGTAGTCGCCGGTCTTCTCGTCGGTCTCGCCGAAAGTGTGGTGTTCGGAGATGTAGCCGTAATGGGAGCGGTCCTTGGGCACGGCCAGGCCGATGGAGGAGGCTATGAGCCGGTGGTTCTCGTTTATGGCGTTGCGGCTGAGCACGCAGTGCGCGATCTGGCCGTCGTGCAGCTTTTCTATGCCCTTCTGGCGCGGGATGACCTTGCAATAGGGAGGGAAGATGCTGGAGACGTGCACAAGATTATATTTGGCTATTTTGGCGTCCCGGAGCGCTTCCTCAAAGCTCGCCAGCTTTTCCTTGTGGCGGCCGAGGCCTTTGGTCAGGAATAATTCTTTGGGAACGAGGAGTTGTGACATAGGTAAATTATAATAAAAAAATACCGCGGGGCGGGCCCGCGGTATCTTTTTATCCGGGACGGCCCGGCTTACTTCTTGTAGTTCACATGTATAACCTTGGCCGGCGGGAAGCCGTTGAACCAGGTGGAGGACGAGTGCGCGTAGGCGCCCATCATGGGGCCGTAGAGCAGCTCGCCCAGTTCCAGGTCTGTCGGCAGCGGCATGGAGTGGGAGATCACGTCCAGCGCGTCGCAGGTAGGGCCGAACACGCTGCAGTTCTCCGTTTTCTTGCCTTTGCGGAAGGAATACATGGGGCAGTGCTGGTGGTCGAAGATGATGCCCGAGTAGGTATGGTAGGCGCCGTCGTTGACGTAGTAGCAGGTCTTGCCGTCGCGCACCGTCTTGCCGTTGATGCGCGTTACCGAGGTGCCGGCGGTGGCCACCATGAAGCGGCCCGGCTCGGCCAGGATCTCCATCTTCGGGTCCGGGAACAGGCGGTCCAGCTCGGCGTTTATCTTCCTGGCCAGCTCCTGGAAGGGCTTTACTGAGGAGTCGTACGGGGCCGGGAAGCCGCCGCCGATGTCGAGCAGGTTCATCTTGTCGTAGCCGCGGGCCTTGGCCTCGTCGAAGATCTCGGCGGCCAGGTTGATGGCCTGCACGTAGTTCTCGAAGTTGGTGGTCTGGCTGCCCACGTGGAAGCTGATGCCCTCCACGCCCAGGCCCTGCTTGGCGGCCTCGAGGATGAGGTCCACGGCTTCGCCGGCGTGCGCGCCGAACTTGGAGGAGAGCTCCACCACCGCGCCGGTGTTGGACACGCGGATGCGCAGGCAGAGGCCCGCGTGCGGCGAGTACTTCTTCATCTTCTTGATCTCTTCGAAGTTGTCGTAGGTGACCAGCGGGCGGTACTTGTCCAGCTCGATGAGCGTCTCGTGAGGCTTTATCGGGTTGGCGTAGATGATCTTGTCCCAGATCCAGTCCTGGCGTTTCTTCGGCTCCATGCCCTTGATGTTCTCGTAGACTATCTTGAATTCGGGCATCGAGGCCACGTCGAAGCTGGCGCCGCACTTGTAGAGCGTGCGTACTATCTCCGGCATGGGCTCGCACTTCACCGCGTAGTAGGCCTGCACGCGCGGCAGGTACTTCTTGAACTGCGCGTAGTTCTTGCGTATTTCATCGTGGTCGACGATGAAAAGGGGCGTGCCGTGCTTCCTGGCTAGGTCCTGCATCTGTTTCTTTGTGATCATACTTTTGTCTGGTCTTCCTCCGTATCTGATCATTATTTTACTTCAGAACTTAAGAGCGGGCCCGGCGTTTAGGCCGGGCCCGCTGGCGCTTTAGTCGCCGTCCGTGATCAGGAAGTTCTTGAACTGCCAGGGGTCCTTCTTGTCCACGTACGGGTTATTGAAGCCCTTGAAGGCGTTGGTGTAATGCTTCAGGGGGGTCCAGTCGGACTTGGCCGAGTGCAGCTTGCCCAGCCAGGGTTTGGCGATCTTGAGCACGTATTCGTGCGGCAGGTCGTCGGGCACCAGCACGCCCTTCTCCTGGTTCTCCATCATCCACATGGCCGCGGAGAGCACGCCTATGGCCACCTGGATGGTGGTGGCGTTCTGGTGAGGGATCAGTTCGCGGCTCTCGTGGATGTCCAGGATGGTGCCGGTCCACCAGGCGTTGTACTCGTGGCCCATCAGCAGGGCGCCCAGCGTGTCGTAGCCGCTTATGATCTCGTCGCCCAGGATGCGGAGCTTGGGCTGCAGCTTGAAGTCGTAGCCGCGCAGTTCGTTAAGGGAGGCTATGGCGGAGTCGGACGGGCAGTAGGCGTAGTGCACCGTGGGGCGGTACACGGCCTTGCCGTTCTTCCAGACGGTCAGCTTGTCCGAGAGCGTGAAAGCCTCGCCGTGGCGCACCAGCATGCCGTGGATGCAGTAGTTGGGTACCCAGGTGGAGATCCAGGTGTTCATGCCCATGCGGGCTATGCAGATCTGGTTCTTGGGGCCCGACTTGTGCTCGCAGGCGAACGGGGGGAGGGTCTTTTCGTGCGTGCCCCAGCCCAGTTCGGCCGGCGCCACGCCTTCCTCGCGGAAGCCTTCCACGCTCCAGGTGTTCACGAACTCGTTGACCTGCTTGGGCTTGTTGGTGATCTGGGTGTCGCGTTCGCTGACGTGGATGACCTTAACGCCGAGTTCCTTGGCGAGCACGTTGAAGGTGCGGTCGTTCACCAGCTGGCGCAGCTTCTCGGCCCGGGCGCCTTTGGCCTTCTTGTCGGCGATGAGGCTGTTGGCTATGTCTATGAGGCCCTTCTTGGCGAAGTGGGAGATCAGGCCGGGGTTGGCGCCGTGCTCTATGACGGCGGTGGGGCCGGGGGTCTTCCACTTGGCTATCATCTTGCGCATGGCCATGTGGCGCACGTAGAGGGTGCGGTCGGTGGGGTGCTTGTGCTCGGCGTCCTTGTAGGGGTCCCACAGTTCGGTGGAGGTGTTGATGTAGAGCACGCCGCGGTCGTGGCACCACTGCAGGATCTCGGTTGCGTCTATGTTCCAGGCCAGGTCTATGAGCATGTCGCCGGTCTTCAGGTACTTGGAGAGCAGCGAGCTCATGTTCTTCTCGGTGACCTGCGCGCGCACGTATTTCACGCCCTTGGCCAGCATGGGCTTAAGGACCTCGCGCTTGTCCTCGAAATCCATCACGGTAATGTGCTTGGCGGGGACTTTGATGAGTTTGAACAGCATCGGCAGGGCGCACTGCGCCACCGAACCGTAGCCCACGAAAAGTATCTTCTTGTCGAATTTTTTCATTTTCAGTTTCACCGCCTTAATATAGTCAACGTCTCGTTCCCGCGCGCGCGTCCGGGCCTGCCTGCGGGATTTAAATTATATACAAATATTTTTGGAAAATAAAAAAACACGACGGAGAGTTTCCGTCGCGCTTTTTTGCGGCGCGCGCCGCTGGCGGGGGGAAGCTTACTTCCCTATGTCTTTGAGCTTGTCCTGGTAGTCCTTTTCCAGGCGCTCGCGCGCCTCTTTGAAACGTTTGGCCAGGTCCGCCTCGCGGGCGGCGTAGCCTTCCTGCAGCGCGGCTTCGCGTTTCTGCAGGTCGGTGACCAGGTGCTGTTCCTGGTCCAGCAGGCCCTTGAGCTTGGCGCGTTCGCCTTCCAGCTGCGCCAGGCGCACGCGGTGCGTGTCTTCAAGGTCCTTGCGGCGGGCGTCGAACTCGGCGCGCAGCTTGCCCTCGAGCTCCTCGAGCCGGCTGTTGTGGGTGGAGATGGTCTGGTTGAGCTGGGCGTTCTTCTGTTCCAGTTCTTCCTTCAGACGGTTAACGCTGTCGGCCAGCGCCCGGTCGTCGTCCACTTTGGCGCTCTTGTCGGCGAGCATCGCCTGGTAGCTGCTCTCCAGCTGCGCCTGGCGCGCTTCCAGGGCCTTTTCTTTCACCTTCAGCGCGTCGGTCATGGCCGCGGTCACGTTGCGCTCGCGTTCCAGGTAGGCGGTCTCCAGTTCGCGGGCCTGCCCGGCCAGGCGGGCGTCGAAATCGTCCTTGAGGAACTGCAGTTTGCGGAAATATTCGTCCTGGTCCGCCTTGCGGGCGTCGTCGGAGCGCTTGGCCAGTTCCTTGATCTGGCCCAGGTAGTTCTGCTCGATCTCCTTGAGCTTGTCCAGGAACTCCTTTTCCAGCGTCTGGCGCAGGTCGCGGGACTTGGTCAGGTTCTCCTGGATCAGCTTCTGCTTCTCGCGCTCGCTGTCGTCCAGGCGGTGGGTGAGGGATTCCAGTTCCCCGCGCGCGGCCGACAGGTCGGCGGAGGCGGCGCCGGCTTCGGCGGTGGCCTTGGCCAGGCCTTCCTCCAGCGCCTTTACGCGGGCGGAGATGTCGCGTTCCTTCAGGCGGAAAGTCTCTTCCAGGTGGCGCACCGCGCCGGAGGCGGCGTCCTCGGCGGACAGCCGCAGTTCCTTCTCGCGGTTCTCGTAGAAAGCCTTCAGTTCGGCCTCGCGGCGCGCGGCTTTCTCCCGCTCGTCGGAGCGGGTCTTGGCCTCGCGCTCGGCGGTTTCGGCCGCCAGGGCTTCGCGCTCTTCTTCCCAGGCGCGGCGGGCGGCGGCGGCCTGCGCCTTGAGCAGTTCGGAATTGCGTTTAAAATTCTCGGTGACTTCGGCTTCGCGCGAGCGCAGGGTGTCCAGGAAGCCGGCCTCCAGCTCGGCGGCGCGCTTGTTGAGCGCCTCGCGTTCCCGTTCCAGGGCCTCTTCCTTGATCTTAAGCTGGGCGTCCAGGCGCGTGCCTTCTATGCGCAGGCGTTCGGCGTAGGAGGCCTTGGCCTCTTCTTCGCGCTCGGCGGCTTCCGCTTTCAGGCGTTCCGCCTTGGCGCGGAATTCCTCTTCCAGCTGCTTGCGCTCGGCGTCTATGCGCGCGCGCTCCGACTCCAGCAGCCCGTGGGCCTGGGAGTCGCGGGCCAGCAGCGCGTCCTTGATGCGGGTGTTCTCTTCGTGCAGGGAAGCGGCGCGGGCCATGGCCGCGTCCTTCTGCGCCACCAGCGCGGAAAGCTGCAGCTCCATGTCCTCGTATTTCTTGGCGAGGGTTATTTCCTTTATCTTGTAGGACTCCTCCAGCGACTGGCGCAGGAGGGAAACCCTTTCCTCGAAAGTCCTCTCCAGTTCCTGCTGTTTCTGTTCCAGCAGGGAACTGATCTGTTTGCGCATCTCGCCTACCTCGCGGCGTTCCGCGGCGGTCTTGGCTTCGCGCTCCTCCATGGAGCGCAGGCGGCGTTCGGTTTCGGCGGCCAGGTCGGCCTGGGCGGCGGCAAAATGCTGCTCCAGGTTCTTTTCCTTGCGCAGCAGGGATTCTTTGCCGCGCGCGGCCTCGTCGCGCAGTTCGCGCGCCATCTGCTCGTTCTTTTCCGCCAATTCCTTTTCGCGGGCCAGGTGCCTGGCGTGCAGTTCCCTGGTGGCCGCTTCCAGCCCGGCTTCTTTCTGGGTGTAAAAATCTTTCAGCTCGGAATATTTCTCTTCCCAGCTTTTCTCCCGCAGTTCCAGCTCCTCGCGGGCCTTGGCCAGGGACTCGCCCAGCCGCACCGCCCGGTCGCGGAACTCCGTTTCGGAGGCTTCCAGCCTGCGGGCGGCTTTCTCCTCCATGAGTTTCTTGTTCTCGTCGAGCCAGCCGGTGTAATGGGCGTAGAGCTCTTTCTCGCGTTTGTTGAAATCCTCGTTGAGGCGGTCGTTGAGGGCCTTCAGTTCCTCTATGCGCTCGCGGCGCATCTGGCTGCGGATCTCTTCCACGGCCAGTTCTTCGCGGTTCTTGTAGTCCGCCTCCTGCTGGGCCAGTTTCTGGCGCCAGAGTTCTTCCATCTGCCGCGCGCGTTCGGCCGCTTCCTTCTGCGCCGTTTCGCGGCCCAGCTTGAGTTCCTCTATGAAGGTTTCGCGTTCGGTCTTAAAATCGGCTTCGCGCTCCTCTTCCCACTTGCGGAAGAGGGCTTCCATCTCGAGGCGGAGGTTCTTCTTCTGGGCGGCCAGCTCCGCCTCTTTTTTTTCGATGTCGGCCTTCAGCGCCGCGCGTTCCGCCTCAAAATCCTCGCGCTGGCGGTTCACGGCGCCGTCCAGCATGCCCTGGTACTTCTGCCAGAGGGTGGATTCTTTCTCCACCAGCAGGCGGGCCAGCGCCTGCTCGCGCTTGGCTATGCGCTCCTCCTGGGCCTGCATCAGCGCTTCGAACTCGGCCTCCTTGGCCTTGTTGTTGCGCTGGATCTCGTCGAAGCTGCGCGAACGCGTAGACGCCAGCTCCAGCTCCTTATCGCGGAGTTCCGAAGTGAGGCGCAGGATCATCTTGGCCGAGTCCAGCTCGGTCTCTTTCAGGATGTCCTCGAAATCGTGCTCCGCGCCGTTCATGGTCAGCCGTTGGATCCTTTGCCGTCCCTGCGGGCGGCCAGGCGGTTCTTTTCCTCTTCCAGCTCGCGGAATTTGGCGGCCAGTTCGGCCTCGGTCTCGGCGCGCAGCTTCTCCAGGGAAGCCCGGCCCCTCTCCAGTTCCGCGTAGTAATTCTTTTCCAGCTCGTCCTTCTTGGCCGACACCTCTTCCTCGCGGCGCAGCCGGTCCGCGCGGTTCTTGGCCAGTTCCTCGTCGAATTTCTGGTTCAGCAGCGCCTCTTTCTTTTCGAAGTCGGCCCTGAGGGCCTGGCGTTCGGCGTTGAGTAGTTCCAGTTTGCGGGATTCCCACACGGTGCGCTCCGCCTGGTGCTGCGCCTGCAGCCGGTCGGCAAGCTCGGAGTATTTGCGGTCCAGGTCTTTTTCGCGGCGCGCCATGGCGCTCTCCAGTTCCTGGCGGCGCTTCTCCAGCGATTTGTCCGCCGCGGCTATGGCGTTCTTCTCGCGGGCCATAAATTCCGCTTCCAGCTTGGCCTGCCTGTCGGAAACGGCGCCGGCGAGGGCCTGTTCACGGGCCTTGGCGCGGGTTTCCAGCGCCGCTTTGCGGCCTTCGTGCTCCAGTTCCAGTTTCTCCGCTTCGTCCTGCAGGCGCTGCTTCATGGCGGCTTCCGCCGCGCGCAGCTTATCGTCGAACTTGGACTGCAGCTCCAGCTCCTTGGCGCGCAGCGCCGAGAGCCGTTGGTCGTATTCCCGGTCCAGCACCTCGCGGTGGGAATTAAGGGCCTTGTACATCTCTTCTTTGGCGGCGGCCAGCTTGCCGAAAAGTTCGTGTTCCTTGCCCTGCGTTTCGCGGTGCAGCTTCACCTTGAGCTCGCTGTAATGCTGGTCCAGCGTGGCGCGGTGGCGCTCCAGGTCGGCCTCGCGGCCCTGCAGGCGCAGATCGCTCTCGCGGGCGGCGGCTTCGGCCTTGGCCCTTTCCTGCGCGGCGCGTTCTTCCCCGGCCAGCTCGGCCTGGCGCAGCTTTTCCGCGTGGGCGGTTTCCTGGGCGTGCATCTCCTCCACCAGGTGCAGGCGGGCGCGCTCGGCTTCGGCGGAGCGTTCGGAGTATTCGGCCGCCATCGAGGCGCGTTCGGCGGCGAGGCGTTCGTTAAAGCCCTTTTCCGCTTCCAGCAGGCGGGCCTTATTATATTCTTTTAGTTCTTCTTCGCGTTTCAGGAATTTCTTCTCAGCTTCCTTCTCCGCGGCCGCGGTCTCCGCGCGCAGTTCCTGCACGCGCAGCTCCAGGTCCCGCTTGGCGGCGGCGGCCTGGTCGCGCAGGTGGGCCTTTTCGGCGTCCAGGTCCTGTTTCAGTTCGGCGGCTTTGGCCGAGATGGCGGCTTTGGCGGCGGTCTCGAGTTCCGATTCCTTCTGGGCGTACTTCAGTTTAAGCTCGTCCTCGAAGTGGGAGAACTTCTTGTTGAGCAGTTCGCGATGGTGTTCGAACTCTTTTTTAAGGGTTTCCTTCTCGGAATGCAGCGCGGCTTCCTTCTCGAGGCGCCATTCGTCCTCGCGGGCCAGCCATTCCGCCTTCAGCTTGCGCTGTACGGAGGCTACGCGAGTTTCCAGCGCCTTCTCCTTCATGGTGTAGGCTTCTTCCAGGCCGGCCCTGAGGCTTTCAAGGCGACCGGCGTGGCTGGCTTCCAGGGCCTTGCGGGCCTCTTCTGCTCCGGCCTGCTGGCGGGCGGTCCATTCGTTCTGTTCGCGCAGCAGCGAAGCGCGCAGCACTTCTTCGCGGGCGCGGGTTTCCGCCTCGGTCTTTTCGCGGAAGGCTTTGAATTCGGCGTCCTTGGCTTCGGCGAGGGCCTCCTCGCGCTTCCTGAAATCGGCTTCCATCCTGGCCGCCAGCTTCAGCGCGGAGTCGTCGGCCTGCGCGCGGCTTTCCGCGGCGGCCTTCTCCCACTGGCGGCGGGACTCTTCCATGGCTTTCTCGTAGCGGGCGCGGGTCTCTTCTTCGCGCTTCTTGACCAGTTCCACCAGCTGGGCTTCCATCTCCAGGCGCAGGGTAACGTATTCCTGCTCGCGCTTTTCCACGTAAGTGGTCATGCGCGCGCGCAGTTCGGCCAGTTCCTTGCCGGCCGCGGCCTTGTGTGCTTCCAGCTCGGCGCGGCGGTCCTCTTCGGCGCGGGCCACGCGGGCCGCAAATTCCTTCTCCAGCTCGGCGCGCAGCAGGTCGGCCCCGGCTTTGGCCTCGTCCATGCGTGCGGCGGCGGCGGCTTCGGCTTCGGCCTGGCGGCGGGCGTAAGTTTCTTCCAGTTCGCGGCGGCGGGCTTCCACCTGGGCCAGCGCTTCGGCCTTGGCGGCTTCCGCTTTTTCGAAACGTTCATCCTGCAGTTGCTGCTTGAACTTTTCCAGCTGCGCTTCCTTGTGCTCGTAAAGTTTGGCCAGCTCGGCGGCTTTTACTTCGTGGCGGTCGCGCAGCGCCAGCTCTTCCTGCTCGGCGCGCAGGCGGGAAGTCTCCAGCAGTTCGCGCTCCAGGCGCTCGTATTTCTCGCGCAGGGCGGCTTCGCGGCCGGCCAGGTTGTCCTGGTGCTTGGTAAGGAGGGTGTGGAGCTCGGCCTCTTTCACTTCGGAGGCTTTCCGGAGCTCCTCTATGGTCATGATCTTGAGGCGGCCTATCTCTTCCTCTTTGGAGGCGAGTTCGTTCTTGAGGGCCACGACTTCTTTTTCCAGCTGCGCGCGGGAGGCGCGCCAGTTGGAGGTTTCCTCGTTGAGGATCTGCTCGCGGAGCTTGGACTTCAGGTCGGCTTCCAGGGCGGTCTGGCTCTTCCAGTTCTCTTCCCAGGTCTTAATGGTGCCCTGCCACTTCTTGAGGACTTCGGTCTTCTGCTCCACCTGTTCGGTGAGGGAGCGGTTAATGCTGGTCTTGGTGCGGTTCTCTTCGCGCAGGCGGCCGGTCTCTTCCTGCAGGCCGTGGATCTTCTCCACGGCCCAGCGAAGGGCAAGCTTGGCGGTTTCCACGTCTGTTATCGTGGACGGGTCGAGTCTGGGTTCCTGCTCCATTATATGGCCTCCGGCCGAAACTCCCGAAAAACGGAACTAATAAAGGATTAAAAATCCCTTTAATATATCACGGAAATTATACAAAAGGCTTGTTGACGAATTATTAAATTCTTATTGCCGTGCACAAATAAGTTCGGCCGCCCTGCCTGGGCGGCCTAACGAAACTTAGAAAGTCCCTGTTGGAAGGGTTATTTGGCGGGGCGGGTAGCCTTGCCGCTCTTTATGCAGACGGTGCAGACGTAAATGGACTGCGTCTTGCCGCCGTGTACCACTTTCTGTTTCTGGAGGTTCGGCCGGAAAACACGCTTCGTAGCCTTGTGGGAATGGCTATAGGAATTGCCCGAAACGGGTTTCTTGCCGCAAAGTTCGCATTTGTAAGACATGGGATTATTATAGCAAATCGGGCCGGCCCGTTAAAGTTTGTAGAATATCTGCGGGGAAAAACTTATGAGATCTCATACCGCTTACCTGACGCTGAATACCGCCCAACGCTGCGAGATAGTGAATATTACGGACCGCGTAGAGGCCGAACTGGCTAAAAGCGGCATAAAAGAGGGGCTGTGCCTGGTGAACGCCATGCACATTACCGCCAGCGTGTTCATAAACGACAACGAGCAGGGCCTGCACCGCGATTTCCTGCGCTGGACCGAGAAACTGGCCCCGTATTCCGTGGATGGCTACGACCACAACCGCACCGGCGAGGATAACGGCGACTCGCACCTGAAGCGCACCATAATGGGGCGCGAGGTGGTGGTGGCCGTGACGGAAGGGGAACTGGATTTCGGGCCGTGGGAGCGCATCTTCTACGGCGAATTCGACGGCCAGCGCCAGAAACGGGTGTTGGTAAAGATAATAGGTGAATAATGAAACGGCGCATCTACTACTACGACACGGACACCAGCGGCGCGGTTTACCACGCCAACTACCTGAAGTATTTCGAAGAGGCGCGCTCGGAATACCTGGAGGCGCGCGACCTGACCGTTAAGGGGCTGCTCGCGGAGGGCGTGGGCTTCGCCATACGCCGGCAGGAAGTGGAATACAAATTCCCGTCGCTGTACGGCGACACGCTGGATATAGAGACCAGGGTTAAAGAGTACACGCCGTACCGCATAGTTTTTTCTTACGTCGTGCACAACCAGGACGGCAAGCTTATAGCCAAAGCCGAAACCGACCTGGTCTGCGTTGGCCGGGACCTGAAACTGATAGAGATCCCGCCGGCGGTGGCCGCGGCGCTGAAGCGGGACGGTGTTAAGCCGTGACGAAACTGAAAGCTTTCCTCTCCTCGACGCTGGCCGGCGTGCCGGCCTGGCTGCTGCTGGCGGCGCTGCTGCCGCGCCTGGCGGTGACCGTGCCGGTGCTGCTGCATCCCGAACGGGCCGTCTCCGGGGACTCCGCGCAGTACCTGGAACTGGCCGGCAGCCTGCGGACCGGCGGGGGTTTTACGTCCACGGAATGCGGCCCGGCCCTGCCGGACACTTTCCGCACGCCGGGCTACCCGGCATTCCTGGCCGCGCTGGAGCTTACGCCGTGGAACGTGCCGGCGTTCGCCGCGCTGCTGCAGTGTCTTTTTGGCACGCTCACGGTAATGCTCGCCTGGCGCTGGCTCAACGCCCTGGCGCCCGGGCGCGGCGCCGCGCTTGGCGGCCTGCTGCTGGCCGCCGACCTGGTTTACGTGCTCCACACGCCGCTGCTCCTCACCGAAACGCTGTTCATGCTGCTCTTCGTGCTCTCGCTTGGATTTTTCTGGCCCGCCCTGCGCCAGGGCTCCGCGCGCGCAGCCGCGTTGGCCGGCCTGCTCTTGGGCGCGGCCACCCTGGTGAGGCCGGTCTCCGTTTACTTGCCGGTGGTGCTGCTGCCGTTCCTGCTTGGCAACCGTAAAGCCGCGGCGGCGTTCCTGCTGGCCGCGCTGCTGCTGCCCGGCGCCTGGATGGCCCGCAACCGCGCGCTTACCGGGCAGTTCACCTTTTCCACCATAGGCGGCATTTCGCTGCTCCGCTACCCCGCGGCCAACATAGAGGCCAAACTCAACGGCACCAGCTGGAGCGAGGCCGACCGGCTGCTGCGCGCGCGCGTGGACGCCGCCAACGGGCCTTATACCAGCACCGCTCAGAAGGGCGCGGCGTATATGGCGGCCGCGCTGCCGATAATAAAGCAGCACCCTTTTATCTGCGCGGCGTTCTGCCTGCGCGGGGCGGCTTATGTGTTGTTTGGGACCGGAGAGGAAATGGTCTTTTACGCGCTGGGCCGGGATTTGGGGCCTATACTGGCGGCGGCGCCCGCCGTGCCGCTGGGCGGCACCATAGCGCTCGTGCGCGCGTACCCGTGGGCGGCCGCGCTTAAGCTGGCGTACCTGCTGTTCTTGCTTTTCTTTTATTGGTCGGCCGCGCGCGGCCTGAGGAACCTGTGGAGGGAAGGCCGCCGGGCCGAGGCCGGCTGCCTGCTGGCGGGGACGCTGTACTTCCTGGCGCTATCTAGCTACCAGGGTTATTACCGCTTCAGGATCCCCATGCTGCCGCTGCTGGCAGCCGCCGCAGCGTTCAGTCCCCGGATACCTTTATCTGCAGCAGGATCATCCCGATCCCGAAGATAACCAGCGACATATAGAACGAGAGCAGCGAGGCTATGATCCACGGCCCCGGCTGCCCGGCCAGCTGCAGCCCGGCGAAGACCGCCGCCAGCGCCAGCGGCAGGCCGCTCATTGGCAGGATCAGCTTCATGGGGTTGAAGTGGATGCCGATCTCGAAGAGGATCTGCAGCGCGCGCACCGTGTCGCGGTAATAATTTATCTTGGACACGCCGCTGCGGTGCCGGTACTCGATAGGCTGGAAATAAGCGCTGTAGCCGGCCGCCAGGAACAGCAGCGTCACCGTGGTGGAGAACGAGAAGCCCTTGCATTCGTGCGCCTTGGGCAGCATGTTGTAGGCGGATCTGCGGAAAACGCGCAGGCCAGAATTGATGTCGGGGATCTCTACGCCGGAGATGTATTCCGCGAGAGCCCGGAACATGATGCGCGCCGGGTACTTAAGCAGCCGGCCGCGGTATTCCTTGCCGGTGCGCTGCCCCACCACCATGGCAAAGCGCTGCGCGTGCGGCAAGATCTTGACCAGGTCGTGGGCCGAGTAGGAGCCGTCGGCGTCCAGGGTGGCCACCAGGTCGTAGCGCGCGTTCTCCATGCCGGTCAGGATGGACTGGCCGTAGCCGCGGTTCACCACGTGGTCTATTACCGTGGCGCCCGCCTGCCGGGCCTTCTCCATGGTCTTGTCCGCGGAGCCGTCGTCCACCACCAGGACCTCGTAATTGTGCCCGGTGCCGGCCATGGCGTCGTTGATCTCTTTTACCACTCCGGCGATGCCGCCTTCTTCGTTGTAAGCGGGTATTATTATGCTCAGGTCCATGTAAGTTCCCCTATCTTAACTTCCGCCCGGCCTTAAGACCAGCGGGTCTGAAAAAACGCCTTCACGTGGTACAGGAACGTGCCGTCGCGCAGCGTTCTGCCCAGCGTCCGGACCGCGTAGCCGGGCCGGAAATAGAAGCTCCGGTAGGCCGTGCGCCGCCAGCGGTCTATGGTTTCCGGCGAAAGTATCTCGTGGCTGAAAAGTTCGTGCGGCGGCGTGGAGAAAGTGAACTTGCTCCAGTCCTTGGTGCGGATGCGCCCTTCCCGGGCCATCTGGTCGAACATGGGCGTGCCGGGCAGCGGGATGGTTACCGCGAACTTGGCGTAATCCGGGTTCAGCTTGACCGCGAAAGCTATGGTCTTGCGGATGTCCTCTTCCGTCTCGGTGGGCAGGGCCAGCATGAAATAGCATTCCGTTTCCAGGCCGGCCTCGCGGGCCAGCCGCACGGCGTTCTCCGCCTGCTCCAGGGTTATGCGCTTCTGGATAACGTCCAGCACGCGCTGGCTGCCGGATTCCACGCCGAAAGGGATGCGGTAGCAGCCGGCCTTCTTCATGGCGGCCAGCAGGCCCGGGTTCACGCGGTCCACGCGGATGCCGCCGCGCGGGTACCACGGGAACGACAGCCCGCGTTTTATTATCTCTTCGCACACGGCCTGCGCGCGCGCCATGTCCGCGGTGAAAATATCGTCTATGATGTGGATCTCTTTGTAGCCCAGCCCCAGCAGGTGCTCCATCTCGTCCACCACGCGCGCCGGCGTCTTCATGCGCAGCCGGAAGCCGCAGATGTTCTTGTTGCAGTAGACGCAGCGGGCGTAGCAGCCGCGGGAGGTCTCCATGTAGGCCAGCGGCGATCTCCTGGATGACAGCCGCGGCTGGTGGTATTTGGAAGAGTCCAGCAGTTCGTAAGCGGGGAAGGGCAGCGTGTCCAGGTTTTCCGTAAGCGCGCCCTGCGTTTCGGCGGCTATTACCGCGCCGTCCTTCTTGAAGAAAATATTGGGGATGCCCGCGTGCGGGCCCTCGTCTATGACGCGGCTGAAAATAAAGTCGCCCTCGCCGCGCACCACGCAGTCTATGGCGGTCTCTTTAAGCACCTCGTGCGGCAGGGCCGACGGGTGCGGCCCGCCGGCGAGGATGTAGATCTTGGGGTTAAGGGCTTTAAGCGTGGCCGCCAGCTGCCCGGCCTTTTTGATGAGGGGCGTGGTGGAAGTGATGCCGGCGTAGGCCGGGGCGAAGTCTTTTACGGCGCGGTCCAGGTCCGCGGCGGGGTTCTCCGAAACGTTCAGGTCCAGCAGCTTGACCTGGTGCCCGGCCTTAAGCAGGCCGGCCGCCACGCTCAGCAGCCCCTGCGGCGGCGTGCCCGGCGAAATGGCGGCGCGCACGTTAGAGGCGGCAAAAATATCCTCGTAGTAGGCCGGGTTGATCAGCAGTACTTTCGCCATTTCCGCCGCAGCGCGCCCCCCGTCAGTCTTCCTTCAGCTCGGTTACCGGCCCGAACTCGGACAGCGGCTTGTCGAACTTCTTGGAATTCCCGATCACAAAGATCAGCGCGTTGTCGGGGTCGAAGATCTTGGAGGCCGCCGCGAAGGCGGAGTCCCGGGTGACGCCGGAGACGTTGCTCACGTATGTCTCCAGGTAGTCAGGCCCGAAGCCCAGGTGCTCGAGCAGGGCGCGCTGGCTGACCACGTCGAAAGGCGTCTTGAACATGAAGACGAAGGAGTTAATCTTGGCACCTTTCGCGTCGTCGAGTTCCTGCTGGGAAAGCGGCTCTGTCTTGGCGATCTTGAGCTGCTTGAGGATCTCGGACAGGGCCTGGGAATAGGTTTCGGGCTTGGTGCCGCAGTAGGCGAACAGGTGGCCCGGGTACT
This sequence comes from Elusimicrobiota bacterium, assembly GCA_016234365.1. GTDB lineage: Bacteria > Elusimicrobiota > Elusimicrobia > Elusimicrobiales > UBA9959 > UBA9959. The sequence goes on along the minus strand of JACRER010000040.1, from coordinate 8,731 downwards.
CCGTGTGCCTGACCGAGGCGGAGTAGACGGTGTAGGCCAGGCCCTTGCGGGCGCGGACCGTGTCCCAGAGCCTGGACGAAAGGCCCGGGGCTCCCACCACGTCGTTGGTGATGCCGAGCGGGAAGAATACCGGGTCCGGGCGCTGTATGCCCTTCTGCACTATCATGATGAAGGCCTGGGGGACCTCCTTGTCGATGAAGAAGACGCTGCGGCCGGCGTGGGTGGCGGGGGGCGCCATGACTGGCGCTTTGATCTCGCGCTTTTCCCATTTACCGAAGCGCTGCTCCAGCTTGGCCAGGATCTCCTCTTTGGTGCCGTAGCTGCCGCTCACAGCCATGATGACGTTGTTGGGTCTGTAGTAGGCGGAGTGCTGCGCCTGGAGGTCCGCTATGGTAATACCTTCTATCACCTCGGCCTCGTTGCGGCGGCCGTAGGGATGGTTCTTGCCATAATACTGGCGCAGGGCCTCGCGCACCACGGATTTGCCGGGATCGTCGTTGCGGCGCCGTATCATTTCCAGTTCCGCTTTCTTGAAGATGTTGAATTTCTCCGCTTCGAAGGCCGGGTGCATCAGCACGTCGGCGTAGATGTCCAGCACTTTGTCGAAGTCCTTCTTGAGGGCGAACATGGAGACGCTCGCGTCCTCAACTTCTATGGACGAGTTGATGGTGGCGCCCAGGTACTCCAGCGTCTTGTCGATCTCTTCGGCCTTGTAGGCGGCGCTGCCGCCGTCCTCCAGCATGCCGGCCGTCAGGGCGCCCAGGCCCACTTTGTCGGCCGGGTCGTTGATGGTGCCGGTGCGGACCACGGCGTTTATCCTGACCGCGGGAAGGGCCGGGTCGTTGAGCAGGTAGACTATCATGCCGTTGGGCAGGACCACGCGTTCGCCCTTGGGCGGGTCGAACTTCAGCGGGGGGGCTTTGGGCAGGTTAAGCGGCACGGCGCGCGCCGTGGAGAGGGACATTGCCATGATGGCTCCTAATACCGAGGCTTTGGAGATGAGGTTCTTCATTTGGAGTCTCCTTTGGCCGGCGCGGGCGCGGCCAGCGGCTGGCGGAGGAATCCTACGGTGTAATTACTGCGGATGAGGTACTTGGCGGCGGCGGCGGAAACGTCCTCCGGCTTCACCTTGCGCAGTTCCTCTATGGTCTTCCAGTCGAATTTCCAGTCGCCCATTATCTGCTGGGAGATGGCCAGGTTCTGCGAGGTGTCCAGGCTGGACTCCAGGCCCTTTACCATCTCCGCCTCGTGGGCGTTAACTATCCGTTCCAGTTCCCAGGCTGTGGGCGGTTCGGTCTTGAGCTTCTCTATCTCTTCCCAAATCCCGTTCTCCAGGGCTTCCAGGGTGTTGGGGGCCTTGGGGGCGCCCACCACTATGAAGAGCGAGGGATAGCGGGAGGAGGTGCTGGCGCCGGAGGCCGCGTAGAGGGCCAACTGCTTGCCTTCCACCAGGTTCCGGTAGAAGCGCGCGGTCTTGCCCCCGGAGAGCACCTCGCTCACCATCATCAGCGGGTACATGTCTGGGTTGGCGTAGCCGGGGTTATGGAAGGCCATGCGCAGCGACGGGTTGGCTTTGAAGAAAAGGTCGAAACGCTTTTCCGAGTTCTGCTGGGGCTCCTTGGTGTAGTTGGTGTCGGGCAGTTCCGCCGGTTTCCAGTCGGAAAAATATTTTTCGGCCAACTTTATGACCTCAGTCGGCTTTACGTCGCCCACTATGGCCAGGGTGGCGTTATTGGGCACGTAGAAACGCTTATAGAACTTCTCCGCGTCCGTGCGGGTAAAGGTCTTTATGTCGTCCATCCAGCCCACGATGGGGTAGCGGTACGGGTGCGCTTCCAGGGCCGTGGTGGTAAGTTCCTCGCTCAGGGCGCTCTCGGGCTTGGCCTCGTACATGCGGCGTTCTTCCATTACCACGCTGCGCTCGCGGTAGAATTCGCGCAGCACCGGGTTCTTGAAGCGGTCCGCTTCCATGGCCATCAGCGTTTCGAGCTGGTTGGCTGGCAGCGAGACCAGATAGAAGGTGTAGTCGTAACCGGTGGCGGCGTTCAGGCCGTTCTCGCCCAGGTTCTTGTAGATCTGGGTGAACTCGTCCTTGATGATGAAGGCGTCGGCCTCTTTCTCGGCGGCGGCCAGGTTCTTCTTGAGGGTTTCGAGGAGGGTCTTATCGGGGTTGGGCTTGCGTTCCTCGGCTATCATGGCCTTCGCGGCGGTTTCTATCTTGTCGAGGGCGACCTTTTCCTTCTTGTAATCCTTGGTGTTGACGGTCTGGGTGCCCTTGAACGCCATGTGTTCGAAAAGGTGGGGCAGGCCGGTTTTCCCCTGCGGGCTGTCCACGTTCCCTACTTTAAAGGCGATGGAGTAGGAGATGGTGGGGGTGAAATGCTTTTCCAGGATCAGCAGCTTCAACCCGTTCTTCAGGGTATAGGAAACTACCGGTGGATACTTGGGGTCGGTCTCGACTACGGCTCCCGGCGGGAGAGCGCTGCCGGCGGCGTCCTTGGCGTAGGATGCCTGGGTGAACATGAGAAGACAGGGAAGAAGAAAGGAAAAACGCATCATATCCTCCGGAGAAAAAGGCGGTTGAATTACCACCCGGGTATTATACAAAAGTGGGAATTAATAATTATTAATTATACCGGAGGCAGGGCTGTCCCAAGAAAATCCGTTAAAAAAAGAGAATCCTCCGTTAATGGTAAGATGTTTTTGGTCTAGAAAAACGTCTTTCCCGACGGAGGATTCCTTATGTCCCATTATAGCACATTGTTTTCGCACGTTCTTTCGCAGATACCTAGACATGATTTTGAAAACCTCGTGCGTCAGCACGGCGCCGACCGCTACACGAAGAACCTGACCACCTGGAACCAGTTCACGGCCCTGCTATACGCGCAGATAAGCGGGCTGGAAAGCCTGCGCGAGATAGAAAGCGCCTTTGCCGTGCAGGCCATGCGCACCTACCACCTGGGCCTGCCGGCCAAGATCTGCCGCAATACCCTATCCCACGCCAACGCCAACCGTGACAGCCGCATTTATGAAGGCATGTTCTATAAACTGCTGGCCCGTTGCCGCGACCTGACGCCCAAACACAAGTTCAAGTTTCCGAACCCGCTTTACAGCATAGACGCCACCACCATCAGCCTTTGCCTGTCGGTCTTCCCCTGGTCGCGGATAAAGCACAAGAAGGGGGCCATCAAAATGCACTTCCAGTACGACCACAGCGGGGACATCCCGTGTTTCATGGTGATGACCGGCGGCGAAGAAAACGATGTAGTCGCCGCCAAAGCCCATTTTAAGCTTTCACGGGACAGCATCTATTGCTTTGACCGGGGCTATACCGATTCCAAGTGGTTGCGGCGTATCAGCGACGCCGGGGTGTACTTCGTAACCAGGCTGCGGGAACGGGTTAGTTACCGCATTGTGGGACAGCATGTAAGCTGGAAGGGCCCGGCCAAAGGGGTGGTAAGCGATGATGTGATAGAACTGGCTGGCAAGGGCAGGGAGAACTACCCCCGGTTCATGCGTCTTATAAGGTACTACGACAAAGAGCATGACAAGACCTTCGAGTTTATAACGAACCAGTTGAAGCTGCCGGCCAGGACCATAGCCGACATCTATAAATCGCGCTGGCAGATAGAGGCGTTTTTCCGGTGGGTGAAGCAGAACCTGAAGATAAAGACGTTTCTTGGGACCAGCGAGAACGCTGTTTTGACGCAGATCTGGTCGGCCATGTGTTATTACCTGCTGTTGGCTTACATCAAGTACCAGAGCCGCTACGCGCATTCGCTGTATTACCTGCACCTGGTGATAAAAGCCGGACTTATGGAGCGATTATCGCTGCTGGATACACTGAATTTGAATCAAAACCGCTTAAACAGGATACGTGACGGGGATTTGCAACCCTTCCTGCCCTTCGCTTAAAAAAGTTTCTTGGGACAGCCCTGTACCGGAAGGCCTAGCCGGGGGTGGGACCAAGGGCCCTTACGCCCGGGCTGCGGTTCGGCTATACTATCACTGTAGTCTTCCTTGTAATTTGGGGAATTGGCCCCAGAGTATCCACGATCCGGCCGTAACCGGATGTATCCAGGGAAAGCAAAAGTGACTTTGCTTTCCCTTTTTTAATCGGCAAATTGCAAAAAAGTTCCAGAAATGGCAGAATATAGGGGTTAAGGGGAAATAAAATGACTAACAAAGATGCGGTTATCGCGGCCTTTCTAGTGTCTCTCGGGGCGTTGTCTGTCGCCCAAGCCTCTAGTTATGTTTCAGTTATCTCTCAGGATGAGAAGACCGTTCTTATGTCCACGATAGCAGTGGCTGGGGATGCGTGCGGCACCGGTGGTTCTTGCGACGAATCATTGGCTGTCCCTACCCCGAAGTAATTCCTGTTTTCGCGTCTTTGTTGTGATATGAACAGCAAAATGGCGCATTCTTTAAGTATAGTTCTTGGCTATGCCTGCACTTTCAAGTGCAGGCATTGTGCTATTATCGGGCCTCAGCAGCAGTGTTTGTCGGCGCCAGAGATTCTGTTTCTAACGAAATCAATTAACAAGTTCCGCTTTGATACTCTAATCTTGGTAGGCGGCGAACCGACCCTGTATATTCCCGTCATTAACGATTTGTTGTCCGCAGTGGCGTATACTCCCCGCGTGGTCATTACCACAAACGGAGGCTTTGCCGTTACCGAGGAACTTGCGGAGAAGACACTGCGGCAGATTACCGGCCTGAATGAGGTCCAGCTTTCATACGACAGGTTCCATAGTGAATTTCTTGCGATAGAAAATGTTGAGAACCTAAAAAAAGCTTGTGATCGTCTCGGCTTGCGGTTCAGCGTGGTGCTGACGATACAATCCCCGCTAGACCTCGCTCTGATAGCGCAACTGCGAAAATCCGGGGAGTTTACCATAGGGGTGCAGAAAGTGGTCCCCTACGGGGCCGCGAAAGAGAATAAAATATCATACGCATATCCGTCGTTTGACAAAGAGATTCTCGCGCAGTATTGTCCGAACAAGGATGGCATGGTGTACATGTGCGGCCGCGGGTTTTCCGTGTGTGACATCCCCCGCCGAGGCTATGAGAAGTATTTCTTCCGGACCGTGGAGCAATTGCGGGAAAGCGGATTCTACCGGCAAATCACGGCCTGTTCTTTCGGGGAGCTGGCAAAAAAGGTCGGGTTGAACGAGGGGAGATTGTCTGCGGAGTATTCCTGCCCGTGCGTTTTATGCGCGGAGCTCTTCTCCGGGCCGGAAGAAAACAGCCAGCTTCGCCCTTGAGGTTTTGTGAATGATCAAGCAAACGGATATCAAAGGTCAGAACGCGTATTATAAGGCCGAAGCGATTTCAGATATAACCGAAGAGGCAATCCGGGGCGGCTTTTCGGCGGCGGCCTGTGCGAAATTGATATTCAGCGTTCCTTGCGGCGATATCGGAGAGTACGAGACATTAAAAAAGAATATCCCGGACGCCTATTCGGCCAGAATACAGTATCGCGCAGCTGCCGGGCAGTTCATCCTGCCGCCATGCCTCGGGGAGGAGACGGCCGTGGCCGTAATGCCCGGAGAGATATCGTTCATCCGCGAGCTTTATCTCCGGAGGGTGATGGAGTTCTACGAGGAATGGAAGCCCAGTATAACTCCGGACAGGATTGCCTTTTCACGGGATGTCGCGCAATACAGGTTGCTGCCTGAGAATTCGTTGTGTCTTGTAAAACAGTCTTCTCCCGTGGGGCTGACTACCGTATACGAGCGGGAGGAGCCGGGAACGTATTGCCTTAATTGGATCTGGTTCAGCACGGAACTGGCTGTGCATGAGCGCTCGCGGGCGCATTATCTTACGGTTGAATGGCTGGCGAAGAAAGGACGGGCGATAGACGCTTTTGTGGATTCTTTCAACTTTAGATCGATAAGATTTTTTCGAAAAACAGGGTTCAGCCCCGTATGCCTGCATATAACAAAAAAATCCTTCCTTTAATATTGGCTGGGCTAATCTTCGCCGCCGGTTGCCGGGGCGCCAGGGAGAACTGGGTTGTCCTGGCCAATAGCCTGCCGTCCCAGGTGCGCACAAACCAGGCGTTCGTCAGCATAGTGCTGTATATATTGAAGCAGACCCACGAGCCGCTGTTGCGCAGGGATGATGGCGAAAACTATTCCTCCAGAATACTGCGTAAATGGGAGCGAAGCTTGGATTTCAGGGATTTTGCCTTTTGCCCGAATCAATCACTGCGGTTTAATGCCCGGACGAAATTTACCGCCGGGCTGCTGGGAAAACACCTGGAGAGCGTAACGAGGAAATTGGACGATTCCGCCGTCCTGGAGGTCCGGGATAGTTGCGTAAACGTGAAGTTCGCGCGCAGCCATCCAAACTACCTGTTCTATTTGACCCAGTACGAAAACGCTCCAACCGTAGAGAGGGACGGCGTCGTTGAGGACGGGCTCGGCCCGTTCATGGTGGAAAAGGTCGAAAAAAACAGAATACTGCTGACGCGGAAAGTGCCGGTGAGGCGCGGTTACAACACGATAGACGTGCGGCAAAACTCTCCGGATATCTCCGCGGGAGACCGTGGGATCGCGGATAGGAATTTGATTAGCGGAATGGAGCTGCCCCTTTCTGCCCAAGGAGACTATCAGGGCTTTTATAGTACAGAACTTAGGACTGGTGCCCTGATAATTAATCATCTTGATCCGGAGATGCGCAGGATGATATACAACTGTACGGACATTAAAATGCTGCGCAGTTCCTTCTTCCCGTCAAAAAGTGATTTTTTCGACGTGGTGTCAGTGCTCCCGATAGGCGTGCCCGGGGCGAAACAGGGGGAGCCAAGGCAGGATTGCGGCGCGGCTCTTGCCGCGCTGACGCACAAACATGGCCCCATTGTTTTTTCTAACTGGCGTACTGATAATGACGAGCAGATGAATCGCTTTGCGGCGGCGTTCTTTAAGAGGACTGGAGTGGGAATGCGGATAGTACACTATCCTCCCGCAGAATTTAAAAAAATGCTCCATTCCCGGCCCCGGCCATACCATCTGACAATAATGCACCTGGATGCCGTTGTGCCCGATCATCGGGCCTTTCTTGAAGTTTTTTTCCGTAAGGACGGATATCTAGATTTTGACCTTCCGGCCGGCGCAAAGTTTTTTGAAGGCATGCTCAGCGCGGAGGATGTCGGGCGCAAACATGCACTCGCCATGTCGGTCGTGGGCGAGTTGGCCAAGGAGGCCGTAGCGCTCCCACTATACCAGAGTGTCCGCGTATTCTGGTATCCGAAAAAGATTGAAAATATCGTGGTCGGAAAAGGGTTCCTTGAGTATCCAGAAATAGGTGATTTTCAATGGTGAAGCGTGATAATGCGCAGGGACTACAGATCCATGCCGGTTTTCTATAAATGAGAACTAGTTCGCCGCTTAACCGCTTGTGTGGAATATTGCAATCGAAGGAAACCGCAGGGAGAGCAAATGAATAAGACTTTACAGCTTCTGTTGGGGCGGGCAAGCTGCCGGGCATTTACCAAGAGGAAAGTCCCCGCTGCGGTGGTAAAAAATATTATTGAGGCAGGCATTCATGCGCCTACAGGGGGAAATCTTCAGCCCTATTCAATAGTCAAGATAGAGAAACGGGCTGCTATTAACCGGTTGGCAAAACTGTGTGGACAGCGGTTTATGAAAACGGCTCCTTTGCACCTTGTGTTCTGTATAGACCTTTACAGATTGAAGCGCTGGGCGAAGATGGAATCGGCTCCTTTCTCCGCTGATCGGGCTCTCAGGCCTTTCTGGATTGCTTTCCAAGATACTGTAATATGTGCCCAGAACATGTGTACTGCGGCCGACGCGCTAGGCCTGGGTTCTGTGTATATTGGTCCCATATTTGACAGGATTCCGGAGATACGCAAAATGTGCCACCTGCCCAAGGGGGTGGTTCCGGTTGTTTCCCTGGTGGTTGGATACCCGTCAATGCGCCCACCCCCACGCAAGCGGCTTGAGGCGAAAATAGTGCTTCACAATGAGATTTACAGAGATATCGATGACAAGGAGCTGCTTGCGGCTTACTCTGAAAAGTATAATGGCTTCAAAAGAGAAATTAGTGAAAAAGACTTAGAGACCTTGCATAGGGTTTGCCGGCGTGTGCATGGGGCAGCGTTTGCAGAGAAGAGCGTGAATGGGGCTAAGAGACTCGGATTTGTAAATAGGGCGCAGGTGTATTTCGGGTTGAATTATCAGGCTGACAGGTTGCTGCTCTCCACTCCAAAACAGTTTAAGATACTCTCGAAGGCCGGCTTGTCCTGTTTTTTGTCCAGGCGCAAGAGTTAAGTTGGGATATCCGCTGCCAAGGAGAAAGTAGATTTGATGACTTTAATTTTAAAAATAATCCGTAAACGAGCAGGAGACGTGACTCGAAAGTATGAGGTTTTATCTTGAGTATCTTTACCCGCATCCTGGCCTATAACTGGCGGCATTACGCGGCGGCGGTGCTGGTGTTCGTGGCGTTCTGGCAGGGGTTCTCGGCTTTTTCCGCGGTGCGGGTGGCCGACGATAAGCTGCTCACGGCGATGCGGCAGAACGCGGCTTATTTCGAGAAGGCCTTCCTGGAAGGCGACGTGTTCGAGACGCAGCGCATAATGTGGCGCATCAAGAACGACAACATAAAGCGCGTCACTTTTCACCCGGTGCAGTTCGAGGGCAGCCGCTGGATCTTTAAAGAAGCCGTGATAGGCAACCTTTACGACCGGCCGCGCGCGCAGCTGACG
>JACRER010000039.1 GCA_016234365.1 Elusimicrobiota bacterium | reverse complement strand
GAGCATGGACATCTCGTGCCACAGGCGCCCTTTGCCGCTTACGGGTGTGAGCACCGAAACGAGGTGCGTACCGGGCGGGTACTCGCGCGCCGAGGCCTTGGCGCCGAAGGCCGCCACATGCGTGGCGTCTTCGGGGGTTTCGGTGCCGGGTTTTGAGAGGTCGTAGATATCGAAACTTTCGCCCAAGCCGCCACGGAAGCCGGCGAAAGCCTCGCCATAGGGACCGGAGTCTGAAGACAGCACCGCGGCCACTTCTCCGGCCGCCGCCGGCGCGCCAAGGCAGAGGGCCGCCGCGGCGGCCAGCGCCGCGGTCCTTCCTTTTGATCGTGCCTTCGGGTATGTCATAAGCCCGTCAGAATTTGTAAGCCAGCCCCCCCGTCATTGAGAAAGGTTGCTGCGGAGCCCCGTCCAGGTGGTCGGCGCCGCCGCCATAGGCTGCGTTGTAGTAGCGCCGATCGAAAATATTCTGCAACTGCAGGTGCAGCACAAGACCCGGCACGCGGTGACAGGCGTAACTCGTGGTCAGGTCCGCGGTCACGAACTGCGGCACCCGGACGCCGTCCTGGTCGCGGCTGGCGGAGCGGTGCAGGACCTTGGGTGTCATGCTCCAGCCGGCGTGCATGGCTGAGACGCCGGCCTGCAGGGTGTGGAGGGAATTGAAGGGCACGAACTTGCCGGAGAGGCGCCCTTCGGAGTAGGTGTAGGCCCCCCAGGGCTCAAAACTCCACCGGCCCGAGCGCAGCACCCCGTCGGCCCGCAGTGTGCCGCCGTAGGTTTCCATCATGCCCTGGTTCTTGGCCATCTCTATGTCCGCCACGTTCACCCCGTGGAAGGTTCCTGGGCCGGTGGAGACGTCCTGTATGAGGTTCCTGACCTTGTTGTAATAGGGGTTCATCGAGAGCCGCATCGCATGGCCGAAGTCCTGCGAGATGGAAGCCTCTACGGAGCGGAGTTTTTCCGGGTCCAGGTCTGGGTTGGGGACATGGAAGAACCAGCTGCGGTAGCCGGTCGGGTCCGCGCCGCTTATCGGCACGGAGTAGAACGACCCGAAGTGCTTGTGCGTGTAGAATGGCGACGGCGCGAGGTAAGCCTCACCGTAGAGGACCTTCACCACGGTGTGGCCCTCCTCGCCCGGCTTCCAGACCAGGCCGGCGCGCGGGTTCCACGTGGTGCCGTACGCCGTGTTGTAATCGTAGCGCAGGCCGACCGAGAGCGAGACTCGTCCCAGGTCCCTGGTCTGCAAACGCAGGAAGGCGCCGGTATTGCTGTAGTTCAATGAGTAAAAATCCACCGGGATAGTGGAGCCGGAATAGGTGAAGCCCTGGGAGAGAGGGCTCTTGCCGGTCACGAACTTGTGGCCAAGGTCCGATGCGTAGGGCAGCACCGCGTTCTCCTGGTAGTTGAAGCCGGCCAGCGCCGGGAGGCCTGGCAGCGGTTCGAAGGCGAGCGTTTCCTGCACGTAAGCGATCTGGGACCTGGCGTATTTGTAGGCCGGGCCGTAGGACGAGAAACTGTTGATGAACTGGGTCTCGGGGGCGATCTCGTAATCGTAGTAGGCCGCCAACGAGGTCAGGTGCCAGGTCTCGTCCGTGGAAACATAGGAGTGGCGGCCGTAAACGGTCCAGTAATCGGTGGCGAAGCGCGCGTCCTTGACGTACTGTGTCAGTTCCGGCTTCACGCCTATCGACGAAGAGTGCGACTCCCCCATCTTTATGAGGCCGGCGTCGAAATTGTCGAGGACCATGCGGAGGTTCAGGAAGGAGGATGTTTCCCGGGCATCGTACGGCCGCGTGACGACTGGAGTAGTGCCGGAATTATTCGGTGAGATCTGCGCCAGGCCGCGCTGATACTGGTCATTGTACCAGGCATAATCCTTGCGGTAGAAAGCCGGGAGTGCGGGGCCTTGCGCGGCCGCGGCGGCGTAGGTCAGCGAAGCGGAGGTCGCCTTCGGGTCCGCGCCGGGCAGTGCTCCGGCGGCCGAGACGTTCCCGCTCAATGAAGAGAAACTGCCATAGGACGCGCTGGTCTGGAGCGAGGCCGCGCCCCTCGTGACGACATTAACTACGCCGCTGAAGGCGTCCGCGCCGTAGAGCGAGGACATCGGGCCAAGTACTATCTCGACGCGCTCGGCGTCCTTGAGCGAGAATTGTCCAGCCAGCGTCATCAGGTCTCCGGTTGGCGGGGTGACGCGCACCCCATCGTAGAGGATCACGAGGCGCTCGTTGTTGGGGATGCCGCGCACGCTGACCAGGTTAAGTCGGCGCGCGTCGGAATTGCGCTGTATCTGGAACTGCGGGGTGTCGTTGAGCAGGTCGACGAGCGAAGAATAGCCGCGCTTGGCTATCATGTCCGCCGTGATCACGTACGCCGTCGCCGCGGTATCGGAAGGGCGCTCCTCGGCGTAAGAAGCGGCCAGGATGGGCGTGTCCATGATATCCCCCAGTGTCTGCTGGAAGAAATCCACGTCGCCGGCGGTTTCACCGGCCCGCGCGTCGGTCCGCCAGCACAAAAGTGCCAGCGCCGCGCAGGCTGCCAATACACATGATCTCATCTGTCCCCCGTAACTGCAAATCCCCTGATCTTACAGCGCGAGCCCGTAGGGATCGGCGGTAACGCTCAACATGTAGAGGGCCGCCTTCACGTTCTTGCCGACCGCCGTGGTTATCATGGCCGCGCCAGGGTAGAACGAAGTGCCCTCCAGTTCCGTGGTAAAAGCGAAGACCCCGCGGGCCTCGTAGGCCCAGTCGCCGGTGTCGCCGGCGGCCACATAGAGGTCGCTGGCTTTCTGCGGTTTGTAGCCGGTAATGGTTCCCATGGCTTTGCCCATGGAGTCGAAGACCTTGCGGTCGCGCTCGTTCTCCACCTGGGCGTCTTTACCGGCCCAGGGGTAAAGGATCAGGCTGGAGTAGGAATGGTAGCTCATCAGCGTCTTCAGATTGGCATGGGCCGTTACGAAATCCCTTACGGCCTGTGTTTCCGGCTCGGAGAAGGCGGCGGGGCCGCAGTAGGTGTCGGCCTGGGGCGAATGGGACGCCCCTGCCGAGCACCAGCGGGAGTCGTAGTTGCGGTTGAGGTCCACGCCGAAACTCTTGTCCGCGTTGACGCGCATGTTCTTGCGGTGCCAGCGGTATTTGCCTGAGGCTATGTCGTACTCGGCGCCGTCCGGGTTGGTGAGCGGCGCGATGTAGATATCCAGCGTTTCAAGGTACTTCTTCACTTCGGGCTCCGCCTTGCGGGCCAGCAGGTAAGCGGCCAGGCCCAGCGCGACCTCGTTGGAAAGATGCTCCCGGCCGTGGTGGTTGCCCATGAAGAAGGCCGCCGGCCGCGCGGAAGGGTTTTCCCCCTTCTCGGCCGGGTTGACGCGCAGGCACCAGAGGTCGCGGCCCTGTACGCTTTTGCCGAGGGAAATAAGGGAGGTCTCCGCCGGGTTCTCCGCTGCCAGGCGGCGCAGTTCGGCCACGGTCTCGTCGTAGTTGTGGTAGGCGGCGTCGGCAGCTGGAAAATCCTTCAGGTGCTTTTTGGCGTATTCGGCTATGGGCTGGCGGGTGGTGGTAATGTAACCCTTGGCCGCCAACTGGTCCAGGTCGTTCTTTTCTATGAACCCGGAGACGTACGCGGGTTTGAGTTCCACGATATCGAGACCGGCTTCCAGCAGGCCTGTGCGGTCATATTTGTCTTCGGCTCCCACGCTGACCCAGTAACGGGTATCCCCGGCCAGCTGGTCGAAGGCCCCGGCCTGCGGCTCCGCCGGCGCCGGCATGGCGGGCGAGCCCGCCGCCGCCGAAAGCTGGTCGAAAGCCGGGGAACAAAAACCGGGCGCGGCCAGCAGGGAAAGGGCTGTTGCGAGAAGTCGTGCTTTCATGGGGGAACCTTGCTCTCTGACTATAGCAAAATCGGGGGCTCCCAGGCACCTCAAAATGATATAATTCCCGTGGCGTACGAAAAGAGATCTTGGAGGCACTTTGAACCGCAACCTGCTGGTAGCCGTCCTTGCCTTGACCTCCGCGGGATCCTGGAACCGCTGCAGCGCCCAGGACCTGCCGAGCCTTGAAGTCTTCTATTCCGCCCTGCCTGCGCAGGCGGAGCCCCCGGCTATCAACCTTCCCCTCCGTTCCCGCCCAGGCTACCTGGCCGCGGCGACAGGTCGTTCCGGGGAGAAACTTTTTCAGTTCCTGCACACCGCCACCGCCTACCCCGCCCGCGGCGGCGGCGACTACCTGCGCTCTAAAAAGTATATGTTCTCACGGGCCGACAACACCGGCTGCGGCGGCGCGCCAGGGGTTACCTGCCTCTACTCCCAGGTCTGCGCCAAAGGGGCCAGCGAACACGGAGAGGATTATAAGGAGCAGGGCGACGCCAACGGCGACGGCTTTGTGGATTCGGACGGCATGAACGCCGAGCATTCCTGGCCACAGGGTTTCTTCAACGGCGCGCTCCCCATGCGGGCCGACCTGCACCACATTTTCCCCACTTTCATGAAGCCTAATAACACGCGCGGCTCCTCCCCGTTCGGGGTAGTGGCGCGCGCGGAATATGTGACCAAGAACGGCACCAAGTTCGACGGTTCCGTGTTCGAGCCGGCGGACGCGGTTAAGGGCGACATAGCCCGCGCCATACTCTATTTCGTGGTCAGGTATTACGACCAGAATATCCGCGACGGGGTGAACTATAAGGAATTCTGGGCCAGCCGCGTGCCCATGTTCCTGGAGTGGGACCGCCGCGACCCGCCGGACGCCGCCGAGCGCGGCCGCAACGACCTCATCGAAGCCTTCCAGGGCAACCGCAATCCCTTCGTGGACGACGTCTCTCTGGCCGGACGCGTAAGCGCCCAGACTTTCCAGTCCCATTAACAAAAAAGGGAACGTAATAAAAAAGGTACAGGCTGCTTTTTCCCGGCGAAAAAGCAGCCTGTCCCCTTTTTGAATTTAATTCAGGGACGTGAGTTTTGTTTTCCCCGCGATGACCGGCAGATGGGGCTGGCTGGAGAGGCGGCGGGCTGGACGGGAAAGTGTCGCTTCGCTCCACGCGAACCGGGAAGTTAAATCGAGATCACCCCGCCCGGGGAGTAAAATTTAAAAACCCCCGCGGACGGGGGTTTTTAAATTTTGCTCGCCGGGCTGGACTCGAACCAGCAACCCTTCGGTTAACAGCCGAATGCTCCACCATTGAGCTACCGGCGAATCTACTTCGTAAAAATTATACCAAAAAATGCCGCCAGTCAAAAGCGGCTCGGCGCCCGCGGGGATTTTTAGTAGAATATCCCCATGATCGACAATGTTCAGGAATACTACCGTTGCATACTGGATAACCTGACCGGCGGCCTGGTCAGCGTTGACCTTAAAGGCAAGGTGGTTTACCTTAACCCCATGGCGGGCAAGATCCTGCGCATGGAAAGCGATGTCTGCTGCGTGGACATGGCGTACCAGAAGGCTTTCGACGCTTTCCCGGCGCTGCGCGACGTTATCAAAGAAACCATCGAGACCGGCAAATGCGTGCGCCGCGCAGAGATCTCCATTCTCCACGCCAACACCCCCCTCGTCATCGGTTACAGCACCATGCTGGTGAAGAATCCCCAAGGCGGGGAACTCGGGGTCACCGTTATTTTCCAGGATATCTCTTTCGTGAATAAGAAGTGAGCTATGAGCAAAAAACACAATAAGACACAGCAGGAACTTCCGCCCCCCCAGCCGGCCGTTCCCGTGCCGCCGCCGGTCCCGGCCGCGGATGCCAGGCCCCCCTTATCGAGGGCGATGATCTGGACCTTCTGGGGCGGCGTAGCCACGGCGCTTGTTACCGCCCGTGTTCTTGTAGCTGCCTTGCCGGCCGTCCCTGACCGGGTCATAGAGCGCTGGGTGATGGCAGGTTTTGCCGCCTTTGTTGGCGTATTCCTCTACAAGATAAAGTAGCCCGCCATGGCGCAGTACATCGACTATTACGCCCTCCTGGGCGTTCCTAAAACCGCCGGCGAAGCGGAGATAAAGTCCGCTTACCGCAAGCTGGCGCTCAAGCACCACCCCGACCGCAACCAGGGCAACAAGTCCTCCGAGAGCAAGTTTAAAGAAATAAACGAAGCCTACGAGGTACTTTCCGACCCCAAGAAGCGGGCCATGTACGACCAGCTGGGCGCGGACTGGCAGGACGGGGCCCGGCGCCAGCCCCCGCCCGGCGGCGGCCGGCAGCACGACGGAGGCTTTCATTACGATCACCAGGGCGGGCAGGGAGGCGGCTTCGAGCAGTTCGGCGGGTTCAGCGATTTCTTTCAGTCCATGTTCGGAGGCGCCCAGGGTTTTGGCGGGTTCGACCGCATGGAAGAGGAAGGCGGCGGGCGTTCGGAACTGGATATGGAGGCCGAACTGCAGCTTTCGGTGGAAGAGCTTATT
Source organism: Elusimicrobiota bacterium (assembly GCA_016234365.1). Taxonomy (GTDB): domain Bacteria; phylum Elusimicrobiota; class Elusimicrobia; order Elusimicrobiales; family UBA9959; genus UBA9959. The sequence continues at coordinate 14,762 of JACRER010000039.1, read as the reverse complement.
AAGGGCGGCCAGAAAGAGCTTTCGTTCAGTTACCGGGCCGGCCGCCGGACCGAGACCCGCAGTATCAGCGTGAAACTTCCCCGCGGCCTGCGCGACGGGGCCACCATCCGCCTGCGCGGCCAGGGCCGCGAGGCCGGCGGCCACGCCGGCAACCTCTACCTGCGCATCCGCGTGGCGCCCGACCCCCGCTTTGAAATTGACGGCGACGACCTGAAGGCCGCCGTGGAAGTTATGCCGTGGGATGCCGCGCTTGGCGGCGAGATGCAGGTGCCTTCCCCCAGCGGGCCGGTGACGGTAAAACTCCCCCCCGGCTCCGCCTCCGGGCGCAGGCTGCGCCTGCCTGGCCGCGGGCTGCCGCGCAAGGATGGCAGCCACGGGGACCTTTACGCCGTGGTTTCTATTTCCCTGCCGGAAAAACTTTCCTCCCGCCAGCTGGAACTCTTCAAAAAGCTCAAAGACCTGTCCTGACCTCATAAAAGATAAAACCCCGGCGCCCGTAGAACGGGCGGCCGGGGCGGATAGGAGGACCCTGCGGTTCTCTTAGTTGAACTTCACGCCTTCTATCTTCATCACGGCGTTGTCGAGCTTCTTCTGCTGCACGGTCTGCATGCCGTTGGCGAAGGGCGAGCCTATTTCTTTCATGACGCCGTCGCCCTGCACGTAGTAGATAGCCTTGTCCTGGATATCCTTGACGGCGGTGTGGACGATCCAGCGCAGCTGCAGCTGCATGGAAGCCACCGGGTCTTCGTGGGTGCCCACGTTGGCGATGGTGGAATCCGGTACTTCGGAGGTCAGGGTAACTTTATAGCCCCAGGCGGTGGTGACGCTGAGCGGCTCCACGGTGACGCCGGTCAGGAACTTGCCCTTGCCCTGGAAGTTGCCGCCCCAGGTGTAGTGCACCTGGTAGATGACCTTCACCACTTCCGAGCCGTAGCCGTTCTTCATGGAGAACGCGTAGCGCTTGGTGGCCGGCTTGTTCCACTGCTGCAACTGGGTCCAGTGGGTGGTGCCGAAGGGCACGGCGTTGGCGTAGGTGGTGTTGATGTTGACCACGGGCTGGTTCTTTTCGATGATGCCCCAGATCTTGTCCACCAGGTTCACGATATTGTCTATCATGCCCACCGCGCTGTTAACGTTGTTCACGGTGTTCTGGAAGCCCGAACCGGGGTCGGACGGGGTGGCGGGAGGCGTGGTGCCGGGCGTGCCGAGGGGCGGGTTGATGACCGGGCCCGACGGAGGCTTGGGCAGGTCGCCGGGGCCGGGGATGGTCGGAGCGCCGCTGGGGCCGCTTCCCGGGATGGTGCCGCCGCGGTAGTCGGCGGAGAGTTCTTCTATCATCACGGACGATTCGTCCGCGGTGAAGTACTTAGCGTCGGTCAGGTCGGCGGCCGATACGCGGCCGGCGAACAGCGCCGGTATTACGGCGGCGAGTGCGAGCAGTTTCTTCATTTGTGCTTCCTCCTTATCCTATACCGCCCGTGAGGGCGGGTACTGCAAATCAGAAAACCCGGGCCGGGTCCTGGAGCGGCCCCAGGAGCTTCAGTTCCGCGGAGGGCTTCCATTCTTTCTGCCAGGGGCTGGCTATCTCTTCGAAGTAGCCGTCGCCCTGCACATAATAGACGCTGGAGCCGTCTATGACCTTCAGCGCGCTGGACATCTGCCAGTTAAGTTTGAGCTGCATGGCGGCTACGGGGTCCGTGTCGGTGCCTACGTTGGCTATGGTGGAATCCGGTACGGCCGCCTTCATATAGAACTTGTAGCCCCAGGCCACGCTGGCCACCGTGGGGATCACCGCGACAGCCGTAAGGTACTTCCCTTTTCCTGTATATGCGCCGTTGTAGGAGAAGGTGACCTTGTGCTTGGAATCTATCATCACGCCGCCGTACAGGTTCTCCGCGTAGAAGCCGTAGAGGTAGGTCTTGGGCTTGCTCCACTGGGCCAACTGCGAGGCGGACGTTATACCCTGGGGGTAGGCGGTGGCGTATTTGGATTCCAGGTTGACCACCGGCTTATTGGCCTGAACGATATCCCACAGCTTGGAGGCGATGTTCACTATGGTGTCTATTGAAACGAGGGCGGCGGCCAGGTCCTTGGGGGGCTGCTCCTGGAGTTTGACATAGCTCATGTCCGGCTCTTCCATCACTTTGAGCAGCGTGATCTTGATGGACTTGGGGTTGATGGTGTAGTACTCGGGATAGGCCCTGGCGGAATCTTTTTCGTACTGGGTGAACTCGGTGGAGTCGGCCGGCGTATTGCGCTCCGAGATCTCCAGGGCAAGAGCTGCCGTCGGGAGGGCGCAGAAAACCGCCAGCGTCACCGCGGATATGGAGGAGAGGTGATTTTTCATTTGATGTATACTCCTATCCCACTTGCTACATTATTAGTATATCCTCAACGCCGCCCCCCCATCAGCGGCCAAAGGCCCAGGCTCGCGGAATATTTAGGCCCATGCCGGTTTGGGTCTTTGGACCTAGAGCGCCCTTGACTTGTCAACGTGCCGGCAGGCCTGCCGCCAACATAAAGCAGAAGGGCGGGGCCTTGCGGCGCCCGCCCTTCGGTATTAAGCCTTGCGGCTTAGGAGCCTACGGCCACCTTCTCGGGGGCTTTGGGCGTTTCGCAGCTCATGGCGGCTATCTGGGTATAGACGCTGAGCCTCCACTTGTACTCCGCGTCGGCCAGCACGGCCAGGCGCTTGGCCACTTCCGGGTTGCTCTTCTGCAGCGTGCGGAAGCGGTTCTCACCGTTCATGAAGTCGGCCACGGAGATCGTGGGCGGCTTGCTGTCGATGGTGAGCGGGTTCTTGCCCTGGGCCTTGAGCGCAGGGTTGTAGCGGAACAGCGGCCAGCGGCCGGAGGCCACCGCCTTCTTCTGCTCGTTCATCCCGGAGCCCATGTCTATGCCGTGCGCTATGCAGTGGCTGTAGGCGATGATGATGGACGGACCGTCGTAGGCTTCCGCTTCCGCGAAGGCCTTCACGGTCTGGTTGTAGTCCGCGCCCATGGCTATCTGCGCCACGTAGATGTTGCCGTAGGTCATGCTGATCATGGCCAGGTCTTTCTTGGGGTTGGGCTTGCCGCCCGCGGCGAACTGCGCCACGGCGCCCAGCGGGGTGGCCTTGGACATCTGGCCGCCCGTGTTGGAATACACCTCGGTGTCCAGCACCAGCACGCGCACCTTGCGGCCGGTGGCCAGCACGTGGTCCAGGCCGCCGTAGCCTATGTCGTAGGCCCAGCCGTCGCCGCCCAGTATCCAGACGCTCTTCTTTATAAGGTAGTCGGCCAGGGTGCCCATGCGGGCCGCCTGTTCGCCGCCCACGGCCACCAGGGCCTTCTTCAGGTCGGTCACGCGGCCGCGCTGCTGCTCGATGCCGGCCCAGTCTTCCTGGTTGGCGTTAAGCATGTCGTCCGCCAGCTTGGCCTGCGCTTTGAGAGGGCCTTCCTTCATGGAGGTCAGCAGTTCGCGGGCTTCGCCGGACATCTTGTCGTAGGCCAGGCGCATGCCCAGGCCGAACTCGGCGTTGTCTTCGAACAGCGAGTTGCTCCAGGCCGGGCCCTTGCCGTCCTCGCGGGAGCAGTAAGGCGTGGTGGGCAGGTTGCCGCCGTAGATGGACGAGCAGCCGGTGGCGTTGGCCACGGTGAGGTGGTCGCCGAAGAGCTGCGTCATCAGCTTCACGTACGGGGTTTCGCCGCAGCCGGCGCAGGCGCCGCTGAACTCGAACAGCGGGCGCACCAGCTGGGAACCCTGCACGGTGTTGCGGTTGACCTTGGAGGAACCCTGGTCCTTAAGGCTCAGGAAGTACTTGAAGTTCTCGCGCTCGGTCTCGCGCAGCGGGAACTGAGGGGCCAGGTTAATGGCCTTCTTGCCGGTTTCCTTGCCTTCCTTGCGCTCCTTGGCGGGGCAGTTGTGCACGCAGGCTCCGCAGCCGGTGCAGTCTTCCACGGCGGTCTGCACGGTGAACTTGAGGCCTTTGAGGGCCGGGGCTTTGGCGTCCATGGACTTGAAGGTCGCGGGGGCCTTGGCCAGCTCGGCGCCGTCATAAGCCTTGATGCGGATGGCGGCGTGCGGGCAAACCAGCGAGCAGAAGCCGCACTGGATGCACAGCTCTTTCTCCCAGACCGGGGTCTCGAGGGCTATGTTGCGCTTCTCGTACTGGGAGGTGGCGGTAGGGAACGTGCCGTCCACGGGCATGGCGCTCACGGGCAGGCCGTCGCCGCGGAAGGCGATCATTTCGCACAGCGTCTCGCGCACGAATTTGGGGAAGCCCTCGACCGCGCAGGAGCGCACTATCTTGGAGTTCGCCTTGCCTACCTTCACTTCCTGGATGGCGGCCAGCGTCTGGTCCACGGCGGCGTTGTTCTTGTTCACTACCTCTTCGCCCTTCTTGGCGTAGGTCTTCTTGATGGAGGTCTTGATGGCGGCTATGGCCTCGTCCTTGGGGAGGACGCCGGAGATGCCGAAGAAGGCGGTCTGCATGATGACGTTGATGCGCGCGCCCATGCCGGTGGCTTCGGCTATCTTGGACGCGTCGATGACGTACATCTTGAGGTTCTTCTTGACTATGACTTCCTGCACTTCTATGGGCAGCTTGTCCCAGACCTGGTCGGCCGCAAACGGGCTGTTGAGCAGGAAGATGCCGTTGTCTTCGGCGCGGTTGAGCATCTCGTACTTCTCGAGGAAGCTGAACTGGTGGCAACCGATGAAGCGGGCCTTGGAGACCAGGTACGGCGCGCGGATGTAGGTCTTGCCGAAGCGCAGGTGACTGGCGGTCATGGAGCCGGCTTTCTTGGAGTCGTACACGAAGTAGCCCTGCGCGTACTGGCCGGTCTCTTCGCTGATGATCTTGATGGTGTTCTTGTTGGCGCCGATGGTGCCGTCGGAACCCAGGCCGAAGAACAGCGCGCGGAAGGTGTCCGCGGGCTCGGTGGTGAAGTTCTCGTCGTACTTGAGGCTGAGGTTGGTGACGTCGTCGTTGATGCCCACCACGAAGCTGTTGAGGGGCTTGGCGGCGGAGAGGTTCTCGAACACGGCCTTGGCCATGGCCGGGGTGAACTCCTTGGAGCCCAGGCCGTAGCGGCCGCCCACTATGACTGGGAGTTCTTTAAGGGCGCCGGCCTTGAAGGCGTTGGCGCAGACGGTGACCACGTCCTGGTAGAGCGGTTCGCCCAGGGAACCGGCTTCCTTGGTGCGGTCCAGCACGGAGATGCTCTTTACGGTCTTGGGCAGGGCCTTTATGAAGTCGGCTTCGGAGTAGGGCCTGTAGAGGCGCACTTTCAGTACGCCCACTTTCTCGCCTTTGCCGACCAGGTAATTGACGGTGTCTTCCAGCACGTCGGCGCCGGAGGCCATTACCACGACTACCTTGGTGGCGTCGGGGGCGCCCACGTAATCGAAGAGGCCGTATTTGCGGCCGGTGAGTTTCTCGAACTGGCCCATGGCTTCTTTTACCATGGTGGGGACGGCGGTGTAGAACTTATTGCCGGCTTCGCGGCCCTGGAAGAACACGTCGGGGTTCTGGGCGGTGCCGCGCAGGGTGGGGTGCTCGGGGTTTAGGCCGCGGGCTTTGTGCTCGGCTATGAGCTTCTCGCTCAGCATGCTGCGCATGACTTCGGGGGAGAGGGGCTCTACCATGTTGAGTTCGTGGCTGGTGCGGAAGCCGTCGAAGAAGTGCAGGAAGGGCACGCGGGTCTTGAGCGTGGCGGCCTGGGAGATCAGCGCGAAGTCCATGGCTTCCTGGGGGTTGGCGGAGGCAAGCATTGCCCAGCCGGTCTGGCGGCAGGCCATTACGTCGCCGTGGCCGCCGAAGATGGAGAGCGCGTGGGCTGCTACTTCGCGGGCGCTGACGTGGAAGGTGGTGCTGGTGAGCTCGCCGGCGATCTTGTACATGTTGGGGATCATGAGCAGGAGGCCCTGGGAGCAGGTGAAGGTGGTGGTGAGGGCGCCGGCGGTGAGCGCGCCGTGGACCGCGCCGGAAGCGCCGCCCTCGGACTGCATTTCAATTACGGAAGGGACGGTGCCCCAGATGTTCTTGTCGCCATGGGCGCTCCAGACGTCGGAAAGTTCGCCCATTACGGACGAAGGGGTTATGGGGTAGATCGCTATGACCTCGTTGGTCTTGTGGGCCACGAAAGCCGCGGCCGTGTTACCGTCCATCGCTACGCGTTTGTTAGACATTATAAGTATCTCCTTAAGGATTTGGCTGCAAAATCTGAATTGGAATACCCATAGTATACCATTTTTGGCGGCTCCCCCCGCCCCCTTCCCCGTTACCCCCGTTACGCAGGTCCGGGCGGCCCGCCAAGGGTATGCCTTCTTCGGGTACGCGGTCTCGAACACCGTTCTCGCCGCTCGTCGCTCGGGCAAGAAAGTGTCGCTTCGCTCCACGCGTCGCTTGCGTAAGCCTCGGCCTCCGCGACGCCCCTCCGAAGGCATACCCTTGCCGTGCCGCATAGCTCTTATGCCCCTGCGCCCTAACGCTCACTCGGGGAACACGCCGCCGCCCATACAACAAATTTGTTGTATTTCTAAAAACCCCAAAAAAAGAACCGCCGGGTTTCCCCGGCGGTTTTGGTGGGTATGGTAATTGTAATGCTAACCGTTGTGGGTTGGCTGGAAGGCTATGTGCAGGTCGCTGTTTAGGGCGTGGGCGATCTTTTCAAGGGTGATCAGGGTGATGTTGGGGTGGCGCAGGGTTTCTATGTCGGAGATCACCTGCTGGGTGGTGTGCACTTTCTGGGCCAACTCCAGCTGGCTCAGGTGGAGTTTGCGGCGGCGCTTGGCTATCATCAGCGCCATCCTCGCGCGGATATCCTCCGCGTCAAACTCTTTTTTGAACTTCTTGTTCCTGAGCTGGCCCTTAAGCCACCCGTTAAGCGTCACCTTCTTATTCTTCATAAATTCACCTTATTCCCTCCCAATAATATACATGACATATCATGTATAAGCAAGGCCTATTTCCAGCACCCAATCCCTCTCCGCTTCCATTAGCATAGCACCACACCCTGACACCCTAGTGTCGGGTTCGGCGGCATATTCCCCTCGTTCGCTGAGCGGGCGCGGCGGAAGAGGGCCTGCGTGCCTTCGCCGGCGTCGAACTCCTCGCGCACACAGTGCGCTCGTCAGACAGCGCCGCCGCGGCCATAATGATAGGCCGTCCGCTCCGGCACTTGGCCCTGCGCCCTAACGCTCACTCGGGGAACACGCCGCCGCCCTCTCTCCCTCCCCAAAAACAAAACCGCCGGGTTTCCCCGGCGGCTCTTTAGCGATTCCCCGAATCGCTAACTTGAAAAACTGCTATCCTCCCATACCATTTTCGGACCGTCCTGCGTAATCTGAAAGAGCTCCATAACGGTAATGCCGCAGTCACAGCAGTGAGAACCGGATTCAATATAGTGTTCTCCTTCTAGCGTAAAGGCCCTAAAATATGGGTACGAACACCACCCTGTTAACGGATACACGCGATTATTCATGACAATAAAACTTGGCCCAGCCACAACCCTATTGTCACGCTTTGTGGAGTACGCCGCCAATAACATGGTCTGCCCATGAACCTCCAAGGAGTAAAGTGTTGGTTTGAGATTAGTAATTGATGCACAACGATCCACTTCTGAACCACTTCCCTGTGTTCTTTGTTTAAGAGAGTCCAGTGTTGGCAATATCTTAATTTCCCTGTCCGTTGCCGCGATAAGGGTGTCATCTGATACCGCTTTGAGAGTCACTATGCCATAGTCTTTAGCTTCCTTCCCAATTATCGCAATGTGATATCGTCCGGCCACGCCACACTGCTCAAGCTTACTCAGGCCAGTTCTCTCAACTTCCTCCCACACCACAGCCTCGGAGAGATCAACAGTAGGCGTAGAAATTGCGGTGCAATAAGCCGAAGAACTCTTATCCAGAAGAACTACTTTTTCTCCCATACTAACTTTCCCAACAATTGTCGGGCGCCCGTGATAATCATCCACAAACCGAAAGTATGAAACAAGATTAGTGTCGTCCTGCCCCGAAGGGATGGGAGTAGACGGCTGTGCTGCGGTTTCTTGTGACTTTATTGCCTGCTTTTGCTCTATAGACCGCACATGGAACCCTAGGGCAAAGAAAAATCTAATAGCAATAAATAGTAAAAGGCCCATTAGTCAGGATTATTTTCGCTTTATTCATAAAATAGCTCCAAAAGTAAAGACCTGTCCCCATTGCCCTACTTAGAGGACGCCAATCTGATATATCACTTCGGGATAATAAAACTCCAGGAAGAGGAATTGGCTGTCCGCAGACCAACTCGAAGAGGATAGGTAACCTGTCATCTCAGGGGCCTTGCCAATTTCCCTGCTTTTGGTGAAGTCCTTGTTTGCAAGCAAAAGCCGGTCTCCCGGGAGTTTCAGGAATAGCAATTCTCCGTTCGGGGAGGTTGTCATATTCGGGCAGCAATCTATCTTTTCGCGCAGAAGTTCGTGCTTTCGAGTTCTGATGTCCACACGTACCAGGTTGAAATCCCCGTCATCTCTCGAGAAAGGGGCCTCCTTCCCTGGATAGGGAGAAAACGCGACCGTCAGGAACTGATCTTTGTTCAGCCGCAAGACTTCCGGCTTCCAAGTCCATTCGCTATAAGTGCAAACATATGGCGTTGAGAATACCGTGACGGCCCCGTATTTAAAATCGTAACGGCCGGAATACTCCCGTGGGCCGGGAACTAATTCGGGCGTGATAGAACGGGCAGATTTAGCTTCCGGCGGTTCCGAGGATAGCTCCGTGATAACGCCGTTAAGGCGATCGATCCTGAGATAACCGGTTTTTCTCCAGGTGGTCCAGTCGGACACGTCCTCGTCATCACCCCACTCGAACTCAACTTTGGCCGCAAGTATCTCGTGTTCATTAAGCCAGCGTAATGCTTTGGTTCTTCCACCTGTCGTCAGTTGACGCTTATTCTTGCCATCAACGTCCATTATCCAAACGTCCACCTGCGGGCGAGGACCATTGCCATAGAACGCGGCTTCGTTGCCGTCATATTTGTCGTAGACCATCACCTTTTCGTCGGGTGAAAAAATTGGTCGCGAAGAAGGTCCGTCCAGTACCGTCACTTTGCGGTCCGAAATGTCGACGTGACAGATATTTTCAAGGCGTACTTTTAAGCTTTGGGATGCACGATACCGCCCCATATACAGCCTCTCGGGGTGTTCGGCTGTGGTCTTAAGAATCGTGGCTCCAATAAACATCCGAGAAGCATATAAACCGCATTCCGGCGCGAAAATGTCCACACAGGCAGAAAGAGGTTTAACCATCGGTGAAGTCGCGACACCGCTTCTGATCGCGCTGGGAATATGTCGCGCGGAAGGGTGAGGTTTTGGCTCTATCTTGAAAGTCAGCTGCAGCGCCGGAAGCATCGCGGCGGCAATCATGAAGTAAGCGACGACCCTGCGGTTCTGGCGCGGTCTTTGAAAAACCAGAGCGAATAAATCTTTCAGCGCGGCGAGCAAACCCAGGCAGATAATGTAGAAGCAAAGCAGGAAAATACTGTAATCGACGACCAGCAATGTTTCCCGCGGTAACCGTCTATGGAATGCAAGTAAGGAGACCGGCACCAGTACTAAAAAAAACAATGCGAGTCTGATGGTGGATACCGGAAGTTTTAACTCTAAATTTAGTCTCATCCAGACGGCTAAATAGAGTATCGTCGCTAGTGAAGCCAGAATCAATAAAATCATAGTAATCTTCCCCCAGTCCCACCATATAATAGCAAAACCGGTGTGCCCGACGCTGGTTTTGGAGCCCCTGTGCCCGCGACAGGACCAACGCATGGGTTTTGTATAATTAGTTTATGGAGAACAAACCTAAGAAACCTACACCATCGATCAAGCAGAACCTGGGGCGCCATCAGGATGCCGTGGCGCGCCGCTCCAATTTTGACGAGGTAGCGCTCGGTTTTGGCCTGGAAGAGGCCGTTACCGAGGCGGCCCGCTGCCTTGGCTGCAAGACCAAGCCCTGCGAGCTCGCCTGCCCCGTAAACGTGAAGATACCCGAGTTCGTGGACCTGGTCCACAAGGAAGACCTGGGCGCCGCCGCCTCCAAGATCTTCGAGACCTCCCTTTTCCCCGCCATCTGCGGCCGCGTCTGCCCCCAGGAAACCTACTGCGAAGACGCCTGCGTGCTCAAGGAAAAGTTCGGCCCCGTCTCAGTAGGCCGCCTGGAGCGCTTTACCGCCGACTACGCCCGCAAGAGCGGCCTTATTAAGCCCCCCGCCTGCGCCCCCGACACCGGCAAAAAAGTGGCCTGCGTCGGTTCCGGCCCTACCTCTCTGGCCGTGGCCGCGGAGTTGCGCAAACTCGGCCACTCCGTTACCGTCTTCGAAGCCCTGCACGAATTTGGCGGCGTGCTCAGCTACGGCATCCCCACCTTCCGCCTGCCGCGCGAAGTGGTGCGCTTCGAAGTGGACATGCTGCGCCGCATGGGTGTGCGCCTGCTCAAGAACGTCATGGTGGGCAAGTCCATCACCATAGAAGAGCTCAAAAAAGACTTCGACGTCATTTACATCGGCTCCGGCGCGGGCCTGCCCACGCCTATGAACGCGCCCGGCGAGGACCTGGTAGGCGTCTACAGCTCCAACGAGTTCCTTACCCGCGTGAACCTGATGGAAGCCTACAAGTTCCCCGTCTCCGACACCCCTTATTACATCGGCAAGAAGGTGGTGGTGGTGGGCGGCGGCAATACCGCCATGGACTCCGCCCGCTGCGCCATGCGCCTTAAGCCCGAGAACGTTACCCTGCTTTACCGCCGCACCCGTGCCGAAATGCCGGCCCGCGGCGAAGAGGTGGAGAACGCCATGGAAGAAGGCATCAAGTTCGAATTCCTCACCGCCCCCGTGGAGCTGGAAGGCGATGAAAAGGGCCGCCTTAAGCGCGTGAAGTGCGTGCGCATGGTGCTGGGAGAACCGGACGCCAGCGGCCGGCGCAAGCCGGTGCCGCAGAAAGGTTCCGAATTCTGGGTGGAAGCCGACAGCCTGGTGGTGGCCATAGGGGCCAGCCCCAACCCGGTCATACAGCAGACCACGCCCGGGCTCGCCGCCAACAAGTGGGGCGGCATAATAGTGGATGAGGCCACCGCCAAAACCTCGCTCGACGGCATTTACGCCGGCGGGGACGTGGTGCGCGGCGGCGCCACGGTGCTCCTGGCCATGAAGGACGGCAAGGCCGCGGCGCGGGCCATTCACGGAAAACTTTCCGCCAAAGGCAACTAGCATGAAACACGACATCTACTCCACCGAAGGCCTCTACAAGATAGTCGAGAAGGCGGACCTCTCCGCCACCATCTCCAGGCACGTTATCTACGCCCCCCTCATAGCGACCAAAGCCAAGGCCGGGCACTTCGTGATACTGCGCTGCCGCCCCGGCGGCGAGCGCATACCGGTGACGCTGGTGGACTGGAGCCCCGAGAACGGCACCGTCACCGTCATCATCCAGGCCATAGGCAAGTCCACTTCCGAAATGAACGCCCTTAAAGCCGGCGAATCTTTCAGCGACGTGGCCGGTCCCCTGGGCACGCCGGTGGAGATAAAGAAGTGGGGCACCGTGCTGGGCGTGGGCGGCGGCGTGGGCATAGCCGAGCTGTACCCCATAGCGCGCGCGTTCAAACAAGCCGGCAACGAAGTGGTCTCCATCCTCGGCGCCCGGTCGAAAGACCTCCTCATTCTCGAAAAAGAAATGGCCTCTCTCGGGCGCGTGATAGTCACTACCGACGACGGTTCGGCCGGTAAGAAAGGCCTGGTGACCGACGCGATGAAAGAACTCTACGCCGCCGGCGAAAAGCTGGACGCCATCTTCACCATAGGGCCGATCATCATGATGAAGTTCGTGGCCGAGGCTTCCCGCCCGCACGCCACCCCCACCTTCGCGAGCCTCAACCCCGTAATGCTCGACGGCACGGGCATGTGCGGCGGCTGCCGCGTGGAGATAGCGGGCAAGCCCAAGTTCGCCTGCGTGGACGGGCCCATGTTCGATGCGCACCTCACCAACTTCGACCAGCTTATGAAGCGCACGGCCGCCTACCGCGAGCACGAGAAGCAGTCGCTTGAGAACTACGCCAAAGATCACAATTGCCACATCGGCTTGCACTGAATTGACACGCCGGCCTTTAAGTGGCAGAATTGGACAAGAAGTGACATCAGTTAGGGAGAATTAAACAATGAAAAAACTACTGTTAAGCGCGGTACTGCTGGCGTCGGCCGGCGCGGTCTTCGCCGCCGATTACGGCAGCGCCGGCTGCGGTCTGGGAAGCCTGGCGTTCAAAGAGAACAACGGCACGCAGATACTTGCGGCCACCACCAACGGCACCTTCGGCAGCCAGACCTTCGGCATCACGTTCGGCACCTCGAACTGCAACGCCAAGGGTATGGTAAAAGTGTCCATGGCCCGCGAGAGCTTCATCGAAGCCAACTACAAGGACCTTTCCCGCGACGTCGCCGCCGGCAAGGGCGAATACGTGACCAACCTGGCCAAGCTCTACGGCTACACGCCGGAGACCACCTGGAAGTTCACGCAGCTGCTGCAGAAGAACCACACCCGGGTCTTCGCCGCCAACAACGCGCGCAACGCCGTCACCGAGATCAACAATCTCGTCAGCGGCCTCTAAGCCTCAGCCATGAAGCAACTACGGACCGGGCGGTTAACACCTCCGGTCCGTTTCATTTTTTTAACACTCCTGCTGGCCGCGGCACCCTTGCGGGCCATTTCCCCGGACCAGGAACTGCGGCGCCTGGCGCTGCGGCAGTCGGCCGCAAAAGCGGAAGCCTGGAAAGATAAGCGCTGGTTGCGCCTGGTCTACTACGAGCACAACCTCTTTGGCGGCTACCGGAGCCATTCCGTAAACCCCGCCTTCTATCTTTCCAGGTGGGGCAATATCAGCCCTAAACTGGAACTGGAGGCCGCCGTGGACGGCTTCTTCTTCGAGGGCAACGACGACGATTCCCCCGAATGCCGCTTCCCGGAGCGCTACAACTGGCTGCGCGCAAAGCTTGGCCTTGAGAGAACGGAATTCGCCCGCCGCTGCGCGTCCTTCGAGGACTGGAAAGCTTCCCTTAACGTGGAGTCCGTCAGCCTGCTCTTTGCGGCCGGTTACCTTAACAACCCCTCCACGCTCTACGGGCACACTTTCCTGCGGCTGCATACGCGCGGCGCCGCCGGGGCCGACCTGCTGGATTATACCGTCAACTACGCCGCCACCGCCGACGCGCAGAGCGGCATCCTCTTCGCGCTCAAAGGGCTGGCCGGCGGCTACCCCGGGCAGTTCTCCACCATCCCGTACTACCTGAAGATCCAGGAGTACCATAACATGGAGAACCGGGACATCTGGGGCTTCCCCCTTTACCTCAAGCCCGACGAGCTGGACCGCCTGCTGCGCCATTGCTGGGAACTGGGCAAGGCGGCCTTCCCGTATTATTTCTTCACGCGCAACTGCTCCTGGCAGTTGATGCCGCTTCTCGATATTGTAAAGCCGGAACTGGACCTGGCGCGCCGGTTCCGCGCCCAGGTGATCCCGTCGGACACGGTGAAGGCGGTACTTGCCGGTTCCCTGCGCGGAACTCCGGACTGGCGCCCGTCGCTGTGGAAGACCGTGGAGTGGAAACGCTCCCAGCTCGACGAGGGCGAACGGGCGCTGGTGTCCGAGCTCTCCCGCGGGGACCAGGCCGGCGCGTTGAAGCGCCTTGCCGGGTTGCCGGCGGGCATACAGGCGGCCGTGCTGGAAACTTCCGCGGATTATCTGAGCTGGCGTTTCTACGCTCGCAAAATAAAGAAAGAAGAACTGGATAAGCGCACGGACCCGCTGCTGGCTTCGCGCTCGGCGCTGGGCCAGGTGACCACCTTTACGGGCGCGCCGCAGCGCCCGGCCTCCGTGCGCGAGGCGCACGAGAGCATGCGCGTCGGGGCCGGCGTAGTTGCGCTCGGGGACGGCACGGCGTACGACCTGGGTTGGCGCTACGCGCTGCAGGACCTGCTGGACGACCCTGCCGGCTACCTGCCCGACGCCGCGCTGGAAATGGGCGCTTTCAGATTGCGTTACGAGCCGCGCCACAACCGCCTCTACCTTAAGGAAGGGCGGCTGGTGCGGGTAATGAGCCTCAGCCCGTGGGACGACTGGGTACGCCGGCAGTCCTGGGAGGTGGGCGCGGGCGTGGAGCAGGCCGACGAGAGCGGCCGCCGCTCGGGCGGCTCCGCCATCTGGACCATGAACGCCGGCGCGGGAGTTTCCGCGCAGTGGCAGGGGCCGGTAAGGCAGCTCTGGTACCTGCTCGCCCAAGCCGACGGAGGCATAGGCGGGGCGCTCGACTCGCGCTGGCGCGCGGGCCCCGGCCTTAAGGGCGGCCTGCTCGCGGAGAAGGGCGCCGTGCGCGCCAATTTCGAGGCGCGTTACATAGCTTACACTTTCGGCGATACGCGGCCCCTCTGGGCCGGCACGGCGGCGGCTTCCCTCAAACTTTCAAAGGATTCCGCCCTGCGCGCGGAATATTCCTGGCGCGGCAAGGCTAAAGAGGCGGGGCTTTACTACAACGCCTTCATCTTCCCGCCGTGATACGCTCGCGCTTCCTGCTGTCCCTCCCCCTTGCGGCCCTGTGCGGCTGCACGCACCTCTTCTTCCAGCCCACCGGCGGGGTTTACGGCGATCCGGCCGCGGCCGGCCTTAAGGCCGAAGCCATAAAATTCAGCTCCGGAGACGGAACGCCGCTTACCGGGCTGTTCTTTCCGGCCGTGGGCGCGCCGCGCGCCACGGTGGTCCACTTT
>JACRER010000038.1 GCA_016234365.1 Elusimicrobiota bacterium | reverse complement strand
TAAGCGGCAAAGGGCGCCTGTGGCACGAGATCTCCATGCTACCGACGCCGGACGCCGCGGTAGCCGCCTACCTGAAGCTGCAGCCGGGGCTGCGCCGCCTGGCCATCTTCTGGACCGCCTACCCGGGAGAACGCTATCTTGAAGAATTGCGGCAGGCCGGCAAGGCCGCCGGGTTAGAGATAATTTCGGCGCGCTTGAGGGGTCCGGATGCCTTCCCTGAGCGACTGCGCTACCTGCTCAGCCGCATGGACGCGTTCTGGCTGATGCCGGACCCGGCGCTCATCACGCAGTCCAGCCTGCTGGTGCTGGCCAATTTCTCCTGCGCCAACTCCATACCTTTCTACGCGCCCACCCGCGCCCTTGTAGCCAGCGGCGCCACCGCTTCTTTCGCCCCGGATTTTAAGGCGGCGGGAGCGGCCGCGGCCAGGGGGATAGCCCTGATGCGCAGCGGGCAGCAGCTGCCGGCCGTCACCTACGTGGAGAACCCGCAGCTGCAGCTCAACACCGAACTGACCGAAAAATGCCGCTGGCCGATAAAGATAAAATAACTCGTTCCCGGTGGAAAAGAAAAAGGCCCCTTTACGGGGCCTTTTCTTTTGAGCAGGGGGACGGTCAGTGCGCTTTAAAGACCATTTCGCCGATCCGGTCGGCGAGGGAGGGGTCGTCCACGAAAGGGTTGCGGTTGCCCTGGAATTCCTCCACCAGGCCGTTGCGCCGCATTTCGGCGGCGTCGGGCGGGTCCATGCGGTTCCACTGCAGCAGCATCGGCACGTTATTGGTCCAGAACGCGGCGTAATCCATGCCCTGGCGGATGTTGCGGTCGCTGTAGCGCACTATAAAGTAGAACAGCGCGCGGGCCACGTCGCCCTTCACCGGGTCCGCGGGCTCGAAACTGCTCTTGCCGAGCTTCGAACCGGAAGCGGTAGCGTACACGTAGTTGGGCACAAGGCCGAACTTAAGGTTGCCGCGGCGGCCGTTGGGGGTTACGAACGTGGGGCGCAGGTGGTGCAGGTCTGCCACCATGGGCAGCGCGCTCTTGAAATAACTCTGGGGCCAGAGGTGTTCGGCGTTTATAAAAGCGTCCACCACGCCGTCGCGGTTCTGGTCGCCCTGTTCCTTATAACTATCGCCGTTGTCGCTGGCGCCGGGAGCGCAGACCTGCGAGTAGAAGGTAATAAGGCCCGCCGCCCCGTTGCAGCCGGTATTGTCCGCCCTGGAATACATGAAGGCTTTGGAGGCTTTATAAGAAGGGGCGGCTTTACGGGGAGCCGGGACGGTTGCGTCGTGCAGGTAGCTGAAAAGGGCCTCTCCGGAAAGGGAAGGGACGGAAGCGCGGGGCGAGAGCAGCAGCGGCTCCACGGCCGGGGGCGCCTGCAAAACGAAACCGGCGCCGGAAGCCTTAAGGGCCTCCAGCGCCGGGACCTGCGCCGCAGCTGACGGGGAAACAACCGCAAGCACCACTGACAGCAGAACGTAGATGCGTCTCAAAGTTCCTCCACCGCCTGACGAAAATCAATGACTTATATCAACCATAGTTTAAGCCATGGATGCTTTTCAGCAAGGGCCAAAGGACCTATGCGCTATATAGGCCCTTTGGCCCGGATGTGTTTTTATGCCGTCGTCAGCGGAGGCCGGCCGCCAAAAGGCCGCGGAGGCCGTCCCAGACTATCTGGACGCCTATGGCCAGCAGGATGAACGCGGAGATCTTGGAAATGGTCTGCGCCCCGGCGCGGCCCAGGCGGCGCAGCAGGTTCTCCGAATAGCGGTAGAACAGAAAAACGCTCAGCGCCGCGAGGCCTATACCGCAGGCGGTGCCGGCGAAGTGCAGCCACGTGGCCGGGGCCAGGAGCGAACCAGGCGGCACCAGCGTAAGCGCCACGGCTATCGAACCGGGGCCGGCGGTGACCGGCATGGTCATGGGGAAGAAGGCGCGGTCGGTCATGCGGGCTTTCAGTTCGTCCTGCTCGGCCCTGGAAAACCGGTCTTCGCTGTTGAGCATGCGCCAGGCGGTATTAAAAAGCAGCAGCCCGCCCGCAACGCGGATAACCGGCACGGAGATGCCAAAGACCTTAAGCAGCCAGCCGCCAGCCACCAGCACGGCGAAAAGCAGCAGAAAAGTGTTCTTGCCTATAAGCCCGGCGAGACGGTGGCGGTCGTCGTCCGCGAGCGCGGAGGTCATATCCAGAAAGATGGGCGACATCGCCGGGGGGTTAAGCACCGGGAACAGCGCGAAAAAGGAGAACGCGGAGTAGGCGAGCAGGTCGTGGAGCATACGATATTATCGCATTTTGGCCTTATTTTGTATCATTGGGTTATGACGCTACCGCCCGCCGTAAGGATAACCAGGCTGAAGTCTCCGCGCGGCCTGCGCGCGGCGGCGCGCCTGCTGGCCGCCTCGGACCCGTGGCTGCGGCTGGGCCTGGACGAACGCCGGTGCCTCAAGACCCTTACCGCGCCCTACCGCGAAAACTACCAAGCCGCCATAGGCGTAAAGTTCGCGGGGCTGGTGACGGTGGCGATGCACGGCACTTTCCGCGGCTACATCCAGGTACTCTTCGTTGCGGACGGCTGCCGCGGCGCCGGGGTGGGGGAAAAACTGCTGGCCGCGGCCGAGCGGCGCATCTTCAAGGACTCTCCCAACGTCTTCCTCTGCGTTTCTTCCTTTAATAAAGGCGCCATCCGCTTCTACCGGCGCCAGGGCTACGAGAAAGCCGGCCTCCTGAAGGATTTTGTAAGGCAAGGACTGGACGAAATACTCATGCGCAAGACGCGCGGCCCGCTGCTGCGCGGCAAAGGAAAACATGGCTGACAACAAGACCTTCATCTCTTTCCACGGCGCGGCCGGGGAAGTTACCGGCTCCCGGCATCTGGTGGAAACGCCGGCCGGCTCGCTGCTGCTGGACTGCGGCATGTTCCAGGGCCACCGCTCGGACGCGCAGCAAAAGAACCGCGACTTCAAATTCCCGCCGGCCTCCGTGGACGCGGCGCTGCTCAGCCACGCGCACGTGGACCACTGCGGGCTGATGCCGCTGCTCTACAAGAACGGCTGCGACGCCCCGCTCTACGCCACGCCGGCCACGGCGGAGATAACGACCATAATGCTGGCGGACTCCGCGCGCCTGCAGGAGAACGACGCGCAGTTCTTTAACAAGATCCACGCGGCCGAGCACCTTACCATAGAACCGCTCTACGGCGAGGAGGACGCGAACCGGGCGGTGGATCATTTCAGGCCCGTCGAGTACGGCGCGCCTTTCAGCCCGCTGGCGGGCGTGGAGGCCACCCTGCTTAACGCCGGGCATGTGCTGGGGTCCGCCATGGTGCAGCTGGACCTTGAAACGGCCGGCGGGCGGCGCCGAGTGGTCTACACCGGCGACCTGGGCCGCGAAGAGACCCTGCTGCTGGAAACCCCGCAGCCGCCCAAGAACGCGGATTACCTGGTGATAGAGAGCACTTACGGCAACCGCCTGCACGAGCCGCTGATGGACGCCTCGGGGAAACTGGCCGAGGTCATAAAGCGCGCCTGGAACGACGGGGGGAAGATAATAATCCCCAGCTTCGCGCTGGAACGCACGCAGGAGATAATCCTGGTGATAGACAAACTGCGCCACGAACGCGCCGTGCCGGAGATCCCCGTCTACGTGGACAGCCCCATGGCCATCAGCCTTACGGAGATCTTCAATAAGCACCGCGGCAACCTCTGCTTCGACGCCAAGTTCCGCGACTACGCGCGCCACGACGGAGACCCCTTCGGCTTCGACTATATCCACTACCTGCGCTCCAAGGACGAGTCCCAGGCCCTGAACAACAAGAAAGGGCCCATGATAATCATCTCCGCCTCGGGGATGTGCGAAGGCGGACGCATCCTGCACCACCTGCGCAACAACCTCGACAAGGACACCACCACGGTGCTGCTGGTGGGTTACCAGGCGCAGGGCACGCTGGGCCGCAAGCTGCAGGACGGAGAAAAGAAAGTTAAGATCTTCGGCATGGAGCACGACGTACTGGCGCGCGTGGACACGATGCACAGCTTCTCGTCCCACGCCGACAAGAACGACCTGCTCGACTTCATAAAGCGCGCCGCCCCGGCGCGCGGCGTCTTCCTGGTGCACGGCGACCCCGAAGCCCGGGCGGCGCTGCAGCAAACCCTGACGGCGGCCGGCGCCAAGAACGTCCGCTGCCCCGCCATGGGCGAACGTTTCGAGCTGAATTAACGACAGGCCTGCACCGCGGGCGGGCGAAAAAGACTATAATATAGAAATAATATGAAGAAACTCCTCACAAAAATCGGGACCAAGGCCCTCCACGCGCTTGGCCTCAAGAAAAAATCCGGCTTCTACGGGCTCGGTATCGCCCCCAAGCTGATGGAGATCCTCGACGCCAAAGGCTTCGTAAAGCCCACCCCCATACAGGAAAAATCGATACGCATAGCCACCGAAGGCAAGGACATGGTAGGCATAGCCCAGACCGGCACCGGCAAGACCATCGCCTTCTCCATCCCCATGATCCAGCGCCTCGCGCAGGGCCCGGGCAAAGCCCTGGTGCTGCTGCCCACCCGCGAACTGGCCCTCCAGGTCGCCGAAGTCTGCCGCGACTTCGCGCCCGCCTTCGACATGGGCGTCGCCTGCCTCATCGGCGGCGAAGGCAAGGAAGGCCAGCTGCGCGACCTCAACCGCAAAGCCCGCATCCTCATAGGCACACCCGGCCGCGTCTACGACCATATAGAGCGGGGCGCGGCCAAGGTGCACGACGCCCGCATCCTCGTCCTCGACGAAGCGGACCGCATGTTCGACATGGGCTTCGCCCCGCAGATCAACCGCATCATCCGCGAGCTGCCCAGAGAACGGCAGACCATGCTGTTCTCCGCCACCATCCCCGACGAAGTGATGAAGCTGGCCAGCCAGCACATGAAACTGCCCACCCGCATAGAAGTAGCCAAGTCCGGCACCGCGGCCCAGAACGTGATACAGGAACTTTACGTCGTGCGCTCCGGTTCCAAGCCGACGCTGCTCATGAAGCTGCTGGAAAAATACGCGGGCACCGTGCTGGTCTTCGTGGAGACCCGCTACGACGCCATGAAAGTGGCCGGCTTCCTGGATTACGCCGGTTACGCCGTGGCGGAACTGCACTCCGACCGCAGCATGGGCCAGCGTAAAGAGGCTATGGAAGGCTTTAAGAACGGCAAGTACCGCATCATGGTGGCCACGGACATCGCCGCCCGCGGCATCGACGTTACCGGCATAGAGCTGGTGGTGAACTACGAAATGCCCTCCGAGGACGATGCCTACGTGCACCGCATCGGGCGCACCGGCCGCGCCGGCCAGCCCGGCCGCGCCGTCACTTTCGCCATGCCAGACCAGGGCGGCGACGTGCGCAGCATAGAGACGCTCACCGGCATCCCGATGACGCAGGTCACCCATCCCGAAGTGCCGACCGAGCCCCTGTGGGGCTACAACCACGCGGCCGGCGGCCGCGGCTGGAACCAGCGCTCCGCGCGCAGGCCCTCCGGCGGCGGCGGGCACAGGCGCAGATAATGTCCGCCAGGCGGCCGGGGGCCGTCTTGACGCATGTGCTGGTGGTATCGCTTCTCCTGCTGGCCGTAGCCGTAGCCGTAATACGCGTGCTGCTCCAGCGCAACCAGGCCTCGGCCAAGTCCCTGCGACAATCCGAACTTTCCATCAACACCGAGGGGCTGCGCCACTCTATCGCCTCCTGCCTGGGGGGAGCCGGCTACCCGTCGTCAGCTTCCTGCCAGCCCACCCCGGCCCAGGGCGCCTGCGTTCCGCCCGGAGTCACGGCAGACTTCTCCGGGACCCCGCCGGCGTGCACGTTCCGGCTTACGGCCACCAAGTGACCCCGCGCCGCCAAAGAAGAAGGCCGCCCCGTGGCGGCCTTCTTCTTTTATTCCCGGCGGCTACTCGGGCTTCACGTCGCTGGAAAGCTTTTCGAACTCGGCCTTGTAGGGCGCCACGTATTCCGGGGCCATGGTAAAAATGGTGTTCTCCGTGTTGGCGTCCTCCGCCGTGCCCGTCCAGTTGTAGGAACCGTTTATCAGCAGCCTGCCGTCCAGCACGGCGAACTTGTTGTGCATCTGCCCCTTCTCCAAACGGCCCGGCTTGAAGCGAAGCTCTATGCGGCCGGCCCTGGCCTCCTGGAAGAAGGGGAACTTCTGGCCTTCGAAGAGCAGCAATTTGACCTTAACGCCGCGGGCGGAAGCCCGCTTCAGAGATTCCATGATATTCCGGGAAGTAAAAGTGAACATAGCCAGGTCCACGCTGGCGCGGGCCGCGTCCACGGCCCTGATTATGGCGGCCTCGGTGCCGCCGCGGGGCGAAAAGACGTAGTCCGGCAGCATGGTCCCGTTAAAATTAACGTCGGGAGTGGGGTCGGAGGGAGGTGCGGAGGGCTTGGCGGCCGCGGCCTGGGGCTGCCCGGCGGGGCGGGCCTGGCCCCACATCCACTCATAGTCGGCCTGGTAGCCCGAAACCAGGTCGGGGTCCGCCGCGAACATGATATTCTCGTAACTGAACGACTCGGCGAAACCGCTCCAGTTGGCGGAGCCGGTCTCCAGCAGCGTTTTGTCGAAGAGCGCGTATTTGCAATGCATCGCGCCGGTACCGCCCCGGCCGTTCATCACGCGCGTCTCTATTCCGGAATCTATTACGGCCTTTATCTGCTTGCCGGCCTCCGGGTAAACGTGGGCGCCGTCGAAGATGACGCGCACCTTTACCCCGCGCTCCTTGGCGCGTACCAGGGCGCTCACGGCGTCGTCCAGTTGCAGGTTGTACAGGGCCACGTCCAGCGTCCTGCGGGTGCGGTCTATGGCTTTCACTATGGGGTCGGAAAGGCGCTCCTGTTCGGTAAAGATGTAGGCGGGCAGGCCGGTCCAGTCATAACCGGCCTTCTCCGGCTGCGCGGTATAAAGCGGGATCGGCTGGGCGGGGAGCCGGGGCAGCAGCGTCCGCAGGTCTACCCCTTCAAGGTTCGCGGCGCGCGCGGCGGGGGCGAACAGCGACAACAACAGCAGGGAATTGAGCAGTTTCCTCACGTTATCCTCCGGGATGCCTAATGAACAAGTATATGATACACGCGCCGCGGGAGGCGGCACAGAGGCTTTCGGCCCGGACGGGCGGCGTTAATGGGCCCAGCCCGCGCAGGGCCTTAAGGCCGTAGCGGCCCGGGCGCGCTTTCGCTATAATCTACTACGCTATGATGGCCGCGCTTGAGATAACCGTAAAGCAGGTAGAACGCGAAGACAGGGACTGGAAAGCCCTGTTCAAGGATTTTTACGCCGGGCGGCCGGTGAAGCGTCTCGGCGCTAACCGCCACGCCTATTTTGCGGCCTACGCCGGGGAAGAGCTGGCCGGCCACAGCGTGATCTACCTGGAGAAGGGCCGCTGGGTGATGGACGGCCTGCTGGTAAAGCCGGAATTCCGGGAGATGGGCATAGCCAAGCGGCTTACCGAAGCCCGCCTGCGCTACGCCGTCGGGCTTGGGGCCGACGAAGTATGGTACGCCTGCGACGACGGCAACCTGGTCACCATCTGCTGCCACCTGCGCTTCGGTTTCGAGAAGGTCTGCCCGGAAGGACATCACTGCAACGCGGCCACGGCCCATTGGTACCGCCTGCGCCTGACGCCGGCGCTGAAAGCGAAACTCCTTAAATAAAAAAGGCCCGCGGATGGCGGGCCCGGCAATAAGAACGCGGCGGTCAATCCGAGGCGTAAGCCTCCTGCTTTTCCAGCGCTACCGTCACCGTCTGCGCCTTCACGAACTTAAGGTATTCCTTCGTCTGGTCGCTGGAAACGCCCAGCGTCACCTGGATGCGTTCACCCGGAAGCAGCGGTTCGCCGTAGCCGTACGCCTTGGACCAGATAACGGCGCCGTTCTCGTCGCGGAAGACGAGCAGGCCGTTGAAAGCGAAGTAGCGGCGGCGGCCGGTGTTCTCAAGTTCCACGAACAGCTTTATACCGAGCTGCTTGCCTACCACCTGTTTCTTGCCGACGAAGACGGCCGCGATGGGATTGGCGGGCTCCGCGGGAGCCGCGGCCGCCGCGGCGGCTGCAGGCTTGGCGGCGCCCGCGTTCTCCAGGCGCGTCACGCGTTTTTCCACGCCGGCGACGCGCTTTTCGAGGTTGGCCACGCGTTTCTCCTGCGCACCTTGTCCGAAAGCGGGGAGCGCGCAGGCCAGGACCAGCAGCGGCGGTATTATTCTCACCCGTCCATTATATAAAAAAAGCCGCGCGCCGACGGGCGGGCTATATCTTTGCCGGCGGGATATATGGGATAATTGGTTATGACCGAAACACAACAACCCTCCGCCGCCGGCTTTTACGGCCTCGGCATAGCGCCCAAGCTGCTTTCCGCCCTGGACGCCCTCAACTTCAAAGTACCCACCCCGATACAGCACAAGGCCATACCGCCCGCCTCCGAAGGCAAGGACATGGTAGGCATCGCCCAGACCGGCACCGGCAAGACCATCGCTTTTTCCATACCCATGATACAGCGCCTGGCCGCGGCCGGCCAGGGCAAAGGCCTTGTCCTGGTCCCTACCCGTGAACTGGCCCTGCAGGTGGCCGAAGTGGTAAGGAAGTTCGCCCCGATGCTGGGGATGAACATCGCCGTAGTGATAGGCGGCGAAAGCCTGCACCGCCAGACGCAGGAACTGCGCAAGGGCCCCCGCATCATAATCGCCACCCCGGGCCGGCTGATAGACCACATCGGCCAGCGCACCGTCAGCCTGGCCGACGTGCGCGTGCTGGTGCTGGACGAAGCGGACCGCATGTTCGACATGGGTTTCGCCCCGCAGATAGAAAAAGTGATGGCCGTCCTCCCCAAGGACCGCCAGACCATGCTGTTCTCGGCCACCATGCCCGACGAGATCATGAAGCTGGCCAGCCGCAACATGAAACTGCCCATCCGCATAGAGGTGGCCCGCCCCGGCACCGCCGCGGAAAAAGTGGAACAGGAACTTTTCATAGTGGACCGGGGGGACAAGAACGCCCTCCTGGCAAAACTCCTGGATAAGTACTGGGGCAGCGTGCTGCTCTTCGTGCGCACCAAGCATAATGCCAAGAAGATAGCCCGCGCCATCCGCGAAATGCCGCACAGCGCCGCCGAGATCCACTCCAACCGCTCGCTCGCCCAGCGGCGCGACGCGCTGGAGGGCTTCAAGTCCGGCAAGTACCGCGTGCTGGTGGCCACCGATATCGCCGCGCGCGGCATAGACGTGACCGGCATAGAGCTGGTGATCAATTACGACCTGCCCGACGAGGACGGCAATTACGTGCACCGCATCGGCCGCACCGGCCGCGCCGGCCAGCCGGGCCGGGCCATCACCTTTGCGGCGCCCGACCAGGGCCGCGACGTGCGCAACATCGAAAGGCTTATCCGCATGCCGCTCACGCGCGTGCAGCTGCCCGACGTTGCGGCCGTGGATTTCGGGGCGGACGCCGCCCCGCGCCCGCCCCAGGGCGGACGGTCCCGGCAGGGGGGGCAGCCCCAGCGGCGCCAGGCGCCCCAGCAGGCAAGGCCTCCCCGTCAGGACAACAGGGCGCAGCGGCCCGAGCGGCCGCAGGGCCGGCCGGAACACCGGCCCGGCCGCGCGCCATCCGGGAGGGACCAGCACCGCGCCTCCGGGAACTGGGGCGGTGGTGAACGCCCCCGCCACGGCGCCCCCGCGCGCCGCGGGGAAGAAAGGGGCAGGGGCCCCAACAAATACGGCGCGGTGCCGGCTGACCGCAGCCGGGTAGTGGCCGACTCTCCCTATTTTGAAGAGCCCCGGCGTTTCTCCAACCAGAGTTCCCCGCGCCGCAAGCCGGAGACTCCGGCTCCGCAGCCCGGGGCCAGCTGGTTCTCGCGCTTCCTCAAAAAGAAACACGGCTGACCCCCCGCGCGTTGCCCGCGCGGCGGCTTTTTAGTATAGTCCCCATATGGCCGAGCAAGTTGAACCGCGCCAGGGCGGCATACCGTCCATCGGGGACGAAACCACGCTCCGCAAGATCCTCCATCTGGCGCCCATCTCCATGGCCATCGTCGGCCTCGACGGGACCATCGAATACATAAACCGCAAGGCCGAACATATCTTCGGCTACCCCCATGCCGAGATCCAGACTATGGACCGGTGGTTTACCCTGGCCTACCCGGACCCCTCTTACCGCGAGCAGGTGATGTCTAACTGGATGGGTAAGGTCAACAAGGCCGTGTCAACGCGTGGAGAGATAGAAGGCGGGGAATATGTAGTTACCTGCAGGGATGGTTCCCGCAAGACCTGCTTTATTTTCGGCGTGATAGCGGCCGACAAGGTTTTTGTCCTGTTCGAGGACATCACGCACCGCTCGGAGGGAGAGAGGGAACTCCGGGAGAGCGAAAGCCGCTACCGCGCGCTGGTGGAGACCACCCGCACCGGCTACGTCATCGTGAACAAGGAAGGGCGGGTACTGGACGCCAACACGGAGTATGTGCGCCTTACCGGGCGCAGGGACCTTAAAGACGTGCTGGGCCACACCATCCTGGAATGGACCGCGCCCTACCACCTGGACCGCAACACGGCAGCCGTCGCGCAATGCGCGCAGGACGGCTGCATCTTCAACTTTGAAGTGGACTACGCCCACGCCGACGGGGTCATCATGCCCATAGAGGTGAACGCCTATGTGATCACAAAGGGCGGAGTGCCACAGATCCTGTCGCTGTGCCGCGACATAACCACCCGCCGGGCCGCGGAGGCGCAGATACTCAGCCTCAACCAGAACCTGGAGGAGCGGGTGCGCGAGCGCACCGCCGAACTTACTAAGGCCAACCTGGAACTGACCTCGCAAATAGAGCAGCGACGGGCCGCCGAACTGGCCAAAGACAAACTGCAGCAGCAGCTGCTGCAGGCGCAGAAGATGGACGCGGTGGGGCGCCTGGCCGGCGGCATCGCGCACGATTTTAATAATATCCTGGTTTCGATAAGCGGCTACGCCGAGATACTGCGCGACACCATGACGGCAGGGGCCCCTGCCCGGTCGGACCTCTCCGAGATACTCCTGGAAACCGAGCGGGGAGCCGCGCTTACTCGTCAGTTGCTGACCTTCAGCGCACGGCAGGAAACCAAACTGGAGTCGGTTGACCTGAACGCCGTGGCGGCCGGCAGCGAGAAGATGCTCAAACGGCTCATCGGCGCCAACATGCACCTGGAAACCGTCTTCCAGGACAAGCTCTACGCCGTCAAAGCGGACCCCACGCAGGTTTCACAGGTGATCATCAACCTGGTCATCAACGCCCGAGACGCCATGCCTGACGGCGGACACATAAAGCTGCAGACCCGTAACGCGGAACTGGGACCGGAAGCGGCGGTCATGCGCCTGCCGTTGGCGCCCGGCAACTACGCGGAACTCCTGATCTCGGATACGGGCACCGGCATGTCCCCGGATACGCTGTCACACCTTTTTGAACCGTTCTACACCACTAAAACGGCCGGGCAGGGCACGGGCCTTGGCCTGTCCACGGTCTACGGCATAGTCAGCCGCTGCCGAGGCGGGATCTCCGTGGAGAGCGCCCCGGGACACGGCACCACCTTCAGGATCTATTTCCCGCGCATACCGGCCTGACCCCGTCAGGCCGCGGGTCGGCGCGCGTAGAAACCAAGTATCACGCCGAGCGCCAGCGACCAGACGGCCGCCAGCCCGATGCGGAAGTCCGGGGGCAGCAGGAAGGTGACGGTGTGCGCCGGCACCCAGAACCACAAGAGCGACAGGAACCCCTTATCCAGGTTGGCCCAGTTGGCGCGGCCGGCTATGGCGTTGTCTATGAGCCGGTGCACGATCACCAGGAACGGGCCGAACTGCAGGTTCATCGCCAGGGAAACGGCGAAGGACCGGCCGAACGCGCCCAGCTCCGGCAGCAGGCCGTGCGCGCAGAGCCCGTCCACAAAGGCGACGAACCCGGTGAAAGCGTATTTAATGAAGACGGCGAGCAGCGCCCAACCGGCCATGCGCAGCAGGTTGCCGCGCGCCCCGAAGGGGCAGAAGAAGCGCCGTTCGGCCACCCAGCGGGAGAGGACCTCTCCGAGCGTGCCGAGCACGGCGAACTGCGCCATGGCGGTGAGTATGGGATGCTCTTTGACGAGGGAAATATACCAGTCCATGCGGATAGTTTAGCATTTCGAAAAAGGCCCCGCCCCTTTTTGTAGAATAATGGGCACACCCCTTAAGGAGCCTTTTATGAACAATGACAGCAACGGCGTGCAGTTGGACCTCACAAGTTATTTCCCGGCCTTCAACGGCCCGGAGATGACCGCTTTCAAGAAAAAACTTTCCGCAGACATCGCCGCCCTGCAGAAAAAGGCCGCCAAGGCCGCGCCCCTCTCGGCGAAGACCGCCGCCGTATGGGAAAAACTGATACTGGCCGCCGAAGAAACGGAAACGCGCCTGGGCCATATAGTCGCTTACCTCCACTGCCTGGAGGCCGCCCACTCCGACCGCGAAGAGTACTCGGCGGAAATGGCCAGGCTGTCCTCCCTGTACGCCGAGTATTCGAAATTCGGCGTGGACCTGCTGCGCGCTTTCAAGGACGTGCCCGAGAAAGTCTTTGCCGCCTTCATAAAGCGGGACGCGCTTAAAGAGATAGCTCACTCGCTCAAGCGCACCCGCGAAGCCGCCCGGCGCACCATGACGCCGGCCGAGGAGAAGCTGGCCGCGGACCTGAGCGTGGACGGCTTCCAGTCCTGGGAACGGCTTTACAACAAGATCTCCTCCAAACTGACTTTTGAGATGCGCTGGCCCGACGGGAAAAAGGAAACGCTGCCTATCTCGCGCTGGCGCGCGCTGATGTCGGACCCGGACCGGAACGTGGGCAGGGCTGCCTTTGAGGGCGGCAACCGCGCCTGGGCCACCATCGAGGACCCCTGCGCGGCGGCCTTGAACGCCCTTGCCGGCACGCGCCTGGCCCTGTACAAGCGGCGCGGGATAAAACATTTCCTGGACCAGTCGCTGTTCGGCGCCGGCATAAAACGCTCCACGCTGGACGCCATGTACACCGCGGTCCTCCGCAACCTGGAACCGGCGCGCGAGATCCTGCGGGTGAAGGCCGCGGCGCTGGGAAAGAAAGGGATCTCCTTCTACGAGCGCGAGGCGCCGCTGCCGCTCAAGGATTCAAAAAAATACACCTGGTCGGAAGGGTCCGCCAAGGTGGAAGGCGCGTTCAGCCGCGTCTATCCCGCGCTGGGGGACTATTACAGGGATTTCCTGGCCAAGCGCCGCCTCGAAAGCGAAGCCCGCGGCGGCAAGCGCCCGGGAGCGTTCTGCATAGGGTCCAACCTGAAGAAGCAGCAGAACGTTTACATGACGTTCAACGGCGCCCTCGGCGACGTCAACACGCTGGCCCATGAAATGGGCCACGCCTGGCACAGCCACCTGCTCAAGGAGATGCGCCCCTGGGCTACGGACTATCCCATGACGCTGGCGGAGACCGCCTCCATCTTCGGAGAACACCTGCTGGCCGAAGGCATCCAGGGCGATCCCGGCGTCTCCCCGGCGCAGAAGCTAATTATGCTCGACGAATACCTGACCGGGGCCGCCGTAACGATCCTGGATATCACGGTGCGGTTCCGCTTCGAGAATGCCTTCTACGAGGAGCGGGAGAAGGGGGAGGTTTCCGTGGCGCGCCTTAAGGAGCTGATGGTCGCGGCGCAGAAAGAGGTCTTCGGCGACGCGCTGGAACCCGGCGGCGAGGACCCCCTGTTCTGGGCGTCCAAGCTGCACTTCTACATGGCCGGCGTCAGCTTCTACAACTACCCGTACACCTTCGGCTTCCTGATGGCGGCGACGCTGTTCACCAGGTTCAAGGCGGAGGGGGCGGCCTTCCTGCCCAAGTACGAGGCGTTCCTGCGGCTGACCGGCTCGGATACGGCGGAAGGCGTGGTCCGCCGCAGCCTGGGCGCCGACATAGGCAAGCCCGAGTTCTGGGAGACGGCCATACACGGCCTCGCTGGGCAGCTGGCGCGCTACAAGGCGCTGCTGGCCGACGGCAAGGCCGCCGTTTAAAGTACCGCAGGAAAAAGAAAAGCCCCCGCACAGGCGGGGGCTTTTTTATTGCCTGGACCGGAGTCAGTCGTCGGTGGTAATGCCGTTGAAATAGGTCCGGTTAAGAACGGTAGAGGCGCCCGTGGCGGAATCCGGCCGCGGTTTCACCCCGGTCCAGAACTTGGGGCTCAGCATGGTGCCGGTATTGAGCATGCGCTGGTCCGTGGAGTAGATGACTTCGCAGTCGCGCTTGTACGGCATGGTCGGACAGCCGAACTTGCTGAACACCGCATAGCGGTAATCAAACCCGCCCTGCCCGGCCTCCAGACGGCCCTGGGAAGAGAAATACTTAAAGCCCACCACGGAAGCGTCATAGCCGGCCAGCTCGCGCCCTGAGGCGTCTATAAAGGAAAGGAAGGTCACCGCGTGGCCGGTCCTGGTGGTGCGGTTTATGTTCACGAAGTCGCCGGACTGAAGTTTTTCGAACTGGCGGCGCTCGCCCATACCGAAGTTGATGAGGGCGTCGGCCGTACCATTGGCTTTAAAATCCGGATTCACCCAGATGTGCCCCTTAATATCCGTAACGGCCAATCCCTCGTAACTGCTCTTAGGCAGGTAGTAGTACGGGGACACGTCGCCGGTCTCTTTAGCATAGATCTCAAAAGCCGTCAGGATCACTTCCATCTGGGCCGCCACGCACATGGTAAGCGGGGGGCGGCGCGCCTTCAGGACGCCGGTCCCGTTGTAAGAGATGTCGTGCGTCAGGATGGAGTTGATGTCATAGCCGAGCAGGCCGTAGTTCTTGTAAAGATGATCCACGGCCTTGAGCACATAGGGATTGAAGAAACGCGCCTCAGGCTGGGGCTCGGCGCGCAGCGGCGTGGAGACGGCGGGCGGGGCCGCCAGCCGCAGGCCGGCAACCTCGGGCGCGGTGAGGGCGTTAAGGCTGAAAGGTTCGGCGGCGCTGGCGGCGCCTGAGAGTATTAGTAGAAGGGGAAGGAGCAGTTTCATCATTTGACTTTCCTCAATTCACTGCTACCCACAATCTATACAACTTCGCCACGCCAAGTCAACACGGGGGGAGGGCGCAGGCCCGCCGTATGGTTTATTTTTTGACCTGGGGGAGGTAGGCGCCGTAACCTTCGCGCTCCATGTCCTCCAGCGGCACGAAGCGCAGCGCCGCGGAGTTGATACAGTAGCGCAGACCGCCCGGGTTGGGCCCATCGGTAAAAACATGGCCGAGGTGGGAATCGCTGGACTTGGACCGCACCTCGGTGCGCACCATCCCGAGCGAAGAGTCCTTCTTCTCCTCCACCTTCGCGCCGGCGGCGGGCTTGCTGAAACTGGGCCAGCCTGAACCGGAATCGAACTTATCGGAAGACAGGAACAGCGGCTCCCCGTCGGTCACGTCCACATAGATCCCGGCGCGGTGATTGTCCCAGTACTCGTTGTTGAACGCCGGCTCGGTGCCGCAATTGCGCGTAACCTCCAGCTGCAGGGGGGTGAGTTTTTTAAGTTTCTCGTCCATGGGGGCCTCCTTGGCCGGGGCGCAGGCGGCCAGGGCCGCCGCGAGGCAGAAAAAAACGCGCTTCACGCCTTCTCCAGCGGGCGGCAGGCTACCAGGTCAGCGCCGAGCCCCAGGAAGTTCGGCGCTACCACCGTCCCGGCCTTCACAGGGGAAGCGACCACCAGGAGCTTCACCGCTTCCATCGCCTCGAAAAGTTTTTCCTTGGGGATAGGCCTGGAAGTGCGCACAGGCAGCATCTTCAGCTCCAGGCCTTTCGTAAGCACCGAAGTGGTCAGCGTCCGCATGGGCGCCTCTATTTCCTGCCTGGCGTAGGCGGCGCCGCGCTTGCACTTTTGCCCGGTCACGCTTATCAGGCGGGTACCGTCCGCGTCTATTTCCAGGCGGCAGCCCTGCGGACATTCTATACAGGTCATGGTCCGTTTCATTTTCCGGCACCTCCCAGGTAGGCGGCCGCAAGGCTCCCGGCCAGCTCGCTGTCGCGAGTAACCGAGTCCGCCAGGTCGTAAACCTGGCAGGCGTTGCCGCAGGCGAATATCCCGGGCACCGACGTCAAGTTAATATCCTTCGCGACCGGGGTGTTGGACTTGGGGTCGATCTCGGCCCCTGCCATCTCCAGCAGTTCGTTCTCCGGTATCAGGCCCACCGAGACCAGCACCGTATCGCAGGGGAGGGAAAAACCGGAGCCCGGAATATCCTTAAGTTCGTCGTCCACCTTCACCACGTCCACCGCCTCAACGCGGTCGCGGCCGCGGATCAGGGAAATACGGTGCTGGAAGAGGAGCGGGATGCCGAAATCCTCCAGGCACTGCACGACGTTGCGCACCAGTCCGCGGCTGGTCTTCTGGATCTCTATGACGGCCTTCACTTTGACGCCTTCCAGCGCCATACGCCGCGACATGATAAGGCCGATATCGCCGGAGCCGACTATGACCGCCTCGCGGCCCGGGATCCAGCCTTCTATGTTGACCATTTTCTGGGCGAGGCCGGCCGGATAGACTCCGGAGGGGCGCGAGCCCGGGATATGGATCATCTCGCGCGTGCGTTCGCGGCAGCCCGTGGCAAGGACAACGGCCCCGGCGCGGACCTCTTCCATGGCGCCCGGGCGCAGGTAGGACATATGCCTGTCGGGAGTAAGTTTTATGGCGAAAGACCTGAGGCTGACCTCTATGCCGGCGTCCGAACGCACCTGGCGCACAAAGCGGTCCGCGTATTCAGGGCCGGTAAGTTCCTCTTTGAAATGGTGCAGTCCGAAGCCCGGATGGATGCACTGGTTCAGGATGCCGCCCAGGTGCTGGTCGCGCTCGAGCAGCAGCACGTCCTCTACGCCGGCGGCGCGCGCGGCGAGGGCCGCCGCCATACCGGCGGGGCCGCCGCCCACTATGACCAGTTGCCTGTCCTTCATCAGTTGCGGTCCAGCGCCCTCCGGCCCGGGCTGCGAACCATGAAGTTCATCATGTCCGGGGTGACGTCGTTGAGAAAGGTAAGCAGGTAATCCCGGCGGCCGGAATGCGCCGGGGCGAGGCAGCAGTCGCCGGCCTCGATGTCGTAGATGGAGGCGGTTTCGGCGCCGCGCAGTTTCTTCTTGAGGAACTTACGGGTCTTCGGAGTGCCGTGGCGCAGGTATATCAGGTTCATTTTCTTTCGTCCTTTATCAGTTCGGAGCCGGGGCCGCGCTTGGTGATCCCGGTAACTGGCAGGCCCAGTTCTTCGTGCATGATCTTCATTATTCTGGTGGTGCAGAAACCGCCGTGGCAGCGGCCGGCCTGCGCGCGGGTGCGGAACTTCACCCCGTCGAGGGTGCGCGCGCCGCGCTTTACGGCGTCCCGCACTTCCTGCGCCGAGACCAGCTCGCAGCGGCAGACTATGTCGCCGTAGGCCGGGTCCTTTTCTATCAGCCGGCGCGTTTCCTCCAGCGGCACCTGGAAGAGGTGCGCCGGGCGGGGGCGCAGGCGGTGGAAATCCTTTTTCGGCTTCAACTCCAGGCCGTGGTCGCGCAGGATGCCCGCTACCATAACCGCGATGGCCGGCGCGGAGGTGAGGCCGGGCGACTGTATGCCGGCCGCGTTGACCAGGCCGGGGACGGAGTCCTCGTGCCGGATGATAAAATCCTTGCCGGCCGTAGGGCGCAGGCCGGCGAAGTAGGCGATGATGTCGCTTTTGGAGATGGACGGCATCATGCGCCGCGCTCCCGCCAGCACCTCGGCCAGCCCCTCGTCGGTGGTGGCCAGGTCGTCCTTGTCCTCGATGTCGTGCGCGGTGGGGCCTATCATCGGGTTGCCGTCTGAGGTCTTGATGATCAGGATTCCCTTGGAGGTCTTGGACGGCAGCGGGAAAATTATGTGGTTGGCGATATGCTCGCGGCGTTTATCCAGCAGGTACTCCTCGCCTTTGCGGGGGATTATTTTGAAGGAAGGGGCGCCGGCCAGCGCCGAGATATCGTCGGCACGAAGGCCCGCCGCGTTGACCAGGAACCGGCAGGAATAAGAGGCGCCGCCCGCCGTGAGTTCGAAGCCGAAGCGCGCCTTCCCGACGGCGGTGAGCGGGGCGGAGGTCTTCAGCTGCACGCCGTTCTTAACGGCGTTCTCGACCAGCGCATAAACGAAGCGATAGGGGCTGATGATGCCGGCGGAAGGGACTCTGAGCGCGGCCTTTACTTCCGGGCCAAGATTGGGCTCATGCCGGTCCAGCCAGGCCCGGTCCACCAGCTCAAGGCCGGCCACGCCCAGCGTTTCGCCATCCTTTTTTATTTTTTCCAGTTCGGGAATGTCCGCTTTATCGAAGATCACCACCAACTGGCCGCACTGCACGAAATTAAGGCCCAGGTCGGAGGCTATCTCCGAACGCATCAGGCGGTTGCCCTCCACGCAGAGGCGCCCCTTCAGGGAGCCGGGGGGATTCTGCGTGCCGGCATGGATAATGCCGCTGTTGGATTTGGAAACGCCGAAAGCCGGCTCGGCCTCCTTCTCCAGCAGCAGCACCTTGAGTTCGTAGCGGGAAAGTTCCCTGGCTATGGCGGCGCCTGTTATACCGGCGCCGACTATCGCTACATCGTAGTCCATCGGCTATAATCTTACTATTTTCGCGGGCCGCAAAAAAATTACAAAGCGGGCCGGATAATATATTAGAATATCCGCATATGAAACGGCTTTACAGAAGCAGCGACAACAAGGTCTTCGCGGGCATACTCGGGGGGCTGGGCGAGTATTTCGACGTGGACCCGGTGCTCCTACGCCTGGGGTTCGTATTCCTGCTCCTGGCCACGGCCATAATCCCGGGCACCATAGCGTATTTTGCCGCCGTTTTCATAGTACCGCGCAAGCCCTGACATGCGCAAAAAGAATGTTTCAGCGGGACCTGGGGGATCGTGAAACACGCATTTGCCGTTTTTCTTCTTCTTATACCTGGCGCGCTTTCGGCGCAGCGGCCTGCACGCACCGACGAGGACGAATTCTTCAGCCTCGAGCGCGCCTCGCTGGAAGAAGCCCTTAACATAAAGACCTCGGTGGCCACCCGCGGCGCCATGGGCCTGCGCGAAACGCCCGGCCTGGTGACCGTGATAACGCGCGAGGAGATCCAGGCGCAGGGGGCCCGCGACCTGATAGACGTCCTTAAACTGGTCCCGGAATTCGACTTCGGCATGGACGTGCAGGGCAACCTCGGGCTGGGCGTGCGCGGCAACTGGGCCAACGAAGGCAAGGTGCTGCTGCTCTGGGACGGCCAGGTCTACAACGAGACGCTTTATTCCACCATACAGTTCGACCGCTTCCCAGTGGACCAGATAGAGGAGATAGAGATAATCAAGGGCCCCGGGTCCGTGCTTTACGGCGGTTTCGCAGAACTGGCCGTGATAAATGTTAAAACCCAGTCGGCGAAGACGCTGAACGGCAGCAGCGCTTTCGCGGCCTACGGCCAGGGGGAGAAGGCCCGCGCG
>JACRER010000002.1 GCA_016234365.1 Elusimicrobiota bacterium | reverse complement strand
GCTCTTCCTCATAAGGAGGCGCCGGCCCGCGCAGGCTGCAGCAGACAGGCGGTAGACCGGGCTCGGTCCCAGGGCGGGACATCACCGTTGCGGGGCAGCTCCTGATTTTCACAGGATTCCTCCGCCTGTACTCTTCGATTATAGCAAACCGGCGCCTTGACCCCGGTCATAGGCCTAAAGTCCCCCGTCGGGCTGGGCCGAATAACTCCGCCTCACCGGGACCAAAAGCCCATATCCCGGGGCGCGCAAATAAATATTATCTACTTGTGCAGTTCCATCACGCGTTCAAGGAGAACTTAATGAAGAAACTCGATCTGAGCCGGCTCCTGCTGGCCTCGGCCTTTCTGGCCGCACCCGCCGCCGCCCTGGACCTGGGCAGCCTGCCTTCCGTAAAAGAACTGGCGGCCCAGGCTGAACAGCCCGAGGTCTCCGCCCCCCTCCCGGGCGCGCCCAAAGACGCCAGGGTCCTTAAAGAATGGACCATCATGGTCTTCATGAACGGCAAGAACAACCTCTCGGACTACGTCATAGAGGACATGAACGAAATGGAAGTGTACGGCCCCACCGCCAACATCAACGTAGTCACGCAGGCCGCCCGCATTAAATACGAAGCCCCCTCCTATCCGGGCGGCGGCTACAACGATTATCCCGACTACCCCGGCGTGGTCCCGCATCCCGGCTGGCCCAACCCCTTCTGGGGCGGGATGCCCCCCATGATGAACAAGAAGGTGACCACCGTAAAGGACGCCTCCACCGATTGGGCGGGCGTGCGCCGCTACGAAGTTACCAAGGACGGCGAGAACGGCTCCCTGGGGTCCAAACTGCTCGCGGACCTGGGCACCGTGGACATGGGTGATTATAAGCAGCTCGTGGAATTCGGCAAATGGGCCAAGCAGAACTATCCGGCCAAGAAATACATGCTGGTGGTGTGGAACCACGGCGACGGCTGGAAGAACAAGGCCTTCGGCCCCCGTCCCGTGCTCAAGGGTATTTCCTACGACGACGAGACCGGCAACGGCATCAGCGCCGTGAACCTGGGCCGCGCCGTACGCGAAATGGGCGGCGTGGAGATCTACGCCTCCGACGCCTGCCTTATGCAGATGGCGGAAGTGGCCTACGAACTTAAGGACGCCGCCAAGATCACGGTGGGCTCCGAAGAGACCGAGCCCGGAGACGGCTGGGCTTACGATTACTTCCTTTCGCGCGTGCATTCCAACCAGAACAACCTGAAACCCGAAGTGATGGCCGCCGCGGCCGTGCAGGGTTACAAGGCCTTCTACGGCGAGCAGAAGACGGACGCCACCCAGAGCGCGCTGCGCACTTCCGGCCTGGTATCTTTCCGCGTCCTGCTGGACCAGTGGGTGGACCTGGCAATGAAGGAAGACCGGGCCATGATCACCGGGGCCGCGACCGGCGCCACCACTTTCGAGGGCGTAGGTTCGCGCGACCTGATCCACTTCATGGAGAACGTGCACGGCAAAACCAAGTCCCAGGCCCTCAAGGCCAAGACCGTGGAAGTAATGAACCACATCTACAATAAGGTGCTTATAGACAACGGCGCCACCGGGGACAAGTTCACCAAAGCCTACGGCCTGGCCGTTTACCTGCCCGGCTACAGCTACGAGGACGATTACAACGAACTCGCCTGGGCCAGGGAAGGCAAGTGGGACGACTTCGCCAAATGGCTCACCACCAAGGACCCGGCGCCCGCGCCCAACACCCACGCGCAGGAAGCCGCCGCCAACCTGCTCCCGTAAAGGGCGCGCAGGCTAGCCTCCGCGGAAATAAAAGACCGGCCCCTCAGTACGAGGGGCCGGTCCTTTTTAGGCAGGCGGCTCAGGCCGGCCGGTAACCCTTTATGGCGTACCAGGCCTGGCCCAGGGCCAGGCCGCCGTCGTTGGCCGGGACCTGGCGGTTGGAATATACTTTAAAGCCGCGCCGCCGCAGGCCGCGCGTGACCAGTTCCAGCAGGGCCGCGTTCTGGAAGACGCCGCCGCAAAGGCAGAAAGTTTTTATACCGGTTCCGGCGGCCAGCAGGGAGGCCGCCTTTACGGCCATGGCGGCCGCGCCTTTGTGAAGCCCGGCGGAAATAACGCGCGCGGGCCTGCCGGCCAGCCGGTCGCGCAGGGCGGCGCGCACCGCGGGAGCCGGATCCATTACCAGAGTCCCAGCCTCGACGGAGACGGCAAAAGGATAGGCCGCGCCCTTCCCATCGTAAAGCGCCTCGAGCTCCATGGGCCCCTGCGCCTCGTAAGTAGCCTCCGCGCGCAGGCCCGCTATAAAACTGAAAGCGTCGAAGAGGCGCCCCAGGCTGGAGGTCTCCGGGGAATTTACCCTGGCGTCTATCATGCGCGCCACCGTGCGCAGTTTGGCGGCGGGGACCTCACTGAAAATGCGGCCGGCCGGCCCTTCCCACTGCGGGCCCAGGGCCTGCCTCAGGAGGGCCAGCGCCGGGCGCCAGATCTCGGAGGCGCCTATGTCGCCGCCGGGCAGGGAGAAATACTTAAGGTGGCCGGCGCGCCGCCAGGTACGCCCGCTGAATACCAGGAATTCCGAACCCCAGATGCGGCCGTCCGTGCCGTAGCCGGTGCCGTCGAAAGCCAGCCCTATAAAGTCGCCGGAAAGGCCGTATTCAGCCGCCACTCCCAGCGCGTGGGCCGCGTGGTGCTGCACGGCTATCTTCTTGCCGGGCAGGGCGCGGGCCAGCGCCGTGGAGGCGTAATCCGGGTGCAGGTCGTGCGCCGTAAGCGACGGGGAGATCTTAAGCAGGCCGCGCAGGTTGCGCAGGGTTTCGCGGAAGAAGTCCTGGTTGAGCGGCTCGGAGAGGTCGCCTATATGCTGCTAGAGGAAAGCCTCGCCGCCGCGCGTAAGGCAGAAAGTGTTCTTAAGGTCGGCGCCGCAGGCCAGCACGGCCGGCCCCGGGGCCGGCAGTTTTACCGCCGCCGGCACGTAGCCGCGCGCGCGCCGCGCCAGCCGCAGTTCCCCCGCCGCAAAGAAGGCCACTGAATCGTCGGCCCGGTTATGGATGGGGCGGTTATGGGAAAGGGAGAAAGAGGCCACGCCGGCCAGCCGCGTCTCTACGTCGGGCGAATCCTTGCAGATAGGCTCGTCGCGGAAATTGCCGGAGGTCATGACCAGCGGCCCGCAAAAGCCTTTTTCAGCGAGCAGCGCGAAGAGCGCCGCGTGCAGCGGCGTATAAGCCAGCATCACGCCCAGGCGCGAAAGGCCGGGGGCCGGTTCGCCGTAAACCTTGCCGCGCCTGCGCAGCATCACCACCGGGGCCTGCGCCGAAGCCAGGGCCGCGGCTTCCCGCGCGGAAACCCGGCAGAGCCGGCGGGCGGCGGCCAGGTCTGGCACCATGACGGCGAAAGGCTTATGCGGGCGGCGTTTGGCGGCGCGCAGGCGTTTTACGGCGGAGGCGCTATCCGCCCGGCAGGCCAGGTGAAAACCGCCCAGGCTCTGCAGCGCGCCTATTTTGCCCGCGAGCAGCAGGGCGGCCGTATTGTCCATAGCGGCCGGGCCGGTAAAAGTTTTACCGCCGCTCGCCAGTTCTACGGCCGGGCCGCAGGCGGGGCAGGCGTCGGGCTGGGCGTGGAAACGGCGGTCCAGCGGGTCGCCGTATTCCCGCAGGCAGTCCGGGCACATTTTAAACCCGGCCATGGTGGTGGCCGGGCGGTCGTAAGGCACGCTTTTTACTATGGTAAAGCGCGGGCCGCAGTTGGTGCAGTTGGTGAAAGGGTACAGGTAGCGCCGGTCGGCGGGCGACAGCAGTTCCCGGCGGCAGTCGGCGCAGAGCGCCAGGTCCGCCGGGATAATGGCCGCGGCGGGGGCTTTTCCCCCGCTCCTGGCGATAAGGAAAGCTTTGGAGCCTTCCGGCCTGGCGGCGGAGACCGAGACCGAATCCACCCGGGCGGCCGCGGGGCGGCGGGCGGAAAGGTCGCGGATAAAGGCCTCTACGTCCCGGCCGGGGCCTTCGGCCTCTATGGTCACGCCGGCGGCGTCGTTCTTTACCCAGCCGCCCAGCGAATACTCCGACGCCAGTTTGTAGACGTGCGGCCGGAAGCCGACGCCCTGCACGACGCCTTTTACCAGGATCTTTTTTCTTACCGGGGGAGGCATTTACCTGCCTGTGACCACTTCGCCTTTTTTATAATCCAGTTCGCTGCCGAACAGGCTGTGCGGCACAAAATAAACCGCGGCCGTCACTACGAAAGCGAGGTTAAGCCAGAACCGGGCCGGCCGCTCCTTCCATACCGCCCATAGCGGCGGCAGCCAGGCGACCAGCATCAGGAGCGTCTTATTGTCGGTCAGGTCGTAACCGAAAGGAAAGCCCGTCCAGGCTTGCCCGAAAGCGTAATACTGGGTGGCCGGCCCGAAGGCGAACCCGCCCAGCAGGAGGAACGTCACGGTGGCGGGAACGGAATGCTTTACCGGCGGCGCGCCGAACGCCGCCGTCAGGAAGATGCGCACGGAGAACAACATGAACAGGAACATCAGCGCTATATGCGGGACAAGTATCCACGCCGGCACCGCGCCCTTGAAGCGCGTCACCACAGGCGCCTTCGTCAGTTCTGTTTCACCCGCCGGGCCCTTTATGAAAACCCGGTACTCCAGCTTGCCGGCGGGCGGCTGGCTGGGGAGCCATCCCAGGAGCCAGCCGTTGTTATAGACCATCGGCAGCCGCTCGAGCTCGGAGGAGGTCTTATACCTGCGCCACAGCAGGTAACCGTCCAGGCGGTTTTCGGATTTGACCTTCACCACGCAGTCCTTGGTGTTTGTAGTGCAGCTGCGCGGCAGGCGGTAGGTAAAAAGTTCCGCCCCGGCCGCCTGCACATGTGAAGCCTTCACCGGGTAGGTGGGGCCCGTGGCGCGCTGGAATACGGCGAAGCCGGCGGTTATAAGGAAACTCAGCGCCCAGAGCAGGGATTTTTTCATATCAGCAGATGCGCGGCAGTTGCTCCCCCTCGAGCATGAGCAGCTGGCGGGAGCCGCCAATGCCGGTGCGCAGGCGCACCTGGGGCTTCTTTTCCTTCAGCATCCGGCCCGCTATAACGGCGTTGCGGCCGTACTTGTCCGCGCGCAAAGCCTTCAGCACTTTGGCGGCGGCGGCCGGGGAAACGAAAAGGGCTATCTTGCCCTCGTTGGCCACGTAAAGCGGGTCCAGCCCGAGCAGGGCGCAGGCGTTGCGCCCGGCGGGAGAGACCGGCACGGCGGTCTCGTCCAGTTCGGCGGAGAGGCTGCAGGCGCCGGCCACCTCGTTGAGCACGGTGGCCAGCCCCCCGCGGGTGATGTCGCGCATGGCCCTTATCCCGGGGGTGCGCAGCGCCGACTCTATCATGCGGTTGAGCGGGGCGGCGTCGCTCTTTATGCCGCCTTCGAGCCCGAGCTTGTTGCGGGCGTTCATCACGGCTACGCCGTGGTCGGCCAGGTTGCCGCTCACTATTATCACGTCGCCGGGTTTTACGGCGGCCGAGGACAGGCGCCGGCCAGCCGGGATAAGGCCCACGCCGGCGGTGTTTATAAAGATCCCGTCGGCCTTGCCTTTCTCCACTACCTTAGTGTCGCCCGTAACTATCTCCACGCCGGCCTCTTTGGCGGCGGCGCGCATGGAAGCGACTATGCGCTTGAGCAGGTCCGCGGGAAAGCCCTCTTCCAGTATAAAGCCCGCCGACAGCGCCGCCGGACGGGCGCCTTTTACGGCCAGGTCGTTGACGGTGCCGCAGACGGCCACGCGGCCTATATCCGCGCCGGGGAATTCCACCGGCGTGACGACGTAAGAATCGGTAGTGAACGCGAGGCGCGCGCCGCCCAGCGTAAGTTCGGCCGCGTCCTCCAGCGGCGCCAGCGCCGGGTTGGCAAAGCCTTTAAGGAAGACCTGCTCAACCAGTTCGCGGCTCAGGCGGCCGCCGCTGCCGTGGCCCAGCTGGACCCTGGTGAAGGCGGGCATCAGCACTTCCCCGCGGCGACTTTGCGGGCCCCTTCGAAGATGCTCATGAACGCGCGGGCCGGCGGCGTAAGCTTGCGCGCGCGGCTGTAGATGAGGTAGATAGGGCGCAGGAACTCCGCGTCGGCTATCCTCATCACGTGCAGGCTGATGCCGTTCTCATGGTCCCGAACCACGGAGCGCGGCAGGATGGAAACGCCCGCTCCGGAAGCCACGGCGGTTTTGATGGTCTCTATATTATCCAGTTCCATCTTAACGCGCACCTTGATGCCGTGCCGCCGCAGGAAGGTATCTATATAGCGGCGCGACGGGAAGGCGCGGTCGAAAAAGATGAAGTCCAGGCCGTCCAGGTCCTTTACCCCGACGCTTTTACGGCCCGCCAGCGGCGAGGAGGAGCCCGCGATGAGCACCATTTCGTCCTTGGCCACCGGCAGCATGGCCAGTCCCGGGGACTTGCGGTAGGGGCAGGCCATAAAACCGAAATCCGCGCGGCCGGAGGCGATGTCCGCGTAGATCTGGGAGAACTGGCGGTACTCCACGCTGACCTTGGTGCCGGGATTGTGCGCCAGGAACTGCCGGACGTAGTTCTGGATCATATAAATGCCGGCGCTGTAGATGGTGGAGATCTTTATTTCGTCGGCGGGGCGCTCCGTGCCGAGCGCGCGGATGGACTTAAGGGCGCCGTCGTAAAGGCCCGAGATCGTCCGGGAGGCCAGGTTGAACTTGTCCCCGCACGGCGTGAGCAGGAGCTTGCCGGCCTGCCGGTGGGAGAGTTTGCTGTTGAGCAGGCGC
>JACRER010000037.1 GCA_016234365.1 Elusimicrobiota bacterium | reverse complement strand
TGGTTATGGTAATCTCCGGCGTGACGTAGCAGCCCAGGTAAGGCGTGCTCTTGTAGGCCAGCGCACATTCGCCCAGGCTCCAGATCTGGCTGCCGTTGGGGAAGTTGTTGGTGTCGTAATTTTCCCAGGCCTGGGCGGCCTTGATGGCCGTTTTGTCGGTCAACTGGGCGCGCACGGCAGCGGCGTCCAATAAAGGCAGCTCCGGGGCCGCCAGCTCGGCCGCCGCGGGGGCGCCGAGGGCGAGGATCAACAACATCGTGTAAGTCTTGGTCATTTTAATCTCCTTTCCTTCAATAGTGGTGGATTTGGGTGCTAATCGGCGTCAATTTCCTGCGGTTCCTTGCCTTCCGGCATGACGTAATATACGCTCATGCCCCTTTCGGCCTCATACTTGGTTTCAAGGTGAATACCGCCGCCCAGCTCCACTCCGGAGATGATCATCGCCTCATTGCTGTGGGTCATGCCATACGACTCGACCTTATCGATGTACATTCCCGGCCCGAAATTAATCGTGAAACTATAATACTTGCCCTGAGGTTCCACTGTCGGGTGATTTTTTACGGGGATATCCTGTCTTTTAGCGTCCTTTAGTATGCGCTGGAGGGCGGTATCCGCTTTCTCCCTGCTGGAATGCAGCGAGCTGCGAAAAGAGACGTCCTCGGACCTCTTGTCCATGCCCTTGCTCCCGGATAGATAAGCCACGTTGAAAGAGTAGCCGCCGCTTTTCTGGGCCGTTACTTCCATGGCGAACGGATACTTGCCCTCCGAGGAAAGTTCTTCCGTCTTTCCTGCCATCGCCTCTTCGGCTTCGTCAGAGCTGGCGAAGGCGTAAGGGTATTGGTAAACCCCGGGCTTAAGCGCGGAGTTGAAGACTATGTTGTAGCCGAAGCGGTAGCCGGGCAGGGGGAAAACGCCTCCGCCTACTACTTCCACGCCGTTAACGCTCTTCAGGGCGGCTATAGCCAGCTCCATGGCGGCGCGGGCGTCGTTAGCCAGCGCGTAATCACCCCTGC
This sequence comes from Elusimicrobiota bacterium, assembly GCA_016234365.1. GTDB lineage: Bacteria > Elusimicrobiota > Elusimicrobia > Elusimicrobiales > UBA9959 > UBA9959. The sequence continues at coordinate 22,887 of JACRER010000037.1, read as the reverse complement.
TGGCGTAGGATCTTTTGGCCGGCAGGGCCGCGGCCTTGGGGGCGCCGGCGGGCACCATTACCATGATGGGGCAGCCGCCGTTCTGGGCCACGGAGGAGTTCAGCCTGGGGCGCTTAACGGTGGAGCCGTCCTTGCAGGTGAAGCTGCAGGTGTCGCCCTGGACGCCGGTGAATTTACAGGCCTGCATGCCGGGGAAGGCCGCGCCTATATTAATGCTTTCCTTTTCGAACGGCTGCGAGCGCACCACCGCCGCGTCTATGAACGGCAGTTCCGGGGCGCTGAGCTCGGCCGCCGCGGGGGCGCCGAGGGCGAGTATCAGAAGCATCGTGTAAGTTTTTGTCATTTTGTCTCCTTAAGAGCCGGGGTGTTCCTGGCTATGGTTATAGTCTAGCGGTTGCCGGACGTTTTGCCTTGAGGCGGAATGCCCGTGACTTCGCCGTATTCCTGCCCACTTGTTTTGCCCGGGCGGCTTACGAAGCGCCGGATTGGCGCGCGGCGGTTTTGGTGATGCGGCGAGTCTCTAGTAGCTTAAAAAATTGTTAGAATAGGCGGAGAAAGTTTTGGGGAGGAGTTGATATGGCTACCATTTTTTCGGAGACTTTAACGCGGCTGCGCAAAGGTGCGGGGTTTCCGACGGCGTACCGGTTCTACCACGACAACGGCGGCGCGCCGTTCTTTAAGGTCTCGTACCGCAATTACCTCATGATGGAACAGGGCCGCAACCTGCCGGTGCTGGGGCGCCTGGCGCGCATTATCATGGGGCTGCGCATTCCGGAGAGAACTCCGCAAGCCAGGGAACTGACGCTGGCCTGGCTGAGGACCATGGCCGGGGAGGAAGCTTACGCGGACATGCTGGAGCCGCTGTTCGCCCAGGGCGCGCCGGCCAACGCGTCTTCCCCGGCGGAAGAGGCCCTGCGTCGCACGCTGGCGGAGAAGAAGTTCCACATTAGCGAGAGCCAGATACTCGCTACGGTCGCCAGTTTTGAAACTTATAAATGTTTCTTCGTAATGGAGACGGATTCCGGGGTCTGGACCGCGGAAGCCATGGCCAAGACGCTGGACATAAAGAAAGCCGCGGCCGATAAGGCGCTGAAGAGTTTTTTAAAGGTCGGGCTGGTGAAGGCGGAGGGGAAGGGCGGTTACCGGTCAAAGATGACCGGCCAACTGGTGGAATACCCGGCCGGGCCGGCTTTTCCGCGGGAAGTGCTGGCCAAACTGAAGGACTATTATAAAAGGCTGGAGACGGAAAGCCCCATGGAGTTCGGCACCGCCGGCCTGGTGCGCGCCGACGCCGACGCGCTGCGCGGTTTCTTCCCCATGCTGAAATCCAGCGTGGAGGCGTCGTACGCCTTCAATACTACCGCGAAGACCAAAAAATCCGCCGGGTTCTTTGTGATAGGCAGGGTACACCGGCTCTGGAACTTCTAGCGCTTACCGGGTAAAATAAAACAGCCGGCCAAGGGGCCGGCTGTTTCGTTTGTGCGGAGGAGTTTAGAAAGCGAACGGCGCGTTTATGCGGATCTCGGCGATGTTCCTGCCGAGGTCGGCAGCCAGCCGCTTTACGGCCTCGCCTCCCCAGTACTTGTAGTTGGGGTTGCCCTCTATGCTCTTGGCGAGCGCGGAGAGTTTCGCTATGGTCGGCTCCAGCCGGATGGTCTCCATGTGGAGCATGGGCTGGTTCCGCTCGGCAATAGCTTCTTCCATGTTAAGGAGCGACTCCTCTATGACCTCGGAGGCGTTTTCCAGGCCGCGGGTGTATTCGGCCGGGGCTTTGTTGGGGCTGTTCTGCTGCTCCAGGCCTTTCATGGACAGGGCCACGGTCCTGAGGGTGTTGGACTGCATCTTGGCCTGCAGGAGGGGGCGGGTGATGGTCATGTCGGCCGCGGACTTGTCCGCGCGGGTTCCGGCGAAGTAGCCGATCACGAAGGAGTAGGAATCGGGGCCGTCCTTGCGGACTTCATGGATAACCACGGTGGCGCCGCGGCTCTCCAGGCGCTCGGAGGCGTCGAACATACGCTCGTAGGCGTCCAGGTCGCGCTGGTAGCTGGGGGAGGGCTCTATGAGGAGGGCGCTCTTGGCCCGCAGGGAGATCTCGAAGTGGTAATCGGCCAGGCCGTAAACCACTATCTTCTGGGAAAGCACTTCCACCTTGGCTAGCTTGAGGTCGTTGAGGGCCCAGTTCAGGGCGGCGGAGGCCTCGGCGAAGGTGGTGTGCTTGCCGTAGCTCTTATAGGTCTGCGCTTCGGTGGCGGCTTTGGCGCCGCGGTAGTCGCCGCCGCCGCATTTCTCGTAGACGCTGGCGGCTTCCGGCTTTACGGGCTTAACCTGGAAGGTCTCTCCGCTGCGGCATTTGAAGTTGCAGAGGCCGTCTTTCAGGCCGGTAAGGTAGCAGCTGTCCGGGTTGCCCGGCTCGGGGAAGGGGTTAACTTTGGGGATATCGGAGTTGCTGAACTTCTGCAGGTCGGCGAAGTCCGCGGCGAAGGCCGGGCCCGACATCATGGCTATGGCTATAAGGGTGAAGATGGCTTTCATGCTCTCTCCTTCTGCTGGCTGTCTGAGAACTAGGATACAAAAGAAACGCGGGACCGCTTGAGAGGCTAACGTCCCTGTTTTTGGAAGTTAAATGGCCCATGCCGAGTAGGTCCCGGAGGGCCTAAGGCATAGGTCCTTTGCTTTCGTCCTGGGCAAGTAAAAAAATAGTAAATTGGCGGAACCTGGCCGGAAATAGGCCCTTCTCCTATGAAGCATTGACAAGTCCATGGGCCTTTGGGCCCAAAACGCAATAGGCCTAAAGACTAACACTTGACTAGGCCCTTTAGTCTTGATTATAATCAAAGACGAACGTAAACTATAAATGTGAGCCAAGTGCTTGCAGACCAAAAGCAGTACGGGAGGAAGTAATGTTAAGGAAAGCAGCCGCGGTATTCGCCATAATCGCAGTAGCAACGCCCCTGGTGTCCGCTGAAATAAGCTTCGACACCCCCAACAAGACCACCCTGCAGCAGGAAATTGCCTCCATGGAGATTTCCGTGCCCGCTCCGGCCGTAGAGAAGGCCAAAGCCGACAAAGAGTGGACCATCATGGTCTACGTGAACGGCAAGAACAACCTTGAGCCGTACGCTCTTAAGGATATGAATGAGATGGAGATGGTCGGCTCCTCCGACAAGGTCAACATCGTGACCGAGGTCGGCCGCATAGCCGGCTACGACTCTACCGATGGCGACTGGAAAACCACCCGCCGCTACCTGGTGAAGAAAGACAACGACACCAAGAAGATCACCTCCCCCGTCCTCCAGGATCTGGGCGTGAGCGACATGGGCGACTACAACAACGTGGTGAAGTTCGTGAAGTGGGCGCAGGGCGCCTACCCCGCGAAGCACTACATGCTGGTAGTCTGGAACCACGGCGCCGGCTGGATAAAGGGCCGCGGTATGGAAGTCACCCGGGGCATCTCCTACGATGACCAGAGCGGCAACCACATCACCACCCCCCAGCTGGGCCTCATGATGAAGGCCATCGGTAAAATAGACGTTATCGGCACGGACGCCTGCCTGATGCAGATGCCCGAGGTCAACTACGAGATAAAGGACTATGTGGACTACATAGTCGCTTCCGAAGAGACCGAGCCGGGCGACGGCTATACCTATAATACCTTCCTGGCGCCTCTCGTGGCTAACCCCGCGATGTCCGCCCTGGAAGTGGGTAAACAGGCCGTGAACGCCTACGCTGACCATTACGGTACGCAGGACCACACGCAGAGCCTGGTTCTGGCCTCCGCCATGAACGGCCTTATCCCTCAGGTCAACAACTTCGTGAAGGCCGCCATGGCCGCCAACGAGAAAGCCCTGATCAAGACCGCCATGAGCGGCGCGCAGGCCTATGCCTACGCCGAGAATAAGGACATGTGGCACTTCCTGAGCCTCTACGCCGCTTCCTCCAAGGACGCGAACGTGAAGGCCACCGCGAAGTCCCTCCAGGATTACATAACCGGAACCCTGGTGCTCCTTAACCGCGCGAACAGCAACTATTCCGACTCGCACGGTCTGGCGGTGTATATGCCTAACTACACCAACTCCGCCTATTCCGCCCTGGCCTGGTCCCGCGACAGCCAGTGGGACGAGTTCATCGGCTGGTACACCAAATAAGCGCCGCTTAACGCGCTTGAAAGAGGGCCGGCTTAACCGCCGGCCCTTCTTTTTTCCCAAAAGGCCTAGCCGCCGCTGGGCCTCCCGCCCCTTGTTGCAAACCCCCGCAGCGCGTAAACTATACGTATGCCAAGCATCACGCGCGGGATAACGGAGGTTTCCATGATACGCAGGCTCTCACTGTCGGCTGTAGCCGTTTCCATGTTCGCTTCGCTCGTCTCTGCCGAAATCGGCTTTGACGGCGTAAAGAAAGCGGACCTGAGCGAAGAACTTTCCAACATAGAGATCTCGGCGCCTTCCGCCGCGGAAGCCGCCGATAAGGGCATCCTGGCGGACCTTTTCGGCATCCGCCGCGCCAAAGAATGGACCATTATGGTCTTCGGCAACGGCAAGAACGACCTGGAACCTTTCCTGCTTAAGGACCTCAACGAGATGGAGAAGATAGGCTCTTCAGGCGGAGTCAACGTGGTGGTGGAAGCCGGCCGTATAGACGGCTATGACGAATCCGACGGCGACTGGAAAGGCGTGCGCCGCTACCTTATAAAGAAGGACAACGATACCGAAAAGGTCACCTCCCCGGTACTTAAGGACCTGGGCACGGTGGACATGGGCGATTATAAGAGCGTGATAGACTTCGCCAAGTGGGCCAAGAGCGCCTACCCCGCCAAGAAGTACATGCTGATCTTCTGGAACCACGGCGCCGGCTGGACCAAGAACGGCCAGCCCCGCATCACCAAGGGCATCTCCTATGACGAGGAGAGCGGCAACCACATCAACACCCCCCAGATGGCCACCATCCTCAAGGAGATAGGCGGCGTGGACGTGGTGGGCACCGACGCCTGCCTGATGGCCATGGCCGAAGTGAACTACGAAATAAAAGATTCCGTAAAGTACATAGTGGCCTCCGAGGAAACCGAGCCCGGCGACGGCTATACCTACGATCTGTTCCTGGGTCCCGTGGTGGCCAAGCCCACCATGACCGCGGCTGAAGTGGGTAAAGCGGCCGTGGACGGGTATTCCAACCACTACGACGGTATCGACCAGGGCTACACGCAGAGCCTGGTGCTGGCTTCCGCCATGACCAAGCTGCCCCAGCTGACCGACGCCTTCGGCGCGGCGGTGATGGCCGCCGGTGAAAAGGCCCTGGCCAAGAGTGCGCGCGACGGCGCCATTAACTACGCTTACCCCGAGAACCGCGACCTCTACGACTTCACCCGCCTGGTGGTGGAGGGCTCCAAGAACGCCGAGGTTAAGGCCAAGGGCCAGGCGCTGATGAATTTCATCACCGGCGAGCTGGTGCTGCACAGCCGCGCCCGCGACTCCAAGCCCAGCTACTGGAGCCCCGCCAAGAAGTACTCTCTCTCCAAGGGCATAGCGGCCTACCTGCCGCCGGCCGGACTGGGCGAGGGCTACACCGACCTGGCCTGGGCCAAGGCTACCCAATGGGACGAGTTCGCCCTGTGGATAAACCAGCCGTAATAAAGATCGGGCTTAAGAAAAGAAGGGGCCGGCTTAACCGCCGGCCCCTTCTTTTGCGGAAAAAAGACCGGCCGGGTTTCCCCGGCCGGTTCGGTTTCTATGACGGAACTATCTTAATTGGGTATTGCTATCCAATAGCGGTTTGGAATTATAGGAGCGCAGTGAGACTACCCAATAGTTATCTATGAGTTTTTGTGAAAAGGTTGTTTATGTTTATCTTTGCCACAGAATCCAGCGGGTCGATACTCTGCAAAATATTGTTTAGAATTGGGGTCGCTTTGTTTTTGTCCACATTATATAATTCCAAAGCTGCGCAAGATCTTAATTGTATTTCTGCGGGCATAAGATGGCTTTTAATGAATTTAAATGAATTGTCTGTTTTGATTTCGGCCGCGACGCTCAGAATGGCGGATCGGTGTGAAATGGAATCTAGTCCGGACAGCCCTTCGTAGTGCGCGAAGGATTTCTCGAGGCCCGGAAGAGCGGCGTTTCCAAAAGCGACAATAGCGCAAGAGGCTGCCTTTGTACATAATGGGTCGGTGAGTTTTTTGATAGTAATTCAACTGACCGAACATCTTTTAGCTGGATAATATAAGTCAAGACACGGCATGACAAATCAGAAGCGGAATCTTCAAGCCCTGGCTGAAGTAGTTCCATCGCATTGTCGGGATTGAAGTTTGCAATTCCTAAATACGCGGCACTTCTAACCAAAAGCTTCGGATGTTTTCTGGCGTCTATGAACAATTGCAAAATATCTTCGCGGGGTTGAGTGTATGTCAGGCTGAACAAGCAGGATTGTGCTGTTTCTCTTTTTCTTTTCACTCGCCGGAATTTGAAGGGGTTCTCTTCCGTTTTGGGCGCTTCCCGTAAATAACAATCAATGTAGTTTTGTGCTTCCGAGCTTGGAACGCTCCGGTAGTTGTCGGTGTTTGTAAAGACGGATTCTTGTTGGTTCTCGCAGAAAATTGGCGTTGGGAGGGAGTATTTCCATTTTTGCTCCATAAACTCCTGTACTTTGTGCCATGGCAAGTTCCCGGAAATCGCAAGCCAGTCCGTATTCGCAAGAACCCATTCTGGCCGCAGCACCAATAACTTTAAAAACTCTTCGCTCTGCATGTAATCCCGGTTTAAATATTTTAGTGTTGATGTGTCGCCAGGTTCTCCGGAAGGGCTCCCGGTCCAGGACATGAACTTTTCTATTTGCTCGTATTTTTCTCGTGCCAAAAATCCAAAGCTTGGCCCGCACTCCTCGCAGTCGCTTTCTAGGTCTGTCTGCTCTGGGGAGAGGAGTGCCGCTTTTCTGTATTCTGCGGCGACATCTTTGAAATTGCGTTTTTCGGAAAGCATGCGTTCAGCTTTTTCATAAATCTCTTGTGTCAATTTTTGATTATAATCCCCATCCGAAGCTTGTTCGTTCATCTGGGGTGGGTTTGTAGCCAATTTGTTTAAAACCTCTTGTGCGCTCTCCCTATTGGCGGGGAGCGTGTCGCTTAATAGTTTTGTTAATTCTGGAATTGCCGCTTGGGCCGTATTCCCAATATTGCCGATTGTTTCGATAGATTTTCTGCGCACATCAGGGTTGTCGTCCTTTAGTGCGCGAACTAGGGCAGGGAGAGCCTCTTTTGCTTCAGGGCCAATGTCGCATAAAACACTTAAAATAGGCTGGCGAGTTTCTGATGGGGATTCATCGAGTGCGCGCGAAAGTTCGGCTACCGCGAGTTGTCCGAGTTTGCGCAAAGTTTCCGCTGCCCCGGCGCGAACTTTGGCGTCGGAGTCGTTTAGGTCGCTGATTAGCGCCGGAGCTACACTTGGCCCAATTTTGTAAAGGGAATTCTCAATATCCGAACGAAGAGGGATATCTGGTGTGTCTAATAGTTTAAGCAATTCCCGAACGCAATCGGGAGAGGCTGTTCCAACATTGCCTATCGCAATAACCGCATATCGTTTAATCATTTCATCGGAATCTTGGAGTGCGGTTTCTATTGCTGGAAAAACTTTGTGGGAGCCGGAACCAATTTTCCCCAAAGCTTCGATGGCGCTTGCACGAGAGAAGGAGTCCTCTGTGGTTCGAATGAGTGCAGGGATAGCAGTTTTGGCGCCAGGGCCAATCTTTCCTAGGGCTAGTGCTGAACGCGCGCGTACCCAGGAGTTGGAGTCGGCTAATGCGTCAATAAGAGTCGGGATAATGTCGGTGGCACTGGGGTCTGTAAGACTGCCCAATGCGTCAGCGGCGCTTTGTCGAACAAATTGATCGGGATCTTTCAACATCTCGGCCAATGTTGGGGTCGCAGTTTTTGCGGCTGGTCCGATTCTTCCTAAAGTTTCTGCTGCAACTGTTCGCATGCGACTATTGGGGTCCTTTAAGGCCTTCGTTAGTTCCGGCACAGCGCTCGTTGCTTTGGGGCCAATTTTCCCTAATACTTCTGCGGCGCCAATTCTAAACTTGCCGTTTGGTTGGGACAGAATCTCTACAAGTACCGGTATCGCTCTTTCTCCTATTAATCTTAGAGCAACTAATGCATTGTAAGAGTATTTCCCTTCTGGCTCGAGCAAGCTTGTTTTTAGTGCGGGTAGGGTTTTTGTCCCAATACTTCCTAAGGCCTGTGCTGCCATGCGGGAAACATAGAAATCAGAATCATTCAGCGCCTTGGCTAATTCGGGAATGGCAATTTCTGCGGCGGGCCCTAGGTCACCCAATCCTGCCGCAGCTTGTTTGCGAATATTGCTGTCGGCGCTGGTTAATGCCAGTTTAAGCTCATCTATAGAAGGATTTTCTGGTAAAGAAGTGGTCGGCGCACAAGATGCAATCGGTATTAAATGGAAACATAAAGTGTATAGGAAGAAGCGATAAAAAAATGCTTTGAACTTTAAAATCATTTATCCTCTGTGGTTTTAAAACGTACGTATTGCTCGGTTTTTGGGTAAATGCTTAATTGCTCATCCCAAGGTGTTGTAAGGCAGAACATCCGTGCTGGAATATCTTGTTGGTCTATCAACCCCTAAAAGCGATAATAGCAAAGTTTTGCATTTTTGTTGCTACCTGATGGTGATGGAATGATGAAAAGTTTAAAGAACTTAGATTGGCTATGCAAAAGAAGACCGGCCGGGTTTCCCCGGCCGGTACAGTCTCTCAACAATGCCGTATTCTTATTAGTTGGCTTTAGGGGCCTCGGGGGCTTTCGCCGCTTCGGGCTTCTTGTGCTCGGCCTTTTTGCCCTCGTGCTTGCCCATGTGCTCCTTTATGGCCTTCACGTTGACCTTGCCGTCCTTTACCATTACCTTCACTTTCTCGCCCTGGGTCAGGGTGCCGATCTTGGCGGCTTCCACCGCGAAGGTCTTCATCTCGCCCTTGGCGTCTTTCACCACGATCTCGTTCTTAACGGTGTCGATCGAGGCGATCTCGCCGGTGGTGACGTCGGCTTTCTTCATCTCGTGCTTGGCGGCGGGCTTTTCCATCTTGGCCGGGGCTGCGGGAGCGGCGGGGGCCGGGGTCTGGGCAAAGCTCATGCCGGTGAAAGCGGTGAGGGTGACGATTGCAAGTACGTATTTCATATTAGTGTCCTCCAAATGTATTTGACTACACCAATAGTATAGCGCCGCACGCATTAAGCCAACCTTAAAGCAGCATTAAGACTTTTTAATGTTGGAAAGCGCCACGGGCTGACCAGGGGGTTGCCCCGTGAAGCCATTGCGGAAGGGGGGCCCCTCCTTAATTTCTGAAAGGCGGGGGGGAACCACGCAAGGGTTCCCTGCAGTCAGGCTGAACGGGACAACCCCCTGGTCAGCCCGGGAAAGTTATAGTGAAGACGGCGCCGCCGGCGGGCTGGTTGCCGGCTTCCAGCTCCGCGCCGTGCGCGTCCGCTATGGATTTGGCTATCGCCAGCCCCAGGCCGAAACCGGCCGAGCTGCGCGAAGAGTCTGCCCGGTAAAAGCGCTTGAAGATATGCGGCAAGTCCTTGAGCGGTATGCCGGCCCCGGAATCCGAGACCTTAACCGCCGGCCTGCCCCCGTCCGAATAAACGCGGACTCCAACCTCCCCGCCGCGCGGGCTGAACTTCACCGCGTTCTCCAGCAGGTTGAGGAAGAGCCGGCCCAGCTGGCCCGCGTCGCCGTCCGCCCGCAGGCCGGGACTTTCGGCCGAGAGCGCTATTTTTACGCCCGCTTTTTCCGCCACGCCCGCCAGCCGCCCGGCTATATCCCGGAGCAGCGCCTCCAGGTCCATGGGCGCGCGCTCCAGTTTAACTTCGCGGTTATCGAAGCGCGCCAGCGTCAGCAGGCCCTCCACTATGCGCGAAAGTTTCTCCGTCTCTTCCAGGTTGCTCTGCAGCACCTCGGCGTATTCCCCGGCGGTGCGCGCCTTCTTCAGCGCCACCTCCAGCTCGCCTTTAAGGATGGTCAGCGGGGTTTTGAGCTCGTGCGAAACGTCCTGGATCAGGCGGCGTTCGGAAAGAAAAGAGTCTTCCAGGCGCCCCAGCATGGCGTTGAACAGGTCCGCCAGCTCGCGGATCTCGTCGCGCGTGCGCGGCGGCTTCAGCCGCAGGCTCAGGTTCTCCGCCGTGATCTGGCGCATGGCGCGGGCCATGTCCGCCACCGGGCGCAGCGCCACCCGCGCAAAGAACATGCCGAACGCCCCGGTCAGCAGCACTATCAGCGGCACCAGGGCGGCCATCATCAGCCGCAGGTTGCGCAGCGCGAACTGGGTGTGGTAGTTGGACCGGTAGGCCTGCACTATATAAACCGCGCCGCGCGGGTCGGAGGCGGGCGTGGCGTAAGAACGGAAAATCTCTTCGGTTCCTTCGTCGTCGGCTATCCTAATGGTATCGTACGCCGCGGTGCCGCGCAGCGCCTCGCGCAGCGTGCGCTCGGGCAGCTCGGGCGCGGCCCGCCCGCCGGAAGCCCCCAGTTCGCGGCCGCCGGCGTCCAGGATGCGCAGGTCCACGGCCGCCTGCCGCGGGTCGTCGGTGTGGAGTTTAAGGAGCTCCGGCGCTATCTTGTAAAAGGCCCCGCCTTTGGCGGCCGAGGCGGAGGCGCGCCCCACTTCTATGCGCTCGGTCTGCAGGTAGGTCTCCAGCGCGTCGGCCACGCCCTCGGCGCGGAAGGCCAGCAGCTGGTCCACGTTCTCGTCCAGGCTTTTGGCGAGGCTGTGGTAGACCAGCAGGCTGAAAAGCGCCAGCGTAACGGCCAGCGCCGCCGCGTACCAGAGCGTTATACGGAACCTTACGGAGTTAAACATCGGCTTTGAGCATGTAGCCCTTGCCGCGGATGGTGTGGATGAATTTGCGGCGGGCGTTCTCGCCCAGTTTGCGGCGCAGGTGCGTTATGTGGACGTCTATCACGTTGGTGCCGGTGTCGAAGTTTATGTCCCAGACGTGCTCCACTATCATGGTGCGGGAAACGGCGCGGTCCTTGTTGCGCAGCAGGTATTCCAGCAGCGAGAATTCCTTGGCGCTCAGGTCCAGCGGCTTGCCGTCCAGGCGCGCCTTGTGGGCCGGCAGGTCCAGTTCCAGGGTGCCGGCCGCCAGCACCGCGGCCGCGTCGGCGGGGCGGGGGCGCAGCAGCGCGCGCACCCGGGCCAGCAGTTCCTCGAAGGCGAAAGGTTTGGTCAGGTAATCGTTGGCGCCGGAGTCCAGGCCCTTTACCTTGTCCTCCACCCGGTCCTTGGCGGTGAGCATCATGATGGGCGCGGCAAAGCCCGAGGCCCGCAGCCTGCGGCAGACCTCCACCCCGTCCAGCTTGGGAAGCATGACGTCCAGCAGGGCCAGGTCGTAGGGGTTTTCCGCGGCCAGGCGCAGCGCTTCTTCGCCGTCGGGCGCGGTATCGGCGGCGTAGCCCTCTTCCTTAAGGCCGCGCCGGATGAACTCCGCTATCTTTTTTTCGTCTTCCGCAACGAGGATTCTCATGGGGGTCAGGTCTTGATTCTTGACCTTTTGGGAAAAACCAGGGGGGAAAGGTCAAAAGTCGGACCTGCCCCCCCTCGGTATTATTTGGCCGGGGCGGGGCAGACCACTTCGCTGCCCTTTTCGGGGGCGACTTCGTGGGTCTTGGCCAGTTCGCAGGAGCGCTTCTTTTCGGACCTGCCTATGAAATAGATGGCTATGAACATGAACACCAGTCCGGCCCAGTCTTCCGGCTTGGGCAGCTTCTGCCCGGGGATGAACCAGAACACGAACAGGGTGGCGGCGGTGCCGGCTATCAGCGAGGTCAGGCGGTTCACCAGCCCGGCGAACGTGGCCGTGCGGCCCTTGAACATGAACAGGAACACCGAGAAGAAGGCCGCTATGCCGAAAGGTATGCCGGCGGACATGGTGAGGCCCCATTTGGACGGGGGGTTCTTGAACGCGTTGGAGAACTGGAACGCGAAGCTCTTCTCCACGGCGGCCGCCGGCTTGGTTGCGGCCGCGGTGGCGGCCTTCAGGTCTTCCGGCTTGGCCTTCTTGGCGGTCAGCAGGGCGGAGGCGGCGGTCAGCGCGGTTTCGGTATCGGAACGCTGTGCGGCGCTGAATTTGGAGGTGTCGGAGGCGAGCAGGGCCTCGGCTTTGCGCATCGCGGCGGCGAGCGTTTCGCGCTCGGTGGAGGCGGGCACCAGCACCGCGGCGGGGGCCACGGCCGCAGGGGGCGGCATCTCGGCCGGCTTGTTCACCACGTGGTAGAAAATAAGGCCGGCCACCACCAGGGTCAGCGTGGAGGTCATCTGCTCTATGGCAAAGAACCCCTTGGTGTCGTAGATGGCGCCCTTGGGCCGGGTGTTCTTGTAGTAGTTCATGATATAGATACGGATGGTGTAGGAGACCAGGTAGAAGGTGAGGATGGTCATCGCGGCCGCGTTGCCCAGGAAGTCAAAGTTGGTTTTATCCATTACGAACAGCTGGCTCAGGAACGCCGCGTAGTTGCCGGTCTCCTGCACCATGGCCGTGGCGCCCTTGAAGTTGAGCAGTTGCAGGGCCACCGCGCCCAGCGCTATGACCACGGCCACGTTCTCTTCCCAATAAACTTTCTTTTTCAGGATGCCCTGGCGGATCTGGGCTTCGTCGATGATGCGGCTTATTACGATAATGCTGGCGCGCATGATGATCATGGCCACCATCACCGAGATGGGCAGCGTGTACATGAGCGTGGTGGTGGGGATCACTATGGCGGTGCAGATGCCGGAGGGGATTATATAGAAGAACTCGCGCGGCATGTTGAAGCCGAGCACTTTAACCTTATCGGAGGACTGAAAGCGCCACCAGCCCCAGATCAGCACCATGATGTTGGGGATCATTATGCTGCCCAGCGTGTTGAAAACGGTGTAGGTAGTGCCGCCCACGCCCAGCACTTTTTCGAAATACTTGGCAAGGAAGCCGGTCAGCACGTAGAGGCCGAAGTAGCCGAAGGAGAGCTGCAGCAGGCGTTCGGTGGTGCCCTCGTGGGTCTTCTGGGTGAAAACGGTGGTCAATGTCTTTATCATTACATCCTCGCGCCTGATTTCAACTGATATCTTATAACTTTCCGGTAATAGCCGCAATGCCGCGGTCAGCGGCGGGCCGGGATCCTTTCCAGGGCCGCCAGGTTGCCGCGGGCCGGGGCGTAAGCCGGGTCCGTTTCCAGCGCCATCAGGAAAGCTTTATGGGCTTCCGCGCGCCTGCCGGCCGCCAGGCTGGCCAGCCCCCGGTTGTTCCACGCCGGCGCGCTTTCCGGCTTAAGGAAAGCGGCTTTGCGCAGCGGCGCCAGCGCCTCGGCCGGGCGGCCGGCGCGCGCCAGCGCGGTGCCCAGGTTGTAGAGCGCGTCCGCGTTGGAGGGATTGGCCTCGAGCGCCGCCTGCAGGCGGGGCAGCGCCCTGGCCAGGTCGCCGCGTTCCAGCAGGGCCTGCGCCAGGTTGAGGTTGGCTATTTCGTCGGAAGGTGAGGCTGCCAGCACCGAGTTCCAGAGGGTTTCGCTGGAGCGCCATATCTTTACGCGCCCGGCGGCCAGGGCGGCTTCCGCAAAAATTAAAGCGGCCAGCAGGCAGCCGGCCGCCAGTTTTACCGGCCGGGCGGAGCGCCACGCCGGCGCCAGCGCCGCCAGGAGAGCCGCGGCCAAACCTGCCAGCGGCAGGTAGAGGTAGCGGTCCGCGGCCAGCGCGGGCCCTATGGGGATGAGCAGCGTGAACGGCAGGATGTTCACAAAAAAGAACAGCAGGCCAAAGGCCGCGGTCCTGGCGCCCCGCCGGACCGCCAGCCCCAGCGCTCCGGCAAAGATCGCCGCCGGCAGCGAGTAGCGCAGCGGGGCGGCTTTTATGGCGGCCAGCGTGGCTTTGTAAGGGTACAGCGCCGACAAGCCGGCCGGCCACGCGGCCTTCATCGCGTAGAAAGAGAACAGCCCGGTGAAAGACGCCGGCAGCAGCGTGCCACGCGCCGCCTGGGCGGCCGCCGCCACCGCCGTGAAAGCGCCGGCCAGCGCCAGCAGGCCGGCTTTCTCCAGCAGGTTGGCGCGGTCCAGCGGCCGGCCCTCTTTCCAGTCCAGCGCCAGCAGCGCCAGCGGCAGCGTTACGGCCGTGCCTTTGGAGAACAGCGCCGCCAGGAACAAGCCCGCCGTCAGCGCCGTCCGGCGCCCGCCCGCCCGCGCCCGCAGGTAGGCCAGCAGCGCCGAGAAATAGAAGAAGGCGTATAGCAGGTTCTTGCGCTCGGCCAGCCACGCCGCCGATTCCGCCTGCGCCGGGTGCAGCGCCCAGAGCAGCGCCCCGGCCAGCGCCGGCAGGTCGGCGCCCAGCAGCGCCGCCAGCAGCAGGAATACCAGCGCCGAGTTGGCCAGGTGCAGCAGCAGGTTGCCGGCGTGGTGCACGGCGGCGCGCTCACCCAGGGCCGCGGACTCCAGCGCCAGAGAAAGATCCGCCAGCGGGTGGTAGTTGCCCAGCCGCGGCGCGGTGAACGCGCGGGCCAGCTCCGCGGAGCCGAGGTCTTTTACGAGGGGGTTATTGTAGGTAAGGTACGGGTCGTCCCAATTGGTATAGCCGGCCTCGAAGACCGGCAGGTAAACGGCGGTTACGGGGAGCAGCAGCAGCGTCAGCAGGAGCAGGCGGCGCCGCATGGAGGCGGCCTAGGGCTTCTGGGCCCGCTTGCGGGACAGTTCGGCGGCCTTTTTGATCTTGGCGGTAAGGGCGTCCAGGTCGAACGGCTTTACCAGGTAGTCCATCGCGCCGAACAGCAGCGCGTCGTTGAGGGTGGCGGCGTCGTTGAGGCCGCTCACGGCTATGATAGGGATGTGCGCGGCGGCGTCGTGGGAGTGGATATCGTTCATCAGGGTGATGCCGTCCACGCCGGGCATCATGATGTCCATCAGGATAACGTCCGGCACGGCGCCAGGCTTGGCCGCGGCAAAGAACTCCCGCGCTTTCTTCGGTTCGCAGAACGTCCGTACCTCGAAGCCGGCGGCGGCCAGGCCGGTCTCGTAGATCTCAAGAATGGTCTCGTCGTCGTCGACGGCCACTACGCTGATGCGGGTTTCTTCTGGCATAGGGTTTATTCTAACAAAAAAGCCGGGTTTTTCAGCGCTTTTTAGCGGGCGCCGGCGCCTTTTTTTCTTCCTGCCCCGGTGCGCGCACGGCGGGTACCACTTCGCATTTATAAGTGCCGCGCGTGCTGGGCACGTAGAAAAGAGTGCGCAGGCCCTGCAGCTGCCGGGCCAGCACAAAATCCTGCAGTTCCTTCCTGGCCTCTTCGGTCTCCAGCGGGATAAAGCGGTACGGCTCTTTTATGGCGGCCATCAGCGGCTTCACGCGGTTGATGTCCTTGGTCTCTATGTTCTTTACCTCCCCGTCGATGGAGGCTTTGGCGCGGAAAGAATCCAGTTCGTCGCCGGTCACCGGCACGGCGCGCAGGAAGGCCGGCAGCGAGGTCTCCTGCGGGAGCGCCGCCACGGCCTTCTTCACCTCGCCGAACGCGTAGGAAAAAGCTTCGCCAAAATTACCCAGCGGCGCTTCGGTGAGCTTGAGTTCGCCGCTGATGTAGGCGGAGATCCGCATCATGTCGCCGCGGTAAAAGATCAGCTTGCTCTCTTTCACGTTCTGGGAGTTGATGATCTCGGAATTGTCTATTTCGCGGAAGAAGTCCTTTACCAGGCCCGGCTTCACGCTGCCCCGCCGGGTCACCAGCGTTTTGACGGTCTCTTCGCGCATCACGGCTTTGCCGTCCACGGAAACTTCCAGGTAGTACTGCTGGCCGGTCTTGATGGAGGAGATGGTCATCCACGCGGTCTTGGCTTTGGCGCCCTGGTTATAGGGGCGGAACGCCGCCAGGGCCGCGGCGCAGAGGGCTATTGCGCCCAGCAGCGCCAGTTTACGCGGCATCGCCGGCCTCCGGCGCGGGGGCGCAGGCCTGGTCTACGGACCAGTGCCGCCCGAATTTGAACGCCACCCAGGCCAGGCACATAAGGCACAGGTTCTGGAGGAATTCCTGGGAGATAGAGGTGCTGCCGCCGGCGCCGAAGCACCCGCAGGAAGTGATGGGCAGGCCGCGCAGCCAGGCCTGGCCCAGCAGCAGTTCGAAGAAGGCCAGCATGGCCAGGTTGAACAGCGCCAGCGGCGCGGTAAAGACTCCGGCCGCCAGCAACAGGCCGGCATACACTTCCACCCACGGCATCACGTTGGCCGCCAGCAGCGCCAGCTTGGGGCCTACCACTTTATAGGTCTCTATGGCGTAGGCGAACTCCTCGGCTGGCGCCAGCGCTTTTACGGCGCCGGCGTAAACGAAGACGCCGCCCACTACGAGCCGGGCGAGCAGGGCCGAGATCTTTATCTTTATCGGGGTTTCGCTCATTTTTTTGCCGCTTCCCTCAGGATATTGTCGAATTTCATGGCCTGGTCTATCAGCTGCGCGGCGCCTACGGCGCGCCGGCCGTTTATGAAGAAGGTGGGTGTGGCGGTAACGCCGCGCAGGTCGCCTTCGGCTATGTCGGTGCGCAGGCGCTTTTTGGTGGCTTCCGATCTGGCGCAGACCTGCATGGCGGCCCAGTCCAGCTTAAGGCGTTTGGCGTAATCGGCGAATTCCGGCGGCGGCGCTTTGGCCAGGCCCCATTTCTCCTGGCCCTCGAAGAGCAGGTCGGCGTAGGCCTTGAACTTGCCCTGCTCTCCGGCGCAGTCGGCGTAGGCCGCGGCGTCCAGCGACCACGGGTGGATGTTGAGCAGCGGGTAGTGTTTGAAGCTGACGTGCAGGCCGGGGCCGAAGACCCGCATCATCTCGTCTATCTTGCCGGCGGCCATGCGGCAGGCCGGGCAGGCGAAATCCGTGAATTCCTGTATCTGCACCGGCGCCTCGGGGGGGCCGAAGGTGCGCCAGTCCGGCGCGGGGCGGATGGGCCCCAGGCTGAATTGCCGCCCCAGCAGCAGGGCCACCGTAGAGAGGAAAATAAGCGCGGCCGCTATGCCGAGCCTGCGCGCCGTGGACTTGTCTGTCATAGACGGAATTATATCACTTTAACTATCTTTGCCGGCGACGTGGCGCCTTTGATGAGCAGGATCCTGCGGGCGTCTATGCCCAGCTGCAGCGACAGCAGGCGGATGGCCGACGCGTTGGCCAGGCCGCGCTCGGGCCTGGCCTTGGTCCAGATCTCGTAGGCGTCGGCGGCTTTTTTAACCACCTTCTCCCTGCGTTCGCCGGGGTGCACTTTCAGCTTTATGAACATCAGGCCAGCAGCGACTTGGACGTCATGTCCGCCGGCTGCGGCAGGCCCAGCACCTGCAGCACCGTCGGCGCAATGTCGGACAGGATGCCGTGCGGGCGCAGTTTCACTTTGCCCGCGTCCGCGGCTATGTAAATGAACTCCACGGGGTTGGTGGTGTGGGAGGTCTTGGGCATGTTTATCTTGTAGTCCCACATTTCCTCGGCGTTGCCGTGGTCGGAGCTTACCATCACGGTATAGCCGTGCTTCAGCGCTTCGTCCACCAGCAGGCACACGCTGGAATCCGTCACTTCCACGGCCCGGACGGTGGCTTCGTAAATGCCGGTGTGGCCCACCATGTCGCAGTTGGCGAAATTCACCACTATAAAGTCGTATTTCTCCGAGGCCAGCTCGGCCAGGGCGCGTTCGCGCACCCGCTTGGCGTCCATCTCCGGGTGCTCGCCAAAGGTGGCCGGGTCCCAGCTGCCCTTTATTTCCACCTGGTCCTCGCCGGCGTAGGGCGCGGTGCGCTTGCCGTTGAAGAAAGAGGTTACGTGCTTGAACTTCTGCGTCTCGGCGAGGCGCAGCTGCTTCAGGCCGTGCTCGGAGATCACCTGTCCCAGCAGGTTTTCCATGCCGCCGCCCTCGTCCATGGGGGGCAGGGCGCTGAACTTGAACTCGTCGTAATAGCGCGTGAGGCCGCAGTACGCTACGTCCAGCTTCTTCCAGCGGTTGCCGGGATAATCGTCCTCCACAAAGCACTTGGTAAGCTCTATGGCGCGGTCCTGGCGGAAGTTGAAGTGGATAACGGAATCTCCGTCCTGCATGCCTGGGTAATCCCCTATTATGGTGGGCGGTATGTACTCGTCCACTATGGGCTGGCCGTTGGGGTTCTTGAGCGTTTCGTAGGCGGAGTTGAGCGCGGCTTCGGCGGAGGCGGCCTTGGCGCCCTCGGCTTTGGTGAGAGCGTTGTAGGTAGCATCTACCAGCGCCCATTTCTCGCCGCGGTCCATGGCGTAATAGCGGCCCATGATGGTGCCCACGGAGGCGTTGCCGACTTCTTTTATCACTTCGTCCAGCATTTTCACGAAGGCGAGGGCGGAGCGGGGGGGCGTGTCGCGCCCGTCGGAGAAGAAGTGCACCCACACCTTCTTTATGCCGCGCTTTTTGGCTTCGCGCATGATGGAGTAAAGGTGGTCCTGGTGGGCGTGCACGCCCTCGTCCTGCACCAGGCCCATCAGGTGCAGGGCGCTGCCTTTGGCCGCGCAGTTGTCGAGAGCGGCTTTAAGGGCGGGGCAGGCGAAAAAGGTGCCGTCCTCTATCATGTCCTTGATGCGCTTCAACTCCTGGATGACTATGCGGCCGGCGCCCATGTTGAGGTGGCCCACTTCGGAAGAACCCTGGTAGCCCTTGGGCAGGCCCACCGCTTCGCCGGCCGGTTCCAGCACGGTGTTGGGATACTGCTGGAGATAGCGCTTCATATTGGGAGTGCGGGCGTTGCGCACCGCGTTGAACTTGTCGGGCCTGTACATGCCCCAGCCGTCGCGCACTATAAGGAGAACTTTGTTCTTAGCCATATTGGTACCTCTGGAAAACCGGATGCCTATATTTTAGGAAATAAGCCGGGGGGAGGTCTCGGCTTTCGGGGGGGCTTGCGCCCGGGCACCCCCGCTGGTAGACTCTCTTTTAAGGTATGAAAAGTATTTTAACGCTCCTCCTTGCGGCCTGCTGTTCCGCGGCTTTCGCGGCCGAAGGCGCAAAGCCCTGCCTTTCCTGCGCCAAAAAACTGGCGGCCGGCATAGCGCTGGCCGAAAGCGCCGGCGTGAAGGTGCCTGGCGCGGTGCCGGCCCCCGCCGTGCCCCAGCCACCCGGCTGGGAAGCCCTGGGGCAGGGCGCCTGGTTCTCCGGCGCTCCCGCGCCGGGCGCTACGCTCTTTGTGGGTTACGCCGGCTACGGCGCCGACGGCGCCGGGGCGCGCAACTGGGCCGCGGCTGTGGCGGCGGCAAAAGGCTGGTCCATGGCGGTGGCTTTTGCCGGGCCGGACAAACTGTATTATGAGGACAAGGAAAAACTGACGGAGAATACCCGCCTGCTGAGCGTGCTTATACCGCGGCTGGCTCCGGGGCGCGTGGTGATAGCCGCCCATTCCTCGGGCAGCTTCGTGGCAAAGGAGTTCATCGCCCTTATCGCCAAACTGGGCCGCGCGGACCTGCTTAAGGATATTTCCTATTACGACGTGGACGGCGGCCCCTGCGCCGCCTGCCGCAAATACGCCGACGACCCCGCCAACGCCGGCTTCGTTTACCGCTGCGTTTCCGCCGTGCAGCCGGGCGGGCCCGCGGCGCCCAACCGGGATCCCATGAAGGCCTGCGGAAAATATTATCTCGGGCTGAAAGCGGAAGGCGCCGGTTGTTCCGGCGCCTGGTGCCTGCATGGCTGGCTGGTGAACCGCGGCGCCGCGGCGCTGGACCCGGTACGCCCCAAAGTCAAAGATTACTACCTCTCCACGTCCATCCTGCCCTGCGTCGCCTACCTCGACGGCGCCGTCCCCGCTGTTAAATAACGGTCCGCAAAGGCGCGCGCCTTTGCCGTGGCCGCCAATTCAGGTATAATTTCAAACCGCTTTAGGATATTAAGGAGAAAAAATGAACGACAACAGCGTAATTACGATAGCCGATACCACCGCCAACCCCGCGCCGCTGGGCCTGCTGGGCTTCGGCATGACCACCATCCTGCTCAACCTGCACAACGCCGGGTTCTACGGCCTGGACACCATGGTCCTGGGCATGGGCATCTGCATCGGCGGCACCGCGCAGGTGATAGCCGGCGCCATGGAGTGGAAGAAAAAGAACACCTTCGGCACCACGGCCTTCACGCTTTACGGTTTCTTCTGGCTGTCGCTGGTGGCGCTGCTGGTACTGCCCAAGCTCGGGCTTGGCGAGGCCGCCACGCCGGTCTCCATGGGCTGGTACCTTACTGTCTGGGGCGTGTTCACGTCCTGCATGTTCGTGGGAACCCTTAAGCTCAGCCGCGCGCTGCAGGTGGTCTTCCTGTCGCTGGCCGTGCTGTTCTTCATGCTGGCCTACGGCGATTTCACCGGCGGCGGCAAAACGCTGGCCGGCTACGAAGGCATCTTCTGCGGCCTGTCCGCCTGCTACACGGCCGTGGCGCAGATCCTGAACGAAGTATACGGCCGCCGGGTCCTGCCGCTCTAAGCGCGCCGGGTTTTGGCTGGAACCGCCGGGCCGCCCCGGCGGTTCTTATTTATTAAGGGAAAGTTCCGCCGGCACCAGCGCCAGCAGCAGTATCTTGGCCGTGCGGCCGCCGCGTTCCGCGGACAAGCGCGCCGCCACCAGCGTAAGGCCCGCGCCGCCGGCGGGCGCGGGGCCCGGCGGCAGCAGTTCCGGTACAGACGGGATCGCCGTTTTCCCGAACAGCTTCAGCAGCGAATTGGCCAGGGCGTTAAGCAGGATGTTGCCTATCTCCAGCAGCGCGGTCTCGCGCCGGCCGGTCCCAAACTCCTTATAAAGCTTCTCGTTCACAAAACAACCGTTCAGGTGGTCGGCCTCGGCGGGGTTCAGCAGCAGCAGCGTCTCGAAGGGCGGCTGCGACGCTACGCCAACGCGCACGCGCTCCGGCGCCGGCCTGCCGGCGCCCCATTCCCGGGCGGCGTCCGCCGCTGTCCCGGCAAAAACGCGCAGGCCTTCCAGCCGCCAGTTCCCCGGCGAAACGCCGTTGAACTTGGCCAGGCATTTTTCCAGGCCCGCGGCCGCCAGCCGCGCAAGTTCCCTTTCCGCCAGTTGTTCCATGGTCAGCGGTTCTCCACCGCCTTGAACGCCTTCTCGAAATCTTCCTTGGAGAATGGTTTAAAAATGGTGCCCGCCGCCCCGCTGGCCGCTATCTTCGCGTTCACTTCGTCCTGGTCCACCGCGGTCACCATTATCACCTTGGCCGCCGGGTCGGCTTCCAGGATCTCGGTGAGCACCAGCAAGCCGGATTTGGCCGGCATTATGATATCCAGCAGCACCAGGTCAGGGCGCAGGTTCAAAAACGCCTGCAGCGCCGCGTCCCCGTCCTCCGCTTCCCCGGCCACGTGGTGCCCCAGCTTTTCCACTATAATGCGCATCATTTCGCGCGTGCCGGAATTATCGTCTACTATAAGGACTCTCATATATATAGTCGCCCCCCCCCGCTAAGGCCGGGATAGCCCGGCCGACAGCATAGCCTAACAGGCCCCCGGAGGTTTGTCAAGACGGCCGCCCATGTCGCCGGCGCCGGAAAAAGCGCTAGAATATGGGCATGAAGGGAATTCTTAAAAACCTGCGCCTTGCCGCCGCGGCTCTCTGTTTTGCCTCGCCCTCTTTTGCCGGCCCGGTGCTGCCGGCCGCGCTCGACCCTTTCACCGGAGCCGCGCTTGATCTTGCCGCTCCCGTCCCGGCCCCGGCCGCCGCCGCGGTGGAAGACCCCCGCGTTTATTACATAGCGCCCTGGGCGGTGGAAGCCTCCGCGGTGCCGCCACCGCCGGCCCCCGGCTCCGCCGCGGACCGGGCCGACCTGGCCGAAGTGCTGCGCTGGCAGGAAGTGCGCACCCCGGCCCAGTGCCAGGCCGCCTGGCTGCAGGCGGACGCCAACTACGACAGTTTCTTCGGCGAGATCAGCCCTTTCGGGCCCCCCGCGCCCGCCGCTGTGGAGAAGATCTTTAAAAAAGTCCGGCTGGACACCGGTTCCATAGACCTGGTGTTCAAGCGCAAATACCAGCGCCCGCGCCCGTTCGACCGCGACAGCGCCGTTACCCCGTGCCTGGACCGGGAGGGCGGTTACTCTTATCCCAGCGGCCACTCCACCGTGGCCAAGGTCTTTGCGCTGATGCTCGCGGAGCTGCGCCCGGAGCAGGCGGACAGGTATAATGCTTACGCGGACCAGGCGGCCCTTAACAGGGTGATAGGCGGCGTGCACCATCCGTCCGATATAGAAGCCGGTAAACGCCTGGGCGCGGCCGTCTTCCAGGCGCTTAAAAGCTCGCCGGAGTTCCAGACCGACATGAAAACGCTGCGCCGCAATCTGCGTAAGTGAACCGGGGGGGACATGATACACAAGTTCAAGGTTAAGACCGCCGCCAAGGCGGAGATGGCCGATATAACCGCCGAGGTGGCGGCCCTGGTGCGCGAGCACTGCGCCGGGGACGGCGTCTGCCACGTCTTTGTGCCGCACACCACCTGCGGCCTGGCCGTCAACGAGAACGCCGACCCCGACGTGAAGCGCGACATAGTGGCCAAGCTGGACGACACCATTTCCGAAGATTTCGACTACCGCCACGGCGAGGGCAACTCGCCGGCGCACATCAAGTCCGTGCTGGTGGGGCCTTCGCTGACGCTCTTTGTGGAAGAGAAGGCGCTGCGCCTGGGCACCTGGCAGGGCATCTACCTCTGCGAATACGACGGGCCCCGCACCCGCGAGGTCTGGGTAAAAATAATCCCCGGCTGAACCCTGAAATAAACTGGTTTTTGGCGCCCCTTGACATGTCAATGGGCGGGGGCTATACTATTGGCGTTATGAAATTAACCGCCTTCATCCTCCTGTTTTTCGCGCCGCTGGTCTCCGCCGGCGACGTTCGCGAATTTTCCGACACCGCCAAAGGCATCGAAGTCGT
>JACRER010000035.1 GCA_016234365.1 Elusimicrobiota bacterium | reverse complement strand
GGATTTTTCCCAAATGTCAGCGGTCTCCGTCATTTAGTTCCAAGCACTTCTTTTACGCTAGCCGCTATCGCCGCGGAAGTTATTCCGCACGCGCCGCGCAGGTAATTCTGCGAACCGGCACGCCTGCAGAAAATATCAGGGATCCCTATCCGGCGCAGCGGCGGGTGCTGGCCGCTGTAGGCCAGAGTTTCAGCCACGGCGCTCCCCAGCCCCCCCACCACGTTATGCTCCTCCACAGTAACTATGACCTTTGTCTCTGCGGCCGCATGCCGCAGAGCCTCTTTGTCTATGGGCTTGATAGTGTGCATGCTCAGCACCCTGGCAGAGATGCCAGCTTCGGCCAGGTCGGCGGCGGCTTCCAGGCAAAGTTGCAATACGGAGCCCGAGGCTATCAGCGTAGCGTCAGTACCTTCCCTGACCAGGATGGCCCGGCCAAGTTTAAAGTCCGGATGGCCGGAATGAATAACCTTCTCTCCGGCCTTGCCCAGCCGCAGATAACATGGACCGTCCATCTCAGCGATAGCCCGCGTAGCCAGTATGGTCTCCACCGGATCGGCGGGGGCCACCACGACCATTTCCGGAAGGGCGCGCATGGCCGCGATATCTTCCGTGGCGTGGTGGGACATGCCAAGGCTGCCGTAGGCCACGCCCGCGCCTACGCTGACTATCTTCACATTGGCTTTGTGATAGCAGACGTCGTTGCGGATCTGTTCCAGACACCTGAGCGTGGGGAAATTTGCTATCGAATAGGTAAAAACTATGCCCCCGGTCATGGCCAGACCTGCGGCAACACCCGTCATATTCTGCTCGGCGATGCCGGCATTCAGGAACTGGGACGGATAATCTTTGGCGAACTTTTCCACCACGGAAAACCCCAGGTCCCCTACCACCAGGTTTATTCGCTTATCTCGGCCCGCGAGCTCATGCACCGCGTCCACAAAAGAGTTCCTCATCGGGCAGCCCCTTCTATTTCAGCTATAGCACGGGCCAACTCGTCCTTGGTGGGAGTCTTATAATGCCACAGCAGCTGGTTTTCCATAAAACTGGCGCCCTTACCTTTTACCGTCTTCGCGACAAAGGCGGAAGGCCTTCCGGCAGATATAGGAAGCAACGAGAACGCCTCTACCAGCGCAGGAATATCGTTCCCATCCACCGTCTTTACTCCCCAATTAAAAGTTTCCAGTTTCTTATCCAGCGGATCGAGGTTCATTACCTCTTTGGTGGTACCCAGACTCTGAATCTCGTTCTTATCCACAATGACCACTAAATTATCCAAAGCATGCTGCTGCGCGAACAAGAAAGCTTCCCAGTTAGAGCCCTCGTCGCATTCCCCGTCTCCCAGGATAACGAATACCCGGCCGCGGCTGCCGCGCCTCTTAAGAGCCAGCGCCATCCCGCAGGCCACCGGAAGACCATGCCCGAGGGACCCCGTTGAAAGCTCTATGCCGGGAAGTTCAGATTTTGTGATATGACCAGGCAGCGGCGCTCCGTCGACGCAATAGGATTCGAGAGCCTCTTTTTTAAAGTAGCCCTTCTCCGCGAGCACGGCGTACAGGGTGGAACAAGTATGCCCCTTGCTCAGAATAAATCGGTCCCGCTCGGGGTCTTCAGGATTGGCCGGATCTACCCGCATAACGCCGCCGTAAAGGACGGCCAGTATATCAGCCATGGAAAGGGCCCCGCCCAAATGGGAGCCCTTCGCATGGTGCACCATCTTCAGCGCCGATATGCGGATGCGTTTGGCCAACTGCTTTAGTTCCGAGATCTTATCCATATCTGCCGGTTCGCTATACCTCCGGAAGGCTGTTTACGACCACTTCTTCCAGGGAGGGTTGCCGCTCTGCCAGAGTTTCTCCAGTTCTATCTTGTCGCGCAGGGTATCCATGCACTTCCAGAAGCCGGTGTGCCGGTAGGCGGTAAGTTCCCCCGCCGCCGCCAATTTTTCCAGGGGCGCCCGTTCCCATACGGAGGCGTCGCTGTCCTTTATATACTTAAAAATTTCCGACTGCAGCACAAAGAAGCCACCGTTTATCCAGGCGCCGTCGCCCTGGGGCTTTTCCTTGAAAGCGGCTACCCTGTGCTTCTCATCCATCTCTATGGCGCCGAACCTGCCGAGCGGCTGCACCGCCGTCATGGTGGCCAGGCCGCGGTGCGCTTTGTGGAAGGCCACGAGTTTTTTCAGGTCAACGTCCGCCACGCCGTCGCCGTAGGTGAGCATGAACGGCTTATTACCGACATACTTCTCCACCCGGCGGATGCGCCCGCCGGTCATTGTGTTAAGGCCCGTATCCACCATGGTTACCTTCCAGGGCTCGGCCTTTTTGTGATGGACTTCCATCTTGTTGTTCTTCATGTCTATGGTCACGTCGGCCTGGTGCAGGAAGTAGTTGGCGAAATACTCCTTGATCATATAGCCCTTGTAGCCCAGGCACAGCACAAAGTCGTTGAACCCGTAGTGGGAGTAGATCTTCATGATGTGCCAGAGCATGGGCTTCTCGCCTATCTCGGCCATAGGTTTAGGCTTAAGGTCGGTCTCCTCGCTGAGACGCGTGCCCATACCGCCCGCCAGTATGACTACTTTCATAGCGTTTCCCCTTTTACTTTTTTCCCCTGCCGTAAATGTCGTTAAACCGCACTATGTCGTCTTCTCCCACGTATTCGCCGTTCTGCACCTCTATCATCTCCAGCGGCACTTTGCCGGGGTTCTCCAGGCGGTGCTCGGTGGACTTGGGCACATAGGTGCTCTCGTTCTCGTGGATGATGGAAGCCTTGCCGCCCACGGTTACCTTGGCGGTGCCGCGCACAATGATCCAATGTTCGCTGCGGTGGTAATGCAGCTGGTGGCTGAGTTTCTGGCTGGGCTTAACCACGATGCGCTTTATTTTGTAGCGCGGGCCTTCTTCCAGGATGGTGTAGCTGCCCCAGGGCCGGTAGGTGGTTATATGTTCAACAACTTCCTTGCGCTTGCGCTCCTTGAGGATGTCCACCACTTCTTTTACGCGCTGGGCCTGGCCGCGCCTGGCAATAAGCAGCGCGTCGGTGGTGTCTATGATGATAAGGTCCTTGAGGCCGATGGTGGAGATAAGGCGCTTCTCGCCCATCATGATGGTGCGCTTGGTATCCAGCGCCAGAATGTCCCCCACCTTCACGTTGCCGTCGCCGTCGGGCTTTATAACCTCGTCCAGGGAATCCCAGGAGCCCACGTCGCTCCAGAGAATATCTATGGGCAGCACGGCGGCCTTGCGGGATTTTTCCATAACGGCGTAGTCTATGGAGATGGACGGCATGTTCTTAAAATCCGCCGTCATTTTGGCCAGCTTCTGCGGCATTTTGCGGCTGATCTCCGGCGCGTAGGCTTTGAATTCAGCCAGCATGGTGCCTATGGTGAAGGCGAACATGCCGGAGTTCCAGTAATAGTTGCCGTCCGCCAGGTATTTGCCGGCGGTCTTAAGGTCCGGCTTCTCGGCGAACTTCTCCACCTTGAACACCCCGCCGTCGGCGGAGGGTTTGCCACCCTTCTTGATATAGCCGTAGCCCGTCTCGGGGCGGCTGGGCTTTATGCCGAAGGTGACTATGCTGCCGGCCTTGGCCGCCGTCTCAGCCTGGCGGGCGTAGCGGGCGAATTTTTCTATCGGCTCTATTATGTGGTCAGACGGGCAGATAAAAATTACCTCGTCCTTGGCGCACTTAAGTTTTTCCTGGCAGTACTTCATTACCAGGGCTATGGCCGGGGCGGTGTTGCGGCCCACGGGCTCCAGGATAACGTTGTTCTCTATGGTCGGGGACACCGAGCGCAGGTCGGCCTGCACGTGGAAGCGGTAATCCTCGTTGGTGATCACGTAGATGTCGTGCAGCGGCACCACCGCGGCCAGGCGTTCCACCGTCTGGCAGAGCAGGGATTTGCCGCCGTTGAGCTTTATGAACTGCTTGGGCAGGCCGTAGCGTGAAACGGGCCACAGGCGCGTGCCGGAACCGCCGGCTAGTATTACAGCTTTCATTATTTTACCTCTAGACGTTTAAGATCCGCTTCCACCATGAGCGCGGCCAGTTCCGCAAAACCGGTTTTAGGCTTCCAGCCCAGTTCCAGTGCGGCCTTGGACGCGTCCCCCAGGAGGGTTTCCACCTCGGCGGGGCGGTAAAATTCTTTAGACACTTCAACCAGCGTTTTCCCGGAAAAGTCCACGCCGCGTTCCAGCAGGCCCGCGCCTTGCCAGCGCAGCTTAAGCCCGGCGGCGGCGAAGGCCGCGCCTATAAACTCGCGCACGGTGTGCGTCTGGCCGGTGGCCAGTACGTAGTCCCCGGCCTTGGGCTGCTGCAGCATCAGCCACATGCCCTCCACAAATTCTTTGGCGTAGCCCCAGTCCCGGCGGCCGTCCAGGTTGCCTACGGCAACCTTCTCCTGCAGGCCTTTCTTTATGCGGGCCACGGCGGTGGTGATCTTGCGCGTCAGGAACTGCTCGCCGCGCAAGGGGCTCTCGTGGTTGAACATAAGGCCGCAGCTGGCGTGCAGGCCAAGGGCCTCGCGGTAATTGACGGTAAGCCAATGGGCGTAAAGCTTGGCTACGGCGTACGGGCTTTTAGGATGGAACCCGGTGCCTTCCGCTTTGGGGGCGGCGCCGGTGCTGCCAAACAGCTCCGCGGTGGAAGCCTGGTAGAAGCGCGCAGCCGGCGCGTACTTACGCAGCGCCTCCAGCAGGCGGGCCACGCCAAGGCCGTTTATTTCGGCGGTCTCGACCGGTTTATCAAAGGAATCGGGGACAAAGCTGTTAGCCGCGAAGTTGTAAACCTCGTCTGGGTTCACCTTTTGCAGGGCGGCGCCGAGGCCGGCGCCGTCGCGCAGGTCCAACGGCAATTCCTTCACGTCCGCCTGTACGCCTAGTTCGGCCAGGCGCCACGGGGAAGCGCCGGCGGCGTCGGCCCCGTAAACCTGGTAACCCTTGGAGAGCAGCAGTTGGCTTAAGTACGCGCCGTCCTGGCCGCGCACGCCGGTAATAAGCGCTTTTTTCATTTCAGATCTTGCTGGCAGGCAGATTTACCGCCCGGCCGTTTTTCCAGATAGCCACCGGCAGACCGCGTCGTTTGCGGTCGGCTATGGCGTTACGCACCGCGACCTTCATGGCTATCTCGGCTTTGTCCTGCATGGTCAGGCGTTTTTTCATATCAAATCCCTTTAATTATGCTTTCGTAGGCGGCCTTGTTCTCCACCAGCTCCGTCCCGTTAGTGCGCCTTGCGGCAAGGACCGGTTTCATCCCGGAATTATCGAACAGCATCCAGGTGGCCACCATATCTTTATATGCCCCGAAAAAATTATTCAAAGATCTGCTGAAGCGGCGCAGCACGTCCTCGCCCGGCACGTCATGTCCCCCGTCGGAAACGCGGTTCTTTATCCGCATTAACGACAGCCCCGGGGCAGGGACCCAAAGAAAAAACAGGTGAACCTTATAGCCTTTTGCCGACAACTTTTTAAAAAGCTTGGCGTGCGTACGGCCGGAGAGGGTAGTCTCAAAACCAAAATCCACTCCCGCCGCCGCATACTCATCTATACTTCTCAAAACCAGTTTTCCGGCCTTTATAGCCGCCGCCTGCGGCTGAAAAGGTGACAGCCCCTGCGCTATCAGGTCCGCATTTACAAAGTTTGGGCAATGAGCGTAATTCGGCAGGAACTCCCGGGCGAAAGTGGTCTTACCGGCACCATTAGGGCCGGCAACAACATAGACATTTTTCACTTGGGTCATGAATCAATTCCGGCTCAGCAGTTCTTTACGGCGCCGTAGCCATGCTTGCGCAGGCAGTGTTCGCTGAGGGCCAGCTCCAGGTCGCTGGCCGCCATTTCGGAAACCAGTTTCTCAAAAGAGATCTCCGGCTTCCAGCCCAGCACGCGGCGGCTCTTGGCGGGGTTGCCCAGCAGGGTTTCCACTTCGGCGGGGCGGTAGAACTTGGGGTCCACACGCACTATCACGTCGCCCTTCTTTACTTTTGTCTCCCCTTCAAGGCCGGCCAGCGGCTTTACGGCTTTTACAAAGCCGCGCTCGGCGGGGCCTTTACCCTGCCAGCCTATGGTAACACCCACTTCTTTGGCGGCCAGCTCTATGAACCGGCGCACGGTATACTGTTTGCCGGTGGCTATTACAAAATCTTCCGCCTTCTTCTGCTGGAGGATAAGCCACATTGCGCGCACATAATCTTTGGCGTGGCCCCAGTCGCGCAGGGAGTTCATATTGCCCATATAAAGGCACTTCTGCTCGCCCAGCAGAATGCGGCCCATGGCGCGCGTTATCTTGCGGGTAACGAACTCGTCGCCGCGCAGGGGGCTTTCGTGGTTGAAGAGAATGCCGTTGCTGGCGAACATGCCGTAGGACTCGCGGTAGTTAACGGTTATCCAGTAGGCGTACATTTTGGCCACGCCGTAGGGGCTGCGCGGGTAGAAGGGCGTGGTTTCGCTCTGGGGTATTTCCTGCACCTTGCCAAACAGCTCCGAAGTGGAGGCCTGGTAGATACGGGTTTTCTTCTGCAGGCCCAGCAGGCGGACGGCTTCCAGTATGCGCATGGTGCCCAGCCCGTCGCAGTCGGCGGTGTATTCCGGCTCTTCAAAGCTCACGGCCACGTGGCTCTGCGCGCCCAGGTTAAATATCTCGTCGGGCTTTATTTCCGCTATCAGGCGGGTTAAATTGGTGCTGTCGGTAAGGTCGCCGTAATGCAGTTTAAGGCGGGGGTGCTTGAGCACGTTGGCCAGGCGGGCGGTGTTTACGGAGGCCGCGCGGCGGCGGATGCCGTGCACTTCGTAGCCTTTATTGAGAAGGAATTCCGAGAGGTAAGAGCCGTCCTGCCCGGTGATGCCTGTTATAAGAGCTTTTTTCATGGTTCCGCCTTTTGAGTATATAGAAACACGGCCGGAAAGCCGGCCTATTGTTAACTATATTATACCAAAGGCGGAACGGGGGCAAAAGGGCGGTTTACCGCGCATCGAAGAATTCCGAAAAGACCCCCGCCACGTAGCGAAGTTTCTGCCCGGTCATGCCCGGGTAGACGCCTATCCAGAAAGTGTTGTTCAGGATGCGGTCCGTGTTTGTGAGCGGGCCGGCCACGCGGTAACCTTTGCGGGCTTTGCGCATCTGGTCGAAGCAGGGATGCTTTATGAGGTTGCCGGCGAACAACATGCGCGTCTGCACCTTGTTGCGCTCCAGGTGCTGCACCAGCGCGTCGCGGGTAAAGCCCGCGTTCTCGCGCACGGTGAGCAGAAAACCGAACCAGCTGGGTGAGGAATGCGGGGTGGGCTCGGGCAGGATCAGTTTGCCGGAGAATTTATTCAGCGCCTTGCGCAGATAAGCCCAATTCTTTTTGCGGGCTTCCACAAAGCCGGGGAATTTTTCAAGCTGGGCCAGGCCCACGGCGGCCTGCATTTCGGTGGCCTTCAGGTTGTAGCCGAAATGGGAGTAAACGTATTTATGGTCGTAGCCCAGGGGCAATTCGCCATACTTGCGGGTGAAGCGGTTATGGCAGGTATTGTCCATGCCGGAGGCGCACCAGCAGTCGCGGCCCCAGTCGCGAAAGGACTCAATGAGGCGCTTGAGGAGCGAATCGTTAGTGTAGACCGCGCCGCCCTCCCCCATGGTCATATGGTGCGGCGGGTAAAAGCTCGACGTGCCAATGTCCCCGTGCGTGCCGGTGAACTTGCCGGCGTACCTGGAGCCGAGCGCGTCGCAGTTGTCTTCTATAAGCCAGAGTTTGTGTTTAACGCAGAAGGCTTTTACGGCCTTGATGTTAAAGGGATTGCCCAAGGTGTGCGCCAGCATAACGGCTTTGGTCTTTTTTGAGAGCGCGCCTTTCAGTTTTGAACAGTCGATATTATAAGACGGCAGTTCCACGTCCACGAACACCGGCACCGCGCCG
>JACRER010000036.1 GCA_016234365.1 Elusimicrobiota bacterium | reverse complement strand
GGGACTTCGGGCTGGGATGCACCCACTCTGATATGAGCGGGGTTGGCTGGTCCACATTCTGATAAGTCCCAGGCTTCGCCGGTTTTGTTTGGTAGAATGAATACAGCGGACTGGTGGTGAACATATGGCAAACTTGAACGGACGCGGGCAGTCGCGCGGCGTGGTGCTGGGGGCGATGGCCGTGCTTACGGCGGCGCTGGTGCTGGGTATAAAGTTCTTTATGAGCGACGATACTACTTCCACCCAGGCTCCGCCCCCGGGCCAGGGACAGATTTTTAATACGCAGGCGGCCGAGAAGCCGCCGGAGGGCCTGAGGGCGCCGGTGGGGCCGGTAAGCGGCAGCGGTTCCGGGCTGGAGATGTTCAGCAAGACCAACGCCGGCTATTACGGCGAGGAAGCGTCTACCGCGGCGGCCGCGGGGCAGGGGGCCGGCCCGGAGGTTAAAAAGTCCACCGCCGCCGTTACAAAGCGGGGCGCGGCAGAAGCCAAGCCGAAGGTGAAGGCTACTGTCATTCCCAGGATGAAGATGGGTTCTCTGGGCGGGGTTACGCCCAGCAACGTGGCTCCGGGCGGCCAGGGGCAGATGCCGGATATGTCCGGCATTATGAAACAGGTGCAGCAGCGGACCGGCCAGGGCAACACTTCAGGGGATTAAAGTTCTTAAGGTCTACCCAGAACCGCCGGGAAGTCCCGGCGGTTTTATTTTGAGGGGCGGTTAAATTACGGCGTAGAGCACCGTTTCGCAGGCTACGGGCTGGTGCTGGCGCAGGTAAAAACGGTACTCCGGCGCCAGCGACTTTAAGAACAGGGGGATCTCAAAAAGGTCTGCCGGCCTGTGGTAAACGCAGACCGCCAGTTTGGGGCGGTTGCGCCTTATGGTCTGGGCCGCGCCCTTTAGCGCTTCCAGTTCGGCGCCCTCGATATCCAGTTTTATGAAAGTGGCGTCGGGCGCCGCCCGGTCTATGGTGTCCGCCTCTACGGAAAATCCGCCGGTCCCGGATACGGCCGAGGCCGAGGTCCCGTGCCACGCGGCGAAAGGCAGCGTGGCGGGCGCGCTCCACAAACCTTTGTTAACTACCGTGATCCCGCGCAGGCCGCGTTTGGCTACCGTGGCCGCCAGCCTGGCGGCGTTGGCCGGGTCCGGCTCGAAAGCGTAGCAGCCCGCGCAGCCGCCGGCGAGGCGCAGGAAAGTGAGCAGGGTGTCCCCGGTGTAAGCCCCGCCGTCCACAAATACTTCCCGGCCGGAGAGGTTTATGATTTCTTTCGGAAAATACTGTTCCTTGCGGCACACCGCCGCGAGCGGCTCCGCGGCCCCGCCAAGTTTGCCGGCGAGGAAAGCCTCGAAAGTTTCGCGGGAGAGGGTGTCGCCCAGCAGGGCATAGGCCGAGGAGAACCGCTCCTTGCGGGCCTCCAGGTAGGCGCGGTCTAAAGTGTTGCCCAGCAGTTCGTGCATCACGTCGAAAAAGTATACGCCGTCGGCCTGGGCGCAGTCTTTGAGGGCCAGTTTTTCCCTGGCCAGGCGGGCGTTGGCGAAAGCTATGACTATGTCGAATTTTTTAAACCGGCGGCGGATCTCTTCGACGCTTACGGCTTCCTGCGAGGCGGTGAACCCGGCGTCGGTAAAAACGGCGGCGGGGGCCAGGCCGTGGCGCCGGAGGTATTCGCGCAGGTAGGGCGCGTACCAGCCGTCGCCGTACAGCACCAGCGGCAGGCCCGAGGCCTGCAGTTTTCTAAGGTCTTCCTCCGCACAGCCGGGGCCGGAAGTTATCTTATCCCAGGGAGTTGTCACGGGGGGGATCTCCGGCGGGGGCGCGCAGCAGTTCTGCCACCGTGCTCAGCAGGAGCTTCTCCGTAAAAGGCTTTGGCAGGAAACAATGCGCGCCGAACATTTTGGCCCGCAGTTTTTCCATCTCGAAGCTTTTGGCAGACATGACCAGGACCTTGACCCGGGCCAGGTCCGGGTCCGAGGTGATCAGTTTGCAGATGTCCAGGCCGGTGATGCCGGGCATCATGATGTCGGTGATTACCAGGCGGGGCTGCGCTTTTTTTACGGCCTCCAGGGCCTCGCGCGATTCCTGCACCCAGTGCACCGAGTAGCCGGCGGCGGCCAAAATATGGCGGGAAATCTCTCCCACCAGTTGGTCGTCCTCTATTATCAGTATGTCCGTTTTGCGCATGGCGTAACCGGCCTCATATAAAGCATACATAATATTCCGCCAGGCCATCACGGCGGCCGCGTTTTGGTAAAATATCGGCGGGACGCAGGGCCCGCCCTGGCTGCCCGTAATTTTAATGTTAAAAAAAACCGAACCCCTGAACCAGGCCGCGCCCGGGCACCGCGGGGAGTGCTACGCCTGCCGCAGGCCCAAGAAGCATTGCCTGTGCGGCAGCGTAAAGTCTTTCAACACGCGGATGCGCTTTGTGATCCTCATGCACGACAAAGAGGCTCACAAACAAAGAACGGGGACGGCCCGTATAGCCAGGATGTGCCTGGAGAACGCGGAGCTTATAATAGGCACCGATTTTACCCGCAACGAGCGGGTTAACGCCCTGCTCAAGGATCCGGCGTACAGCCCCTTCGTGCTGTACCCCGGGCCCCAGGCCGTTAATTTTAAAGCCCCGGGCCTGGCCGCCGTCGCGGAAGGCAAAACCCTGCTGGTCTTCGTTATCGACGGTACCTGGCGCGGGGCCCAGAGGGTCCTTAAAAAAAGCCACAATGTCCGCGCCCTGCCGCGGCTTTCGTTCTACGGCAGCTACGTTTCCCAGTTCAAAATAAAAAAACAGCCCATGGAACACTGCGTATCCACCATAGAGGCCATTTATTATTTATGCAAAGAGGCCGAAGAGGCCGGCTATGAAAAGCTCAACGGGCAAAGCAGAATCCTGCTGGAGATCTTTAAAGAACTGGTGGATACCCAGCTCGGTTATCAGAAGGGAAAACGCAGGCGCAGGGAAGAGAACGACGCGCGCGCGTAACCGCCGGGCAGTCCCGGCGGTTTTTTTAGTCAGGGCCGCAGGGCGGGTTGGGGCTGGAGCATGGCAGCGGTGGCCCGGCCGCGGGCGAACAGCCAGGCCAGCCACGTGCCTTTGAAGAAGGTGGAAAGGCTGATGGCCCACCAGATGCCGGAGGTGCCCAGCCCCAGCGTTACGGCCAACAGCCAGGCGCTCGGCCAGCGCGCCAGCGTAAGCGGCACGGCTATCATCATGTAGTCGCGGGTGTGCCCCAGCCCGTTAAAAGCGCCCTGGAACAGCAGCTCCCAGCCAAGGAAGATCTCGAAGTAGCCGATAATGCGCAGGTAATGCGCGGCGTGGGCTATTACTTCGGGGTCGGCGGTGAGCGGCCGCACCAGCCAGTGGGGGACAAGGATAAAGGCCAGCGCCACCGGCAGCAGCAGAGCGGTAATAAGGAAGCGGCCGCGCTCCGCCAGCTGCCGTACCTGGCTGGTATCGCCGCGCCCGTAGGCCTGGCCTATGAGCGTGGCCATGGCGGTGGAAAAACCCATGG
>JACRER010000034.1 GCA_016234365.1 Elusimicrobiota bacterium | reverse complement strand
TAATTGTAGCGCGTAAGCACGGTAACCTCGCTGGAATCAGCGGCGGGGTTGCGCTTGTCCGTCCTCGAAGTCCCCCCTACCCCGAACGTGAACCGCGAAGACTGGCTCCGCACCCAGACCGTCTCCAGGTTGAGAGAGGTGGAGCCGTAATCCGCCGGCGTCAGCGCGGAGTCGTTCTTCGTAGAGGACATGGTCGCCCACAGCTGGAAGGCCAGCGACCGGCGCGGCATCGAGTAGGACAGGTTGGCCGTCATAGTATTATTCTTGCCGGAAGAAGAATCCACCTTATCCTTGGTCGCGGAATTCACCAGGCCCGCGCTCATGGCCAGCCGCCGTGTGAGCCGAAACGAGCCGTTCAGCGAGACGAGGGTCGTATCCAGGTCGTGGGACAGTTTGGTCTTATCTGTGAAAGCGCTGGACTGGAAGCCAACGCTCAGCGTATGCGCCTTGAGCGGCTGCGTGATCGAGACGTTCATGGTGCGGGTCTGGTTGTCCTGGACCGTCGCGGGTTTGCCCAGTGCGGTGTTGGTCATCAGCGAGGTATTAAGGACCGTCTGCGTAGGAAAGCGCAGCATGTTGCCCATCGTCACCTGCGTCTGCTTGGTGGTGGTTTTAGACGGATCGGAATCCAGGTTGTCCGAGTAGGTGTTATAGGCGGCCGTAAAGGTGGTCCAATCGGCCGGGAAGATCCCGACTTCGCCGTCGATGACCATGCGGTCCGCTATAACGGAGGGGCTGGCGAACGAAGCGAACTTGGGGTCGATACGCGAGACCGCCGTGCGCGCCGTCAGCAGGGACCCCTTATATCTCAGTTCCTGTTTCCACGCGTTACCGGCCACTCCGGGCGCCTTGGAGTTGAGGTCAGCCCGGTAGGAGCTGGACTGGAACTCGCTGCTGAGCGTACAAGCGGGCAAAAACCGCCATTCCGCGCTCAGGCCGTAGACCGCGCTCTGCTGCGGTTTTATGGTGAGGGCGGTAGTACTGATGGTAATAGAATGCTCGTCGTCGCGGCTCGTCACAACGTCGGCCGACACCTTAAGGTCCGGCGTGAACTGCCAGCCCGCCCGGAAGCCGCCGGAGTAGCGCGCGTAGCGCCCGCCGCTGTTAGGGCCGGGCTCGAGCGGGGCCACGATGCGGCCGATCACGGCCGTCACGGAAAACTTGCCTCTGGTACGGTCAAAGGAAACGCCGCGCATGCCCTGCCCGTCCATCGACATCGCCGTCAGGGTGGGCGATATATCGCCGATGCCCAGCGTTCCCCACGGGGCATAGTAGTTCAGCAGTACTATCGTCGGGGTGATAGGCCGGTGGTACGAGTGGACTATATAGGTGTTGAACAGGAACGACGACTGCTTGACCTTGCCCACGATATTGGCTGCCGTGATGCCCTGGTGGTTATCCCACCCCTCCGCGCTGGAATTACGGTAGCTGAAAGTAACGTCGCCGCCTATCCTGAAATCCTGCGGCGGGGGCGGCCGGAATTCCTTTTCTATCACCTGGAATCCCTTGTAGTCGGTTTCCAGGATGCGGCGGCCGTCCACCACCAGGAAGAGCCGGTAAAGCAGGCGCCGCCCCTGCACCGTCTCCGGGACCGTGAAAGGGATCTGCACGCCGTGGGCGCCGCCGGACGGCACGTCTTCCTGCGGTGAGACGGTCTCGGTCTGCGCCAGGAATTTCCGTGTATCACCTTCAAGCGTGTAGATCTCTCCCGCCCAGTAATAAGAACCCCTGCGCCAGGCCCGTCCGCCCGTGTTTACCACCAGGGTCTGCAGGCGGACTTCGTCCCCGGCCATTACGGGGTCGGGCGCGGCCACGGTGAATTGCAGGCTCGCCGACTCCTCGGCGAGCGCGGCGGCGCGCCCGGCCAGGGCCAGGGTCAGCAGAAGTGCGGTGAAGATCAGTTTTGGTTTCATCGTTTCCAGTCTTGCTCAGCGTATTACGGCGAATTTTTTCACTACTTTCTCGGTGTCCCCCGTCGCCAGGTCCCTGACGCGAAGGATGTAAATGTACACTCCCGGGGCGGCGCCGCGGGACAGGTCCCAGGTTATGCGCCGGCTGTTGGGGACCGCCACCACGGTATCCGCGGCTACGGAAGAAAGTTTTTTAACGAGCCTGCCCGCCACATCGAAGACCTCGATTTCGGCTTCGAACGACGAGGCTGACGGCTCGAAGTGGAAATTCACCGCGGAGGAGGCCGGGTTGGGATAGGCGTAGACTTTGTCCTTGTTCAGCAGCGCCCATTTGGGCGTGAAGACCAGGTTCTCCCCGGGCCGCAGCGCGACCGTTACCATCTCGCTGTAGTCGGAGCCGTTAAAGACGCGCAGCGAGTAAGTTCCCGGCAGCAGGTTGGGCACTGCGAAGGCGCCGTTCTCTCCGGCGAAGGCCGCGCCGATGCGCCGGCCTTTGCGGTAGATCTCCACGAAGGCGCCGCTGACCCGGGTATTTATCTCCCGGGTGGTATAAAGCCCGGCGGGACGCGCGGCCTGGCGCAGCAGGAAGTTGGCCGGGATAAAGCCGGTGATGCTGGCCAGCTGGTAGCTGACGCTGAGGCTGAAATTGACGTTGGCGGAACCATTGGCCACCCTGTCCTTGGTGACGGAGCTCTCTATATCCTGCGCCGTCCAGACGGCCCGCACGGAGAGATACAGGGAATTCAGGGCCGGGATGGAATAGTTGCCGAACACATCCGTATAGTCGCCGCCTTCCACGGCCCCGGCCACGCTCAGGGCTTCCACCAGCACGCCGGTGACGGGGTTGCCCGAAGCGTCCGTGACCCTGCCGGAGAGCGACCCGGAATCCGGCGCGCCGGACATTCCGGCCGCCTCATTGGAAGGCGGAGACCAGTTCAGCGCGTCGTCGGCCGTCCACAGCGTGAAGTAGTAGGTGGCCGACGAGTTAAGACCGGTAACGGCAGCATGCTGTGTAGAACCGGCGGTCAGCGTGATCGTAGTTATGGAAACCTGCGCGCCAGTTGTGGAGACCGCGGCGCCGCTGAACGTAGAATAGGCCACCTTATACCTGCCGTCCAGCAGGTAGCCGGTATAAGCGTTGTCGCCGGCGGTGCGCCAGCTCAGCAGCACCGTGCCGCTTACTCCGCCAGGAGCCGCGGCCAGCGTCAGCGTGGCGGGCGGCGGCGTGGTGTCCTTGTAAGTAAAGGTCGTCCCGGAAACATAGAACGTCCCGGTATTCTTGGGAGCGGAATTATCGGTAGCCCGCACCGTGGCGTAGAAAGACGCGCCGTCAGGCAGGCTGTCGCGCAGATAGCCGTTGAAGTTCCAGGTCCAGTAGGGCGTGGTGCCGGACTGGAGCGGCTCAGCCACGGGGTCCCACTGGGAGACGCTGTTCTTCCACCATTTCCCGTCGGCAAGCCTGCGCAGCTGCACCTCCACCGAA
The DNA here is from genome assembly GCA_016234365.1 of Elusimicrobiota bacterium. GTDB lineage: Bacteria > Elusimicrobiota > Elusimicrobia > Elusimicrobiales > UBA9959 > UBA9959. The sequence continues at coordinate 13,871 of JACRER010000034.1, read as the reverse complement.
GTTATGCCGGAAACCGGGTCCGCGGCCGTGCCGCTGATGGAGGCGGCCGAGGGCGCGGTTGAGCCGTCGGCGGGATAGATGATGCCGGCCGAGGGCGGCAGCGTATCGTAAGTGAACGTGTAGGTGGCGAAGACCTGCGAGTAGTCCCCGACCGAGTCGGAAGAGCGCGCCACCACCTGGTATTGGCGGCCGCTGACCAGCGGCAGGTTGGCCAGCGTGATAGTGAAGGTGCTGGCGGCGTCGTAAGCGTCCAGCCAGAAATGGGAACCGGACAGGAAGGTCGCCCCGCCGTAATACAGGCCGCTCGCAAGGTCTCTCACCGACACCTCGGTACCCAGTACCGCGTGCCCGTTGGTAGGCGAAGTGTTGCCCGAGAACCAGGTGAACGTCGAAAGGAACGGCAGCGTCGGACTGGAGACCGTCACCACGGGGCCGCTGACGTTCTTGCCTATGCCGAACGCGTCGACTATGGTGCGCGTGGTCCCCGCCACATCCACGGCCCGGAAACTGAAATAATTCGACGTGGCGTTGGCCAGCTGCGGAAAACTGTAGGTGAGTGTAGGCTGGTACCAGGTGGCGCCCGGGGCAAGTCCGGGGAGGTCCGTCCACGGGATTACTGCCCCGTCCGCGAACAGTTTGGCGGCGCTGACGCTGTACTGCACCTTTGACAGCCCCGAGAGGGCGTCTTCAAAATGGAGCCCGTCCACGTCCCCGGGGTATTCGGTGTACCATACCGACGGCGTGCTGTAGGTTACCGAGATCTGCGGGGGCGTGGTATCCTTGAGCAGGGAGAAAGCGTCGACCAGTTCCCCAAGATTCCCGGAGTTATCGTAGGCACGGACGGAAACGTAATTGGACGCCCCTTCAGGCAGCTGCTCCCACACGTTCTGAGGCAGCGTCCACTGTGCCGCATACGAATCGGCCCCGATAGCGACGACCACGTCCGCCCAGGCAGCTACTATGCCCGAACCGCCGCCGGGATCCGTAGCCACCTGCACCTGGAATTTCTGCAGCCCGGAACCGCCCGCGTCGGCGAACTCCACGGCGCAGCCAAAGGTGTTGGTTCCCTTCCAGTCCGCAAAATCGGCCTGACTATCGGTTATGGTCGGGCTGGAAATATCCAGGGCCGGGTTAAAGCTGGTACGCGCCGCAGGCAGCTCGGCATAGCGCGATTTGCGGCCGCCTGGGTCCTGCACCCGGACCTTGGCATAATAGGTGGTGGTAGGCAGGAGGGCCGTAAGGTTTATCCCGAGGGCGGTAGTCTGCACCGAAGCCGGCGAGGAATAGTCAGGGAATTTTGAATAGACCACGGAATAGGTGGTGCCGGGCGGATTGCCGTTGGCGGTCCAGTTGACGGTACCGGAATCCACCAGCACCTCGGTCCAGGGCGCCGTGGACGGGACCGCGGCGTAGGTAAAGGTAGAGCCGCTGACTGAATAAACCGTCTCGGTCCCGGTCCAGTTCCTGGCCTTGGCCCGGAAATAGTACTGCAGGCCCGGGGCAAGCCCCCCCTCCCGCCAGACCGGATTGCGGCCCCAGCCGGAAGAACGCAGCGCGCTGGCCGAGTACGCCGCGTCGGTCGAAGCCTCTACCAGGTACTCCGTGCCGGACACGTCGGAAGAATAGATCTCCGCCCGGGCCGAAGCCCCGAACGAACCGCCGAACGCGTACAATCTGCCGGCCATCAACTCGGCCGCCTGGAACTGCCGGGCCGCCGGGAGCGGGGAATACGCCTGCCAGGGCGAGAGCTGGCCCGGAGAAGCCGGGGCGCTGGACAGGAAAACCTGGGCCTGCGCGGCGCTGCCGTTGCTCCCGCCGATGACGTAAAGCCTGTTGCCTGCCGCCAGGGCCCGATGGCCGAAACGCGGCGACGGCAGCGGGGTGTAATTGTACCAGGAACCGGGCAGGTTGCCCGCCGCGTCAAGCGCCGCTGCCCAGCCTTCGCTGCGGGCGGAAGCGCCGTCCTTGCCTCCAAGCACGTAGAGCCGGCCGGCCAGCAGCGTCATCGAATGGGAATAGCGCGGGGCCGGCAGCGAAAGCGGCGAGGCCCAGGCGGCCACCGCGCCGTCGTCGTCCAGGTCCGCCTGGTAGACGACGCCCTGGACTCCGGCGCCGCTTGAATACCCGCCCGAGACGTAAAGCTTGCCGAAGGCGGCCGTGGCCGCGTGGAAGTAGAGCGTCACCGGCAAAGGCGTCTCCGGGGTCCAGGCCCCGGGAACTCCGGAAGAGGAAATATCGGCCGACCACACCTCGGCGTGGGAACCCGCTCCGTCGTAGCCGCCAAGCAGGTAAAGACGGCCCCGCGCCGCCACCAGCTGGTGCCCGTAGCGCGCCGCGGGCATATACCCGGCCGCCTCCCAGGGCTTCAGCACGCCGTCGGTCCCCACCGGGCTGCGGTAAACCGCGCTGGAGAAAGCCACCCCGTTAAAACCGCCGGAGACATAGATGTAACCGCCGTACGCCACCGAGGCCTGCCCGTAACTGGCGGCTGGCATCGCCTGCCCCTCGGTGATCCAGGGCGTGCCCGCCACCCCGTGCGGGTTCTCGAAGTTAGCGAACGAAAGGTTCAGCGTGCTGTGCCCCGCGTCCTCCAGGGTGAAAGGCCCAGAGGATGGCGCCACGGCCAGCGTCACCGCGGTAGTGGAAGCGAGCGGGGAGTAATCGCCGTCCATGAAGTTGGCGAAGACGTAGTTATAAAAACTGGTATTGGGTGCCAGGGTCTCGACCGGATAGCCGTTCTGGTCCGTGGAATAATAGACCATGTAAGGGTCCGCCTGCCCCCAGGTGGACACAGCCAGTTCATAAATGGTGCCGGCCGGGTTCACTCCCCCCCAGGCCATTGCGTAGCCGGAGGTTGAGGCCCCCGCATAACCGGCGGGGGCCGGGTCGGAGACCATGCGCGAGTAAAACCCGGATTCCAGTTCCGTCGTCCCTGCCGAGGAGGAACTGTAAGCCACGGAGGCAAAGGCCCCGTCGAGCGAATAGATACCGGCGGCCGCCCCGAGGATGGCGGAAGAAAATTCCGACGAGTCCCCGAGGACGGTGATATTACCGGCGCTTTTATTCCCTGCGGCGGCTGCCTGCGCCAGTAACAGCAGCAACGCCGCGAACAGCCTTATCATCCAGTTATAACGGTCCTCTCCACTACTGCAGTTTCGTGACCGTGACCATGGGCACGAAATTATTGAACGCCGAAGCGAGGGTATTGTAGAAGAAGAACTGCAACGTCGCGCCGGATTGCAGATTATACACGTGAGAGAAACTCACGCCATAAGTCCCGGCTATGCCAGCGTAACTCGTGGTATACCGGCTGGGAGACGCCTCGCCATTGACCCCTACCCCCACCCCGACCGTGTTATTGGCCGTGGCACAGTTCATCGTGGCGTCGAAGGTGACCAGGTACCGCCCCTGAGTCCGGGCGACGAACCCGGCCGGCAGCATTTCATTCTGCGTATCCAGTTCTTCAAAGCTGAACGAACCGATGGCATTCCAGCCGGTCAACGCAAGGGCCATTGGCGGCGCGGAAGCTATCGCCACCGACTGCGCCGGCATGCCCACTACTCCAAAAGTGGAAACCGTCATTATCGGCGTCAGCCCGCCGGTGCTTAGAAGCAGCACGAACTGGTTGGCGCCCGGGTTCACCGACGGGGTCGGCTCGATGATAGTGACCTTGCTGGGCGGTGAAGCCATCGTCGCGCCCACGACAACGGTGTTGCTGCTGGTCACGAAGAGGCCGGGGTTGCCGAACTGGGTACTGACAGATACCCAGAAGCCGCCACGGGCTTTGAAACGCACCTGGTCCTGCACATTGTTATCGAGCATCGCGCCTTCGCTGTCGGTCCAGGTGAAGGCGCCCATCGCAGTGGATGAGGACTTATAGCCGGCCGCGAAAGAGTAGTTGCCCACCGCGGAGTTGCGGAAACCTCCGGGGATCACGGAGTAGTTGCCGATAGCGGAGTTGTACTGCCCGCCGCCCACGGTGGCCTCCATGGTACCGGCCACGTTGCCGTAGCCGCCAGCCACGGTGGCGGCCATCGCCATGGCGCTGTTCATGAAACCGCCGCCCACAGTGGCATAAACTCCTGAGGATATGTTCGCGGCGCCGCCGCCCACCCAATCGGCGTTAAGGTCCGCCTCATTGCCGGAGCCGGCGCCCACGCCGGAATAAACTCCGTTGGCGCGGTTATTGTAGCCCGCGCCCACGAACGAGAGCGTAGCGTTGGCCCAATTGTTATGGCCCCCTGCCACTGTCGAAGACGACGCGTTCACCTGATTATTGCTGCCCCCAAGTATTGCGGCCGCGGCCGTGTTAAGGGCGACCACATTGGTCTTGCCGCCCGCGATCGTGGAATACTGGGAGCTATCCTGGATGGAATTCCCATAACCGCCGGCCACGGTGGACTGCCCGGCATTGAGGCCGATAGCGTTCATCTCGCCGCCGCCGATGACGGCGGATGTGGCTCCGCCGTTTATCACGTTAATATAGCCGCCGCCTATGGAGGAATAAAAACCCTGGGCGCTGTTGTTTATTCCGCCCAGCACGGAGGCGTAGGACATATCAGCCAGGTTCCCGGACCCGCCAAGCACGGCGGAATACTTCCCGTAGGCCTTATTGTTTTCACCGCCGGCTATCACGGCGGAAGTCGTCAATATGGTGTTGTAAGCGCCGCCGCCTATCGCGGAATTTGAACCAGAAACCACGTTGTAGGTGCCGCCTCCTATGAAGCCCTCTGCGGCGTAGACCGTGTTATGAGCGCCGCCGGCTATAGCGCCGTCCAGGGCGTCCACTTTATTATAAAGGCCGCCCGCTATCGCCCCGTCGGCCCCGTTGATGGTAATGCTATTACCGAACCCGCCGGCGATGGTGCCGTAGCCGATGTTAATGCTGTTCCCGTAGCCGCTGCCGATGAACGAGGCCGCCCCGTTGGAAACGTTCATCTGCCCGCCGCCCACCACGGAGTAGATAGTACCGGCACTGTTTTGTTCTCCGCCGCCGATAAATGTGAAATTACCCGAGGCCACCTGGGTCCCGTTAGTCCTGCTGGTCTGCAGGTCTACCGCGCCCAGGCCGCGCGCGCCGCCCACAGAAGAGCCATGCCCGTAACCGGTGGTCTGAATGGCGCCGCCGGTGGATATGATTATGCCGTCGGGACCGGCCCGCATCACGTACTGGTCGCCCGCCACGGTGGAAATATCCAGGGCGTAAAGCGGGGCGTTCATGGCTACGCCGGTGCGGCCGCCCATCATAGTAATGGCCATCACCCCGCCGCCGCCCAACTGCAGGGCCAGGTTCCCGTTCATCACCATGCTGCCCGGAATCTCTTTGGTCCCAAAGACGCTACTGCCGTTGCCGTAACCGAACTGCCCGCGCTGGGTCGCGCCCGCCTCCGTCAGGTAGGCCAGCGCCCAGTTACTGGGGCTGTCGATATACATCAGATCTCCGGTTCCGCCGCGGAGCACGAACGATGACCCGCTTATAGCGAAAGGCCCCGTCATGGTGTCGCCGGCCCTGGAGACTTTGCCCGCAAGCGTCGCGGTAACGGTGGAGAGGTTTATTTTGGAAGTGGCAAGCCCGGTTATCCAGGCCGGGTCCGTGTAGGAGTTAGCGGTATAGACCGCGGTGGAGATAGCGGCCTGCATCGGAGCTATCGCCGCCGTCACGGTTGAAAGGTTGACGCCCGACTGCGGCACCGCCGAAACGGCGATGCCCGTGAGCCCGGCCCCGTTGCCATAAAAACCGCCCTGGCTGGTAACTGAAGCCACTACAACTCCGGTACCGTTTCGCCAGATCTGCGCGTAGACATTGGCCGCCGTGGCGGTAGACACGATATCCAGCGCCGCCTGCGGCGCGCGCGTGGAAATACCGATGGCCTTGGCCGCCAAGTCGCCGAAGATAACGCCGCCGATGTTCAGCTGACCGTTGGCGACGGGGCTTGCAAGGTCCTGGGACGCGCCGATAACGATGTTGCCCGTGCCGGAGGTCACGTTATAGCCCGCGCTGTAGCCCAGGAAAGTATTCCCCCCGCCGCTCGTGAGCGAATACCCGGCGGAGTGGCCAACCAGCGTAGCGCTGGAATAAGTCGCCGCGGAACCCATGCCCGCGGAATTGCCGAAGTTGGCGTTATACCGCCCGGAACTATTGTTGTACCCGGCGTTGTCTCCGAAGTAGCTGTTCTCCAGGCCGCTGGTGTTGGAGTAACCGGCCGAATTGCCGAAGAAGTTATTATTTCCGCCCGTATTGCTGAAGCCGGCCTTCCAGCCGACAAAATTATTGCTGTTGGCGGACACGTTGTTGTAACCGGCCTGATACCCGAGGAACACATTATTGGTCCCGGTGGTGTTGCCATACCCGGCCGCGGAACCTATAAAGACGTTGTACCCGCCGGTATTTACCCGCCCCGCGTCGATGCCCAGCCCCAGGCTGCCGCCGCCGGCCGACAAGGCGAGTACCGTACTGGCGTTGACCTGGTAATAGGCGGCCGAGATCCTGCCCACGGCGCTGATGGTGCTGACGGTCAGGATATCGAACCAGTTCATCTGCAGGTTCTGAGTCGCATTGTGGTTGCCGAGGTTGTCTCCCGGGATGGCTTGCAGCGTTGAGAACCTGCCGTTGGCGGTCATCGACGCCACCACCAGGCCGGTGTTGTCGCGCCAGATCTGCGCGTAAACGTTGGCCGCGGCGCCCGTGGAAACCACATCTATCGCCGCCATCGGAACCCCGGTGGAGAGCGCCAGCATGCCGTCCTTGATGAGCGCGCCGCGGTTCACCGTGGTGCCCAGTACGGTGCTGGTGGAACCGGTTACCATGAACCCGGCTTTGGCTTTAAAGACGGCGCGGTCCTGCACGGTATTGTCGATAAAATTACCGCCAGAATCGGACCAGGTGAAAGTATTATCTCCGGTGGAGGTGGCCGCATAACCGGCCGCGAAGGCGTACTGCCCCACGGCGCTGTTATAACTGCCGCCGGGAACCGCCGAATATACTCCGGAGGCTTGGTTATAGCTGCCGCCGCCGAGGGTTGAATACATGCCGGAGGCTACCTGGCTGGCCGCTCCGCGGTTAGTTTGCAGGTCCACCGCGCCGGTGCCGCGGGGAGAGCCTGCCAGCATACCCATCCCGGGGCCGGTGCTCTGTATCACCCCGAGGCTGCTGATGTAAAGGCCGTAGGTGACCACGGAGGAGATATTCACTACCGGATTCATGGCCATATTCAGTTGCTGGGACGCGGTATGGTTGCCAAGGTTGTCACCCGGCACACCCGTCAGTGCGGAACCATCCCCGAAATACCTGGCGGCGGAGCTGATGCCGACTATGTACACATTGGTGGAAACGCGCAGGCCGGCGGCCGGCAGGACCGTCTCGGGCAGGATGACACGCGCGGAGTCGTTCAGGACCAGGGCGGCGTTGGTTCCTCGCACCATTATAGAGCCGCCAAAGACGTCGAATTTTGCCTGCGGCGTGGTGGTACCGACCGCCACGAAACCGTTGCCCACTATGCGCATCTGTTCGGTGTGAGAGTTGCCTGTGTAGAAAGCCAGTGTGTTGCCGGTCGTGGGAAGGTCATAGAAACCGGAGATGCCGGCCTGTTCGAACGAGGGGCCGTTGTTGTAGAAGGTCAGGGCCGCGCCGGTATTGTTGCCGGTGGCGGGGTTGCCCAACCGCAGCGCCTCGACTACCGACCCCGCGGCGGAAACGGTGTTGACCTGCAGTTTCACGGCCGGGGCCGCGGCGCCTATTCCGACATTCCCTGAGGCAACGGTAAAAGTAGAACCGGCCACTGAAAAAGCGGGTCCGGTCACGGTAAGCGTGGAACCGGCCAGCGTCAGCTGCCCGGTCAGCGTGCCGCCGGCAAGCGGCAGTTTGCTGCTGTCCAGGCCGGTGACAGCGGCCACGCCGGTCAGGCCGGAGCCGTCGCCGATAAAGCGTACCGCCATCAGGTCCCCGGTGGAACTCATGGACGCCACTATAACGCTGGAATTGTTGCGCCAGAATTGCGCGTAAATTCCGGAAGCCGCGCCGGTGGAAACCACATCCAGTTTGGCGTTGGGCGGGTTGATGCCGAGACCGAAGGATCCGTCAGATACCAACCGGGCGATTTCGCTGTTACCGCTGTTCTTGAACAGTATCCCCGAGGCCGGGCCGCGGAACTGGAGCCCGTTGGAACTGTCGTAACGCACGACGCCGTCCACGAACGAACCGCCAATGGCCCAGTTTATTGCCGTTGCGTCGTCGAGAAGCATACCCCCGCCCGCCACGCGCAGCCTATGCTGTCCGATCGGTGTCTCGGTGCCAATACCGACCAGTCCGGTAGTGGAAACGAAGAGGTGAGGAGAAAAGGTGCTGGTGGAAAGCCACAATTCCCCTGACTGCGCGGCGGTTGCCAGCACGGTTATGCTCGAACCGGAAACCGTCAACTGTCCGCTCATGGTGTCGCCGGTGAGGGACAGCGCGCCCAGGGCGGCGCGGGCGGAAGCGGCGGTAGTAGCCCCGGTCCCGCCGTCGCCAATGGCCAGGGTCCCTACTGGCGAGTTCAGGTCGGCGCTTACGCCGGTCAGCGCGGAGCCGTTGCCATAGTAGCGGTTGGCGTAAACGCTGCCGTCCCCGGTCATGCGGACCACGTTCGACGCTCCGGTGCTGATCACCAGCAGATTGCCGGCTTCCCCGGCCCCGCTGGACACATGGAGGCGGTATGCCGGGCTGGTAGTGCCAACACCCACTTTTGTATCCGGCGTTATAGTGACTTTCTCGTCGGCCATGGGGCCCACGGCGATATGGAGGCCCCCGGTGTCAGCTTCAGTAATAGCCGCGAGGCTCCCATTTTTCAGATAAACCGTGCCGGGGCTGCCGGTGCCTTTGGAATCTATCCTGAGACTGTCGTGGCTGGAATCATAGCCGTCTATCTGCATGGCTACCTGGCCGCCCTGGTTTGAAACGATATGCAGCGGATATTGCGGCGAGGCCACATTGATGCCGGTGAATCCCTGCGTGGAAACGAAGAAGGCGGGAGTGGAAACGCTGGTGGAAACCCATAACAGTCCCGTGGTTCCGGGGCCTGAAGGGCCGCGCACGGTAAGCGTGGACCCGGAAATGGTCAGTTGGCCGGTCATGGTGTCCCCGGCCTTGGCCACCTTGGTGTTGTCGGTGCCGCTGGCGCCGGTGACGCCGGTCAGGCCGGAACCGTCGCCAACGAACTTTATGGCGTGCGCGCCGTCGCTGCCCACCCAGAAGATATCGCCGGAGGCGCTGGAAACGGCCAGCGAATACGCCGTGGCGGCGCTGGAAATACCGACGGGGCCGGAGAAATAGTGGCGCGCGTTCGGGTCTATGGAATAGATGGCGTACGGCTTTTCAGCCTGGGTCCCGGCCGTCAGCGTGGCTATCCACAAGCCATAAGTCTCGCCTATGTTCCCGGTGTTCTGCACGGCGTCTATGAGTACCGCGTAAGTTTTCGGAGCGTTACCGTAATTGCGGGTGACGCCGCGCAGGCCCACGGCGGTGCCTGTCTTCCCCACAGGCACTTCCGCCTCAAAATTACCGCCCGCCAGGATGTCGGTGGCGTCCCCGCTGTCGGACCGGGCATACCCCATCACGCCCACCCGTACGTCCTGCGTACCGGGATTCTTGTCCTGGAGCAGCGCCGCGCCCGCAAGCGCGGTCTCGGTGGAAACGTAAGTGCCCCAATCCGAAACGGTCATGCTGCCGCCCACAAAAACATTGGTGGACGCGTAGACCCCTTCCCCGGAATTGACCGCCAGGCCGGAAGCGTACGCCGAAGAGGCGGCCTGCACGGCATACGGCACGAAAGTAAGCTGTTCAAGCGGCAACAGGGGAGTCCACTCCACCAGGACGCGCAGATACCACGGCCCGTTGACATAATCCACTCCGGGGGCCGTGAAGGTGGATTTGAAAAGGCCGTTAACCACCTGGAAAGACTGGGCGCCGTCGGGAGACGCGGTACACCCGGTAGGAATGGGCGTTTGGCAGAACTGGAAAATGAACGAGCGGTTGGCGCTTACCGGCGTACCGCTTTCTTTCAGGCGTCCCTGGTAGGTAATGGTGGCCCCCGCCGAGACAAGGCCGCATCCGGCCGCCCAGATGGCGAGCGTTAAGATCGCTTTCTTCATAACTGCCTCCGTGAGAACATAAAAATCCATCGAGAACGTCAACGTTCAAAGGAACCTGGGGCGCGGGCCCCGCGTTCTTTTCAACGCTGGCAGCGGCCGGGCGCTCCCGGCCGCGTTCAGAACTTCATCTCCAGCGAGAACCTGTGCGCGCTGCCCAGGTCTCCATACGGCAGCAGGGCGTAGTCCAGCGCGAAGCCCGCATACTCGAAGCCCACGCCGGCAAAGAACCCGTACATCGCGTCCACGCCCTCCGCCGTATCGCCAAACCCCTTTCCCAGTATCGCGTCGCGCTGGGCGGAGGTGGAGGTGCGCCAGCCGAGGCGCAGGGCTATCCCTTCCAGGCCCCGGTATTCCCCTCCCAGGCGCAGCACCGCGGGGCCATAGCCTGGGAATTCGGCGTCCACCGCCGCCAGCAGCTTGCGCGTAAAGGCGGCGGCCGCGCCGACTTTGAATTTCAGCGGCAGCGGGAAACTCTCCTCTTCGAACTTCACCGCCGTGCCCAGGTTGAGCAGCGCGGCGCCCACCGAATAGGGAGTCCCGTCGAAACGGTAAAGTACCCCGGCGTCGGCCCCGAAAGAGGTGGCGCCGCTGGACTTTATCTTCTGGCTTATGACCTTGCCGGTGACCCCGGCGCGCAGGTCTCCCAGTTCGAAACCCCGTGAAACACCCAAGGCCGCGTCTCTCGCGCTGAAACTCCCCGTAGGGTTGGCGGCCGCGTCGCGGCCCTCGAGTTCCCCCGCGGAAAAATAAGTCAGCGCCACGGCATAAGGCCGCCGCATATACGCCGCCTGCGACACGGCCGTATCCTGCACATGCCAGGCGTGGGCGAACGAGAGGCTGCCGCGGGCGTCGCCGCGGGCCAGGCCGGCCGGGTTGTAATAGGCGCAGGAAGCGTCGTCGGCCACCGCCGTGAACGCCTCCCCCATCCCCAGCGCGCGCGCCCCGAACCCCAGGTTCAGGAACTGCGCCGCGGGGGCTTTGGCCGCGTACACCGGCGGCGCCGCGGCCAGCAGCACCAAAAACAATAGAACTCTCATAATCCTCCGTACCGTTCACCCGCCGGCAATCCCGGCGGGAGAGCGGGCCGCTTACTGCTTCTTTTTAAGGCTGCCCTCTATCTGCTTCACGCTGCCGTCGGGCATTTTAACCGAGGTCTTCAGCGTCTTGCCGGAGGCGGCGCTTTCCTTGAGCAGGTTGATGAACTTCTCGTAGTCGCTCACCTTCACCTCTTCCTGCCACTTGCCGGCCTCGCCGCCGGACATCTTTTTGGGCGCGTCGGGCGCCGCGTTGGCGCCGGCCACGGTGGTCATCTGCCCCGCCATGAGCGACTGTTTGCCAAGCGTGTTCTGCACGTCCACGTGGCCCTCGTACACCTTTACGGTCAGCAGGCTGCGCTGCTCTATATCCGCCTCCGTGCCGCGCACCGCACAGACGGCCGACGGCGTGCGCACGTTGATCTTGGACATCCGGTGCAGCATGCGCGTCCAGAGCTGCCCCACCGAGAGCTTTATCAGGTCGCGGACCTTGCCGGAGGCCTCCATCTCGAAGACGGAGTTCTCGTTGAGCCGCACCTCGGCCCCGCCCTTGGTCACTATGCCGGCCCTGCTGGCCGGGCCGGTCTTGATGCTGTCGCCGGCGGCGAGCATATCGTTGACCTTCAGCTCGGAGTAGGCCGTCTCTCCCGTGCGCTTCACCTGCACGTCTCCGGAGATATACACCGCCACCGCGTTCACCTTAGGGGCGCAGAACGCCGGCCTGGCCCAGCCCGCAGCCAGTGCCGCCACCGCCACCGCCACTTTTATCGTCGTTTTCATCACTTCCTCCTGTTTCCCGTCAATTAAAACCGCTTGAAATAGCCGCGGCGCCGTCACTTCTTCACGTCCAGCCGCTTGAACTCCGCCTTTTCTTCGGAGCGGTCATAGAGTTTGAGCAGGTAGGCGGAAAGGTCCACCTTCTCCCCCGCCGGCGCCTCTATGAAATAGTAATCGAAGGCTATCCCGTCGTCGGTCTTGCGCTGGCCCAGGATGCGCACCGACTCGGCCCTGTCGCCTTTGCCCGCGATGATGCCCACCACCATCTTGGCCCCGAAGTCCACGTCCGGGACCTCCTCGGCGGAAATGGTCTTCCAGAACTTCTTCCACTCCTTGCGGTCGCGGATCACCAGGCCGCTCCCGCCCCTGGCTTTCAGCGGTTCCGTAAAGCCGGTCCATTCGCCCGGAGTCCCGTCCTTTATCTCCGCTATATCCAGGTTGGTCTCCACGGGTTCGGCCGCGGCGGTCTCTCCGGAGGAGGAGGCGGCGGCCTGTGGCTGGCCGGCGGAAGTTCCGGCGCCGAGGTCCAGCACGGAGGCGTTCACCAGCTGTGCCTCGCCGCTGATCAGCGCGGAAATTATGGCGGCCAGGTCGTCCTGCGAACAGCCGGCGCAGGTAAGGCTCTCGAAAGTATAGCCTTCGAGGGCCTTTGCCGCGTCTGGGCCCAGGCGCTTGAGGATCTCCTGGAACATTTCGTCGTAACTCAGCTTCTTCGGGGGCTTGGTCTGCGTAACGTCCCCGGAATTCTTGGACAGGAGGCGCGTCTTGCAGTTGTCCGTCATATTGTCGTCGAAGAGGTCCGCGCAGGCAACCGCCAGCCCCTCGTCCTGGCCGGCCGGCATGAACGCCGTGAAAGGGATCTCGCGCTTCTCCCCGGGAGCGATGGTGATCACCTGCTTGGGGGAATCCTGCGCCGGTATGCCCCCCAGGGACATCTTTACGGAAATATTGGACTCCGTAGTGGAGCCGGTGTTCGAGAGGACCGCCTTGAAGTTCAGGGGCTTCTCGTAATCCAGCGCCGGGGAACCGAGGTCCAGCGCCGTTATCGCCACATTGCGGCTCTGGGAAGTGGCCTGGGACTTGCGCGAGAAGCTGTAGGTGTTGCTCTCGGAAATGGCGTTGTTGCTGGCGTCCAACCCCTCCACGCGCCAGTAGTAGACCTGGTCCGGGACCAGCTGCTCACGCGGCTGCGAGGGATTGGCCGGGTAAGAGTAGAGGGCCTCCCCTGAGTTGACCGCCACGTGGGCCGCGTTATACAGCCCGGCGTTGTCCGCCACGGTAATGCGGTAGCGGCTGGCGCCGCTCGCCGTCCAGCGGAAGATCAGCGGATCGTCCGACAGGCCGCGCACGCCGTTGGGTGGGTAGATCAGCGTGATATTGGGGCTGGAGATCATGAACGTCGCCTGCTGCGTCACGGTCTCCGCGTCCAGCACGGCCACGGCCTTGAAAGTGTAAAGGCCGGGGATAGTATAGAACGACGGGATGGAGATGCCGGCCAACTGGCTTTGAGCCCCGCCTGAGGTGCCGGGGGCGGAATTGCCGGTGTGCGAGAAGACGGCCGCGCCCGATGGCGCGATTATCTTGAACGTAAAGCTGACGGGATTGGGGCTGGTCGCCGCTATGCTGACCTTCTGGCGCAGCGTCACAGACTCCGCGCTGGAGAAGGTTGCGCGCTCCGCCCCGGAGGCGTCGGCCACCGAAGCGCCCTGAGCCGTAAGGTTCTGCGCCGCGGCGCTCGCCGCCAGGGCTCCCGCCAGAAATATAGCTGCCAGTGTTTTCATAGTCGTCTCCATCATAGAGTAAGGCATTGGCGCATTACCGGGACTTCCCGGCATGTTTCCAACGCCTTCTCATCAAACCGTGCTTGTGGTTTTCCCACACACGGCTTTCCAAGAACGTTAGCCGAAAGTTCTTCATCAGGTCTGCCAAGCCGGT
>JACRER010000033.1 GCA_016234365.1 Elusimicrobiota bacterium | reverse complement strand
GGATATCCCGTACTCGCGGCAAAGCTCGCTCATTCCCTCGCCATCCAGCAGTCTGACCACGAATTTCATTCTTTCATCCATAACAGAATATTCCTTCCATGGCATAGGCAACCTCCTGGCCCTACGCCAAAAGTGTAACCTCTGTGTCCGGTATATTCTGTTACCTATGTCTCGGGTTGCTCACCCACCTTTTACAGGCCCGATCAAGAAGGCCCTGAAAAAGACAAAACGCGCCAAGATTGGCGCGTTTTGCGTTCCGGGCGGGCCGCGGTGCGGCCGGCCTAGTTGCCGGCGGTCTGCTTAAGCTGTTCCAGCGCGGGGGAATTAACCATGTCGGGCGCCATCACGGCCGGGGTATAGATCAAAGCTTCCAGCTCCGGCTGCACGGGGTGTTCCGGATCGTAAGGCAGGGGGCCTATGACCTGGGGCTCTACGCCTTTTTTAGGCGCGGGCAGAAAGATGGTCTGCGTCTGGTTGAGCGTGAAGAAGATCTTGGCGCCGGCGGCCGTAAGCCTGTCCAGGGCCTCTTTATGCGGGTGGCCGTAAACGTTATCCACGCCCACCGAAATGATGGCCACCTTGGGCTGTACCCGCTCCAAAAACTTGTCGGTGGAAGAATAGCGCGAGCCGTGATGCCCCACCTTGAGCGCGTAAGACTGCAGGCCTGACTTGAAGATGCGCATCATGGCGTTCTCTATGGCCGATTCCGCGTCGCCGGTGAACAGCATGCCGGTGCCGTTATAGTAGAACCGCAGCACTATGGAGCAGTTGTTCACGTCATCGTTATACTTAAGCTGCACGGGTTCGGAGCAGGTATTAAGCACCTTTACCGTTACCCGGGAATCCCAGTTCAAATTATCCCCCGCCTCGGGGTAATGGGTGGCACAGCCGGGCTCGGCGGCCGCGAGTTCGCGCAGGTTATTATCCCCGGCGGCCTCCACGTTCTCGGCGCGTGAGTCGTAATAATTCTTCACGTTGAAGGCCGCGAACACTTTCTTGAGCCCGCGGTAATGGTCGCTGTGGGGATGGGTGAGCACCACGTGGTCTATGGTGGTAACGCCCTTGGATTTGAGGAATTTATAGATCGGCTCGGCGGAAGGGCCGCCGTCGATGAGGACGTTGTGGCCGTTGGGCAGTTCTATGTAGGACGCGTCACCCTGGCCCACGTCCACGTAGTAGACGTTCAACTGGGCTTTGGCCGTGGAAAAAAGCGAGAGGAGCAGAACCAGGCAGGCTAATATTCTCTTCATGATGTCTCCGGGTTGTAGGTCACGTTTGATTCCTTAATATTGTACAGTCCGAAACCGGATCTGGAAAGCGTCAAAAGACCCATTCCGGTATAGGTCCTTTCCCGCGTGGGCGCGCCGCGTGCGTGGCAAAAAGAAGCCGGCTCCGCCTGGAACCGGCTCTTTTGTCCGTGTGTTTTGCTTAAGCGGCGCCCAGCTCCACGGTCACCGCCGGGTCGGCGTCGTCGGAACCGGCCCCTTTCAGGGCGAAGCCGGCTTTATCCACGCAGCCCGCCAGCAGCACGTCTTCCAGCGCCAGTTTAAGGGCGGCGGCGCGCTTGGAGCCGCACTCCACGGTAAGTTTGGCCACCGGCCATTTCACGCTGCGCTTCTCGGCGGCCTTCTTGGTGCGCACGGCCTCCAGCACCTTGCGGGCGATATCCATAACCTTGGCGTCCCCGGAGACGGCGGCCATCTCGGCGGCGGCGGGCCACGGCGCCTTATGCACCGAAGGCTGGTTGCGGGCGGCCGCGTAGGACCAGCCCCACACTTCCTCGGTTATGAACGGCAGGAACGGCGCGAACAGCCGCAGGAAGACGGAGAGCGTCCACTCCAGGGTGGCGCAGGCTGAACGGGCCGCTTCCGGAGTGCCGGAATAGGCGCGGTTCTTTACCAGCTCCAGGTAATTGTCGCAGAAATCCCAGAACGCGGTCTCCACGTACAGCAGCACGGCGGCGTAGTCGTAATTCTCGAAGTCCGCGCGGGCCGAATCCGTTATGCCCTTAAGGTGTTGCACCCAGGCGCGGTCCAGCGGCTCGGTAATAGCGGCCGGCGTAAGCGCGGGCGCGCCGGCCATGGCGGGGCCGTTCATCTGCATCATGGTGAACTTGCTGGCGTTGAACAGCTTGGTGGCCAGGCGCATGCCCACCTTGAACACGCTCTCGTCGTACATGGTATCCTGACCCAGCTTGGCTTTGCCGGCCCAGTAGCGCAGGGCGTCGGCGGAATAGGTGGCCAGCAGGCCCTCGGGCGTGATGGTGTTGCCCTTGGACTTGCTCATCTTGCCCTTGTCGGGGCTTACCACCCAGCCGCTGATGGCGGCGTTGTGCCACGGCACGGAATTCTCGTGCATCCAGCTCTTGGTGATGGTGTAGAAGGCCCAGGTGCGGATGATCTCGTGCGCCTGCGGGCGCAGGTCCGCCGGGTAGAGCGCCGCGTGGCGGGCCTTGTCGCTGTCGGCCCAATGGCTGTTGATCATCGGCGTCAGCGAGGATGTGGCCCAGGTGTCCATTACGTCGGCGTCGCCGGCGAAACCGCCGGGCTTGTTGCGCTGCGCTTCGCTATAGCCGGGCGGGCAATCGGTCTGCGGGTCCACGGGCAGGCGGTCCGCCGCGGCCACTATGGGGTTGTCGTATTCCACGTTGCCGGCGGCGTCCACCGGGTACCACACTGGAAACGGTACGCCGAAATAGCGCTGGCGGCTTATGCACCAGTCCTGGTTGAGGCCTTCCACCCACTGTTCGTAGCGCTTGAACATGTACTCGGGGTGCCACTTAACTTTTTTACCCTGTTCGAGCAGGGCGGGTTTGTTGTTGAGGATCTTTATGTACCACTGGCGGGCCGGCACGAATTCCAGCGGCTGGTCGCCTTTCTCGTAGTACTTAACGGCCTGCTTGGTGGGCTTGGGGTCGCCAACCAGCACGCCGGCGGCCTTGAGCAGCTCCACCGTCTTGGTGCGGGCCTGCTTGGCGTAGAGCCCGGCGAGCTGCGAATAGTTGTTCTTCGCGGTCTCCAGGTCGGCGCTGTCCAGGAATTCCTGCACGTAAGTGAGCGCATTGAGCCGGCCGTCCTTGTGGATGAGCTGGCGCATGGGCAGCTTGTGCTTGCGCCAGAATTCCACGTCGGCGATATCGCCGAAGGTACAGATCATCATGATGCCGGTGCCCTTTTCCGGATTGGCGTGCTCGGAAGGCATTATGGGCACGCGCACCTTGAACAGCGGGGTAAGCGCGGTACGCCCGAACAGCGGCTTATAGCGCTCGTCGTCGGGATGGGCCACCACGGCTATGCAGGCCGCGAGCAGTTCCGGGCGGGTGGTGGAGATAACGAACTCCCCGCCGCCCTCAACCGCGAACTTTATGTCATGGAAGAAGCCGGCAGCCTCGCGGTCCTCGGTTTCGGCCTGGGCCACGGCGGTGCGGAAAGTGGTGTCCCACAGGGTGGGAGTCTCGGCGCTGTAAACGTGGCCCTTGTTAAAAAGGTCCAGGAAGGAAAGCTGGGAGGTCTTCAGGCAGCGCGCGCCCACGGTGGAGTAGGTCTGGCGCCAGTCTATGGACAGGCCCAGGCGGCGCCACAGCGCCTCGTAGCGCTTCTCGTCCTCGGCGGTCTGCAGTTCGCACAGCTCCAGGAAATTGCGCCGGGAGATATGCTGGTAATCCTTCAGGTCCTTCTTGCCTTCCACCGGCTGCGGCTTGAACGCCGGGGCGTAAGGCAGGGCGGGGTCGCAGCGCACCCCGAATAGGTTCTGCACGCGGCGCTCCGTGGGCAGGCCGTTGTCGTCCCAGCCTATGGGGTAAAAAATATTCTTGCCGAGCATGCGCTGGAAGCGCACCAGGATATCCGTCTGGGTGTAGCTGAAAACATGGCCGATATGCAGCGATCCGGAAACCGTCGGGGGCGGCGTGTCCACCACGTAGGTGTCTTTGCGCGGGCGGGCCGGGTCGTAATGGTACACCTTGCCGCTCTCCCACTTTTCGCACCAGGCGGGCTCCACGGAGGCGGGCAGGTAGCCGGCCGGCAGGGCGCCTTTTTCGGGGGATTTTGCGGGTGTGGCGTTCTTTTCCATAAGGGCTATTTTACCTTTTTTGCCGCGGGCCCCGTAAGGGCGGGCCGGGCGCTAAAATTGTATAATTTAGTCTCGTTTTTCGCCGCAGGCTCAAAGGACAACTTCATGGACATCGGCATAGTAGGTCTCCCCAACGTGGGCAAATCCACCCTGTTCAACGCGCTTACGCGCGCCGGGGCGGCCTCTTCCAACTACCCCTTCACCACCATCGACCCCAACGTGGGCGTGGTGCCGGTGCCGGACAAGCGCCTGGACGCGCTGTTCGACCTTTTCAAGCCGCCCAAGAAAGTGGCCTCCTACATCAAGTTCGTGGACATCGCCGGCCTCATGAAAGGCGCCTCCAAGGGCGAGGGCCTGGGCAACAAGTTCCTGGCCAACATCCGCGAGGTGGACGCCATAGTGCAGGTGGTGCGCGTGTTCAAGGACCCCGACGTGGTGCACGTGCTGGGCGAAGTGGACCCCATCCGCGACATCGAGGTCATCGAGACCGAGCTGATGCTGGCCGACATGGAAACCGTGGACAAAGCCATAGAAAAGAACCAGCGCGACCTTAAGGCCCGCACCAAGGATGCCGAGGAAAAGAAGGTCCGGCTGGAGGTTATAAAGAAACTGCTGGCCGAAGGCAAACCCGCCCGCGAGGCCGGCTACACCCTGGAAGAAGTGCGCGACTTCAACCTGCTCACCGTGAAGCCGGTCTTCTTCGTGGCCAACACTTCTGAGCAGCCCGACCAGGAAGTCCTGGCCAAGCTGCGCGAAATGATAAAAGCCCGCGGCGCCATCCTGGTGGAGATCTCGGCCAAGATAGAGTCCGAGATCATAGAGCTGCCCGACGAGGAGAAGGCCGTGTTCCTGAAAGACCTGGGAGAGGATTACACGGGCCTCGAGAAGATGGCCATAGCAGGCTACAAACTGCTGGACCAGATCAGCTTTTTCACCGCGGGCTCCGAAGATGAAGTGCGCGCCTGGAACCTCAAGCGCGGCTTAAAGGCCCCGCAGGCCGCGGGCCGCATCCATACCGACTTCGAGAAAGGCTTTATCCGCGCGGAGGTCTATTCCTTCGACGACATCATGAAGTACAAAGAGGAAAAGCTCCTGCGCGAGAAGGGCCTGATCCGCTCCGAGGGCAAGGAATACGTGATGAAGGACGGGGACATCTGCTTCTTCAAGTTCAACGTCTGACCTTCCGGCCTCAAAAAAAGAAAACCCGCCGCTTGGCGGGTTTTTCTTTTGTCGGCCACGGCGCTACACCGCGGGTGCGAGCTCGAACACTTCGGCCGGTTCCTTGTAGCCCTTGAATTCCATTTTCCCCACGCTGGCGTAAACGTAGTCCGCCCCGGTCCGGCCTTTTATTGCGGCCGAAACATACACCGCGCCGGCCGGGGCCTTGCCCTGCAGGCGCGAGGCGAAATTGACCGTGTCGCCCATCACCGTGTAGTCCATGCGCGACTGCGAGCCCACGTTGCCTGCCACCACCGGGCCGCAATGCACGCCTATCCCCACGCCCAGCGTCCGCGCACCGGCCGCGGCCTGGTCCTTGTTGAAAGCCTCCACTTCTTGCCGCATCTCGGCGGCGCAGGCCACGGCGCGCCGCTCGGCGTCCGGCTGCTCCAGCGGGTCGTTGAACACCACTATCAGCGCGTCCCCCACGAACTTGTCCAACGTGCCCTCGTGGCGGAAGACCACGTCCACCATGCGGCCGAAGTAGGCGTTGAGCAGTTTTACCAGTTCGCCAGGGTCCATAGCCTCGGACAGGGGCGTGAAGCCGCGGATATCGGAGATCAGCACGGCCGCGTGCGTGCGCCGGCCTTCGCCCATGGCCGCGCCGCCGTCGGGCGAGGCCAGGATCTTGCTGGCCACCTGGTGGGAAACGTAGCGCGACAGCGCCCCCTCGGCCAGCTGCCGGCGCAGGAAGTTCTCCGCGAATTTAAGCACCAAGCCGCGCATTTTGCGCACCGCATAAGCGGCAAAAACCCCCATCATGGCCATGATGAGCATGTGGATCACGGCGGCGTAGGCCGGGATGGGCGTAAGTTGCGGGTTGGCGTAGGAGGTCCGCCACACGGCGGCGTAGCCCAGCGCGGAAAAACCCGCCGCGGCCAGGATGGCGCGGTTGCTGTAGCGCAGCGCGCAGCCTACGATAAGGATGTAATACAGGGGAACCAGCGGGCCGTTGTTCCCCTCCACCAGCACTATGACCAGCGTAAGGAAAAAAGCGTCGGCCGAGGCGGAAACGTATTTGAGCGGCCTCGCGTAGAGGCCGCGGCGGTTGACCGCGTACCAGGCGGCCACGGCGTAGGCCAGCCAGGCCAGCGTGAGCCACACGGCGCGCGCATGCAGGCGGTACTCCACCACGCCGAACGCGTAGTAGTTGAGGAACTCGTTGACGAGGAATACCCCCAGGAAGGCCAGTCGCACGCGGTTGATCTTGCGTTCGCCGGACACCTCCTCGGCCGCGAAGAATTCATTCAGTCTTTCTTTGGTCATAAAGGACGCCCTACCGCCTATGATACAAAAAAGCGGCGGCCGTAGCCCGGCCCACAAGCCGCTCCCAAAATTATAAAATCTTCTTTGTGAGCCTCGACCTGAACCTTAACCCCACGCTGCTGCCCAAGCTCGGCCTCAACCCCAAGCAGGAGGAGGCCGTGCAGTATTTCGCGAGCCCGCTGCTGATACTGGCCGGCGCCGGCACCGGCAAGACCAAGACGCTCACCTCCAAGATAGCGCTGCTCATAGCCTCCGGCGTTTCCCCCACGCGCATCCTCGCCATCACCTTCACCAACAAGGCCTCGCAGGAGATGCAGCACCGCGTGGGCAAACTGGTGCCATATTCCGGCGGCATGTGGATCCACACCTTCCACGCGCTGGGCGCGCGCATCCTGCGCGCTCACGGGCGCCTTATAGGCGTAAAGCCGGAATTCGTGATCTACGACGACGACGACCAGAAGAAACTGATCAACCTGGCCATGGAGGAGCTCGGCTTCGAGGCGGAAAAGAACAAAGCCTCCATGTATCTCAGCATCATTTCCCGCGCCAAGGACGACTTGCTGGACGCGCAGAGCTACCTTATCAACGCCCAGGCGGTGAACGACCCCTCCCGCCTGAAGGCCGCGCAGATATACCACCGCTACAAGAAAAAGCTCACCGAAGCCGGCGCGCTGGACTTCGGCGACCTGATAGTGAAGACCGTGGAACTGCTCAAGGAAAAAGACGAGATCCGCGAGTATTTCCAGGAGAACTTCCAGTACATCCTGGTGGACGAGTACCAGGACACCAACCACGCCCAGTACGTGCTGGTTAAAACCCTTTCCGCCAAGCACCGCAACCTAACCGTGGTGGGAGACCCCGACCAGAGCGTTTACGGCTGGCGCGGCGCCGACATCCGCAACATCATGGAGTTCGAAAAGGATTTCCCCGACGCCAATACCGTGGTGCTGGAACAGAATTACCGCTCCACCGCGCGCATCCTGCACGCCGCCAACGAGGTCATCAAGCACAACCGCAACCGCCGTCCCAAGAACCTCTGGACCAAGGCGGAGCACGGCGACCCGCCTGAAGTTATGGAACACCATAACGAGACGGACGAGGCGCGCGGCGTGGCGGAGGCCATCCGCGACCTGACCGGCCGCGGCGGGCTGGGCTACAACGATATCGCCGTCTTCTACCGCACCAACGCGCAGAGCCGCTCTTTCGAAGAGGCCTGCCGCACCCGGCGCATCCCCTACCGCCTGATAGGCTCCATGCGCTTCTACGAGCGCAAGGAGATCAAGGACACGCTGGCCTACCTGAAGCTCCTCATCAACCCCGGCGACACCGTGAGCCTGCTGCGCGTGCTCAACGTGCCGGCGCGCGGCATAGGCAAAACAGCCCAGGACCGCGTGATGAGCTTCTCCCGCCAGAAAGAGATGCCCCTCTACGACGCCCTGCTTTCGGCCGAGCAGATACCGGACATCACCTCCACCGCCCGCCGCGGCATCAAGGAATTCCTGGACCTGCTGGAGGGCGTGAAGTCGGACCTGTTCAGCGCCACGCCCTCGGGGATGCTGGAAAAAGTGCTTACCAACTCCGGCTACTGGAAAATGGTGGAGGACGAGGCCGAGAAGGACCCGCAGGAATCGCTGGCCCGGCTGGGCAACCTGCAGGAACTCGTCAACGCCGTGAAAGAATTCGAGGAGCGCAGCGCCAAGGACGGCCAGGCGCCCACCCTGCATAAATACCTGGAAGACGTAATGCTGGCCAGCCAGCTGGACGCCATGAACACCGACACGCACGCCGTCACGCTGATGACCGTGCACCTGGCCAAGGGCCTGGAATTCCCGGCGGTGTTCCTGACCGGCCTGGAAGAGAACCTTTTCCCCATCAACGCCGCCAATTCCTCCGAGGAAGACCTGGAGGAGGAGCGGCGCCTGGCTTACGTGGGCATGACGCGCGCCCGCGAGAAACTTTTCCTCACCTGGGCCAATACGCGCCGCGTGTACGGCACCACCTATCCCAACCTGGCGTCCCGCTTCATCTTTGAAAGCAAGGTGGCCAAGGAAACCGCGCCGCGCCACGGCGAGGAGGACGTGCAGGTGATAGCCTCCTATACGCCGCCAGCCTCCATGCCGCGCGTGGGCAAAGGCCGCAAGGTGATGCACCCCATCCACGGCCCCGGCCGCGTAGTGGACATGATCGGCTCCGGCGAGCTGGCCAAGGTCACGGTCGTTTTCGACTCCGGCGTGCGGCAGACGTTCATGCTGAAATACGCGCCGCTGCAGCCCATCTAGGAAACCATGACCGAAGAATTTAAGAGGGAACATTCGGCCGGCGGCGTCATACTGGAAGACGGTAATTTGCTGCTGATCCGGATGCGCAACCTCAAGGGCGAAGAGGTGTGGACCTTTCCCAAGGGCCATATCGAGCCCGGCGAGACTCCCGAGGCGGCCGCGGGCCGGGAAGTGACGGAGGAAACGGGGTGGGACTGCGAGATAGCCTCCCCGCTTTACACGGCCGAATACTATTTCGAGCGGAACGGCGCGCAGGTGCGCAAGGACGTGCGCTGGTTTTTGATGCGGCGGGTGGGCGGCGACGGTGTGCCGCGCACTCCCGACGAGGTCCTGGACGTGCGCTGGTGCCCGCTGGCGGACGCGGAAAAATACCTGGCTTACAAGAGCGACCTTGAGATCCTGGACCTGCTGAAGCAGGTCCCCTAGTTCCTACCGCGGCCGGCCGGCCGCAATTTCAGGAAGAGCGAAAAAAACGCGGCGCGAGCCCGCGTCGTACTCCACGGGCCTGAAGAACATCCCCCACTGGAAGAACTGCGCTCCGCGGTTGAACGCGGAAGCGGCGGCGGCCGTGCGCCCCGCCTGCGCCAACGCCTCTATGTTTTCTCCGGCCAGCTCCAGGCCGGCGGCCATATCGCCGCGCCCTACGGCGCCCAGCGCGCGGTCCAGCGCCGCGGTTGAACCCAAAAGTTCCGCCGCGGCCGCCGGGTACGGGGAGCCGGGGAAAAACGCCGCCAGGTAGCGGAACATAACGTAGTCATACAGGCAGGAGAACCCGCGCGGCCGCAGCCGCTTCAGCGCCAGCAGGCCGTTATAGGCGGAATACCGCAAATAGAGCGACGAGAATTCTTTCTCCGAGGCGCGGGCCAGCGCGCCAAGGCCGCCGAACGGCACGCCCCCTTCCTCTATCCCGGCGGCGCGCGAGCGCAGGCCGTTGCGCAGCGAGGCGAGATCGGAGTTCAGCTCCGCCAGGCCCGGCTCACCGCCGGCGCCGGCGCCAGCCAGCGCGGCGGCTATCCCGTCCAGGTCCTGGGCGCGCGAGCGCAGCGCCACGGCGGCAAGGCTGAACCGCAGCGCGGCACGGCCCGCCTCCAGCCCCTTGGATTCCTCCTCCGTAACTACCGAGCGCCCCTTTACCGAAGAGGCGGCCGTCACGAAAGCGGCGTACCTGGCCAGCGCCGCGGAAAATTCTTTCTCAAGCCCCTCCGGGCCCTTTCCCGAAGGACCCCGCAGGGCGTCCAGCCAGGCCCCGGCCGAGGCCACCTCCCGGCCGAGCCCGGCCTTATTGAGTTTCATGTCGGCGTAGGCGCCGGAAAAAAAATCGGTCCCGCCGCGGCCGCCGCCGGAGGTTACCGGGGCGGCCCCGGCCTCGGCCTGAGGGCCTTCGTACAGCCGACGGGCCGCCAGCTCCAGCTCCTCACCCGGCGCGGCCTTATTGCCGGCGGCCGCGTTGAGGCTCTTTATGAGCGAGACAAAATTGGAATTCAGCTCCCAGGTGGTCTTGTAGATCTCCGCCCGGCCCGGAGCCGTGCCGCCGCCGCGCAGGTGCAGGTATACCTCGGCGGCCTCGGCCGGGTTCTTTTTTATCCAGGCCAGCAGCGCGCCACGCGTCTCCGCGTTGGTCTCCAGGCCGGCCAGGTCCACGAATTTACCCGCCATCCCAGCGGAAATTACCATGTCCGCCAGTTCGCCGCGGAAAAAAAGACTCGTCATCAGTTTGTCCCGCACGGAAGAAACCTCGGAAGCCCGTGCGTTCTCCGGCGCGGGGGCCCCGTCCTGCGCGGGCAGGGCCGCCGGAAAGGCCAAGAGCAGGCAGACGAGGTATTTTAGAGCCATGAGCGGAACAGGTAAAGAAGTTTGGAAGCGAGCTTGGCCGTCCACGGCCGGCCGCGCACCTCGGCCAGTGTCACCAGCCTGGACCCTTTAAGGTCCTCGCGGAAGGCGCGCGTCAGCGCTGCGCCGAAGGCCGGGTCATACACGTTAACGTCCAGCTCCAGGTTGTAATGCAGGCTGCGGTGGTCGAGGTTGTGGCTGCCGACGGAGGACCAGATACCGTCGATAACGGCCGTCTTGGAATGCAGTATCGGCCCCTGCCATTCGTAGATGCGCACGCCATTGCGGATGAGATGCGCGTACCTGGCCCAGGAAGCCCAGCGCACGTACGGGTGGTCGGTGTCGCCGGGCGCTATTACGCGCACGTCCACGCCGCGGCGGGCGGCCTGCGCCAGCCGGCGGTAAACCAGCCGGTCCGGCAGGAAGTAGGCGTTGGTGATGTAGATATACTCGCGCGCGCGGTCTATGGCGTAGCGGTAGTTGCGGCGGATGGAACGCACGCTGCGGATGCCGTTGGCCGAAAGCACCGAAACGGGCTTATCGCCGCTCTCCGGGCGCGCCGCCGGGGCCGGGCCGGGAACTTTCTCCCCGGTTACCGGCGTAGAGGCCTCCCAGGCCTCCCGGAAGATCTTCTCTATCTCGGCCACGGCCGGGCCGCGCACTTCCACCGCCGCGTCCTTCCAGCCGCGGCCGCCGATGGACCGCGGGGCGTCGTATTCGGTTATGTTGAATCCGCCCACGAAGGCGCGGCCGTCCACGCAGACCGTCTTGCGGTGGTCGCGCTTTATCCAGTTCCAATAAGGTTTCCAGAAGATCACGGGGCGGAATTCCGCCACCTTAACCCCCGCGGCGGCCAGCTCCAGGAAAAAATCCCGGTCGGTAAGGATGGAGCCTACGGAATCGTAGATAAGGTAAACCGCCACGCCCTCGCGCGCCTTCTCTTTGAGCAGGTCGCCGAAGGCCCGGCCTATGGAATCGTCGGCGAAGGCGTAGAACTCCAGCAGGATAAGATCCCGGGCGCCGCCTATGGCGGCCTGCATGGCGGAGAAAGCTTCTTCCCCGTCTTTCAGCAGCGCGGCATCGTTGCCGCTCAGCGCGTTTTCCGGCCAGGCGCAGTAGCGCCGCCAGTTTTCCTGTTCCCGCATATTTCTTTTTTCAGTTCTTTCGCCGCAGCCTCGTCGTAACTTAAAAGCCTCTTCTGATATTCCGACTCCGGTCCTTCAGGATACTTTTTTTCGAGGCCGGCCAGCAGTTGGCAGGCGTCTTTCCTGTTTCCCGAGGCGGCGTAGACGGACGCCAGGCCAAAACCGGCGGCGGCGAATCCGGGTTCCAGGCGCAGCGCCCTGGAGAAGGCCAGTTCGGCGCCGGCAAGGTCTTTGGCCGCCATCCGCAGCCGGCCTTCGGCCTCGGCGGGGAAAGGGTTGAACGGCTCCGCGGCTTCCGAAAAAGCCAGCAGCGCCCGCGCAAGAAAAGGGCCGCCGCCGGAACGCGCTTCCAGATAGGAAACCCTCAGAAACCCCAGGCCGCCCGAAGCGAACCCGGCCGCGAAAGGCAGCGCCAGCAGGGCCAGCGTAACCGCCGCCGCGAGCAGGCGCGGCAAGCGGGCCGGCCGCTCTTCGGGCAGGGCCCGGGCGCGCCAGGCAAATCCCAGCGAGCCCCAATACAGCAGGCCGACCGCGCCGGAATAAAATATCATATCGGCCGACCCCTGCAGCAGGACCGAGAGGGCGCAGAGTTTTACCGGCAGGTTACCGGTGCCGCGGCGCAGCAGCACCGTGCCGGCCGTTGCCGCAAAGAACACGGCGGCGGGAAAGCCCGCTTCGGCGGCCAGGTTAAACAATTCCCCGTGGGCGTGCAGCGTCCCGTGGCCGAAATAAGAGATCCCGTCGAAGAAAGGAAATTTAAAAAGTTCGAAGGCGCGCACAAAAAGGCCGGGCCCCCAGCCCAGGAGGGGGCTGGCCTCGGCGGCCCTGGCGGCGGCCAGCCAC
This sequence comes from Elusimicrobiota bacterium, assembly GCA_016234365.1. Classification (GTDB taxonomy): domain Bacteria; phylum Elusimicrobiota; class Elusimicrobia; order Elusimicrobiales; family UBA9959; genus UBA9959. Next base: position 35,543 of record JACRER010000033.1, on the reverse strand, counting down.
AGGCGGGGCCGCTCGAACGCGCGAGGGTCGGAAAATTTGAACAGCCCTTCCCACCCTTCCCTGGGAAGGAGGGCGGCGGCGCCCACGGCCAGCACGGCGAAAGCCGCCAGCAGGCGCCAGCGCCGCGCCGCGGCAAGACCCGAGGCCGCGCTCACGAACGCGGCCAGCAGCGCGCCGCGCGAACCGGAAGCCAGCACCCCGGCCGCCAGCAGCAGCGCGAGGAGCGCCTTCTGCGCTGTCTCGCGGCCGTGCGAGCCGGCGGCCGCCGACAGCAGCGCCGCGGGGAAGGCCGCCGCGCAGAACGCCGCTGAATAATTAGGATTGCCGCCGATAAAACCGGTCAGCGGCTGCCCGGCCAGCCGCTGGCCCAGCAGCCCAGCGGCCGCGGCGGCGCCCAGCACATAGACCGCCGCCAGCCACCCGCTGCGGCTTTCCTCTCCGGAGGAGGAGGCGGCGAAGAACGCCAGCCCCAGCAGCGCGTACCGGCCAAAGACCGGGGCCGAAGCTAGAGGGTCCGGAGAAAATACCGCCGCCGCTCCCATCCAGGCGAAGAACAGGACCGGGGCCGTAAGGCCTTCCGCGGACAGCCGCCGCCCGGAAGCGGCGAACCAGGCCAGGAACCCGGTCCCGAAAACCAGCCAGCCGGCGTCGCCGCGCAGCCCGCCGGCCGCCACGGCGGCCGCCAGGAAAAAGCCGAGCAAGTAAGGCACGTGCGCGCCGGGCCTGCCTGCGGTCATTTAAAGACCTCCGCGCGGCGCCGCTGCAGCGCCTCCGAGAGGCCGGTATTGCCGGAAGCGGCGTAGATCCTTTCAAGAGCTCGCCAGGAAAAAGCGCTGTAGCGGTTTTCCAGCAGCGCCGCCTCGAAATAGAAAGCCGATCCGGCCCCGGCATCGCGGGCCGTCAGGTTTATCCGCCCCAAAAATTCCAGCGCCGGCAGCCGGAACGCTCCCCCGGCCAGCTGCGGCCGCAATTCAGCCTCGGCGAGAACCGGGTCCCCGGCGGCCGCGGCTTCCAGGGCGCGCGCTTTGGCCCGCTCGAAAGACAGCCCGCGCCAGCACAGGGACAACAGCGCGGTTTCCAGCAGCACCGCAAGTAGCAGGACCGGCTTCACCGGCCAGGGCCGGTTTTCCTGCGCCGACGGAGCTTCCAGGCCGGAACCGAGCAGGAAACAGAACAGCCAGAAATTAGCCGGGACGGACAGCCCGAAATCCACGAACGAGTGCGCCAGCGCGGCGATCACCGAAAATTTAGCCAGCCCGCGGGTTTTTTTTGCCGCGGAGAAAAGCACCCAGAACCAGGCCGCCGCAGCCGGCAGCCCGTTCTCGGCCAGGAACTCCAGGTAGTAATTGTGCGCATAGATAGAGTGTTCGCGGAAAACCCCCGCGCTCTGGAAGCCGGCCTGCACCCAGGTGTACGCCGAATAGCCGAACCCGCCCAGGGGCCGGGCCAGGAACATTTTCCAGGCGCTGTGCCACCAGGCCAGGCGCCCCGCCACCGAGTCGGCCTGCAGCAGCCAGATAACAAGCACTCCCAGCGCCCCCAGCACCCCAAGGAGCCAGGCGTTGTCGCGCAGGTCCCGGCCCTTCAGCCGCGAGGCAGCGTAAGCACCGGCGGCCGCCAGGCCCGCCAGCGCCGCCCCCAGCGACTGCGTCCAGACCACCAGGATCACCATGGCGCCGGCCAGCGCCCACGCGCGGCGCTCCAGCGCCAGCGGCACCATCATCACCGCGTAAAGAGCCAGCGCGTTGAGGTTGGTCAGCGGCGGGAAAGTGACGAAGTTTTTGAAGACAAAGGCCTGCAGGACGGCCGCCGCGAACACCAGCCAGGCGCCGGCGGCGGCGGCACGCACGGCAAACGCCCTCTCTTTTTCCGACAGCACGGCAGAGAACACCAGGATCAGCAGGCCGGCGGCGTAATTTCCCCACTCGGCCCAGAGATACCCCCGCAGCGGGCTGGCCACGAGCGCGGCCAGGGACAGGCCGGCGGCGGCCCAAAGCGGATAACGGTCCCGTCCGGCAAGGGCGGCGCAGGCCTCGCCGCCGCGCAGGCGCAGTAAGGCCCAGGCCAGGCAGCCAAGCAGCACGGCCTGCTGGAAAGCCAGCTGCAGCGGCAGGTCGAAAACGGCCTGGAGCGGCGGCGCCAGCAGGAGGACCGCGGAAAAAATATAACCTGTCATGTTTTAAAAAAACAGGGACCGGGGGTTAACCCAGGTCCCTGCGGTACGGCGCCAACGCCAGTTAGTCTTCCAGGATCCTCGGGGTCACGAAGATGAGCAGTTCCATCCTGGTGCGGGTCATCGACTTCTTCTTGAAGAGATAGCCTAGTATCGGGATATCGCCCAGTATCGGCACCTTGAAGATGGCCTCGGACTGCGTGTCCGAGATCAGGCCGCCGATGACTATGGTCTCGCCGTTGCGGACTATCACGCTGGTGTCCGCCGACCGGGTGTCTATGCCGGGCGCGCCGCCGGCCACCGGCACTATGGTAGGCGAAGGCTGGCTGATGGACGGGTTGATCTTCATGGAGATGCGCCCGTCGGAATTTATGGTGGGGGTCACCTTCAGCACGATGCCCGTGGTCAGGTAGGTCACCTTGGTGGTGGACACCGGGGGGTTGCTTGCGGAAACCTCCGTGGTGGTGTACGGGATCTGCGTGGTGATATTTATGTTGGCCTCTTTGTTATTAAGAGTGGCCACCTTGGGATCACTGAGCACCTTGGCCTTGCCTTTTTTGGCAGCGGCGGTAATCACGGCGTCGAACATGTAACTGGAAGCCACTTTGCCCAGGCGAAAAGCGCCGTAAACCACGTTGGCTGGCAGGTTAACGCCGGTGCCGCCGGCTGCGGCCCCAAGCGGAGGGCTGATGGTCGTAGGATTATTTCCGGAAGCGCTGGAATTGGGCGTTTGGAGACCGGGCCTGCTGCCGCCCATCGTCACCTTGTTGCTGGCGTCGCCCATGCCGAAATAATTGCCCTTCTGCTCTCCGTAGGCGGACCAGCTTATACCGTAGTCCAGCGAATTATCCAGCGACACTTCCACCAGTTTGGCCTCTATGAGCACCTGCTTGGGCACGCGGTCCAGGCTGCGGATAAGACGCGCCGTGGCGTCCAGGCCTATCGGGGTATCGGTGACTATCAGAGCGTTGTTGCCGTCGTCGGCGTTGCAGTTGGCCTTGCGGCTTTCCGCGGTAGCCACCGCGTCCACCTGTATCTTCACGTCCACGGCCCTGGCGTAGTTAAGAAAGAAAACGCGCGTCTGCAGCATGGCTTTTTTCTGTTCGGCCATGAAAGTCGCGGGGGCCGCGATGCGCAGGATGTTGTCGCCGGCCTGCTGCGCGGCAAGACCTTTCACATTGAGGATGGTCTTAAAAGCTTCGTCGAACGGCACCTTGCTGAGGCTGATGGTGAGCGTGCCGGCCACGTCTTCGCCGTAGATCATGTTGATGCCGGCCTTGGCCCCCATCATATCCAGCACTTCGCGGATGTCGGCTTCGTTGTAATCCAGCGTTATCGGCTCGCGGGGAAGGTTGTCCACGATGTTCTTGGCGGAAGCCGTAAAAGAACTTTTTTTGGAAACGACGGGAGGGGTCATGTCCGCGGCTTTCGCCGGGGCCGCCTCCAGGGTCATCATTATGGGCGCTTCGGGCGTCTTAGGCTCCGGAGCTATCACGGGCACCGCCGCCGGCTGCGCCGGTTCCGCCGGGGTATCCTTGACCATGGGGGCCTTAACGGCCGCGGGGCGGGCGCCCAGCATGACTATCAGCTCGTTGCCCTTGCGGGTTATTTCGTAGGCGGTCTTCTGGGAAAGTTCCATCACTACGCGGGAAACGCTGGCCGGGCTGGACTTGAACTGGCCGGTGCGCACGCGGCGCAGCGCGCCGCCGTTCACGGGGATCTCCTGCAGCGTCTTCATGCGCGAGTCCAGGAGCTCGAGGACCAGCTTGGGCGGATTGTCCATCGTAAAAGCCTTGTATTCTACCGGGCGGTCCGTAGCCACGTAGACGCTGTCGGCGGAGACGCGCACCGATTTCACCGTGGCGGCCTCTAAGGCGTAAGCCACGAGGACGTTCTGTGCGCAGAAAATAGCCGCGACGGCCAGAGTGATAAGTTTTTTCATTATTTACCTCGTCATTCCTTCTCGCGCAGGTTAAGCTGGTGGACCTTTTTGTCCTCGGTCATGAGGATGACCTGTTTGCCTTTTACAACTCCGGAGACGCCCGGCACGGCCTTTTTTTTGGAATCCAGCAGGCGGCCGGCCTTCAGCATATAGAGCAGGCCGGTGGCCTGGTCCCTGAGGAGGGCCTGGCGGCCGGAAGCGTCTTCCAGTACGCCGGTAAGAACAAGGCCGTAGACCGTAAAAGAGCCTTTCGCCACCGCGGGAGCGGCCGCGGCCGGACCGGCCGCCTGCTCCTGTTTCGGGGCGGAGGACGGGGCTTTCTGGTCCCCGAAGACCGTGGCCGGCAGGAGCGGGTCCCGCAAGTTCACCGGCTTATAAAGCTGGTCCACCGTGGCCGCCGGGGTAGAAACAAAGACCTGGGCCGGCGCGGGGGCCGCGAAGGAAAGCAACAGGGCCGTTAAGATCAGGTTCATATTATGCTCAGCCGTTGTACTGGTACGCCACCAGGGTGAACTGGGCGCGGGAAGAGAACGCCTCCGACCCGGAGTAGCTTATGACAAGGTTCTCGGAAGTCATTATGCGCTCTTCCATGCCCAGCGCGGTAAGGAACCGGCCGATATCGTTGTAGTTGCCGGAGACGCTGAGTATATACGATACGCGGGTAAAGTATTCCACCGGCGCCGAGCCGGAAGGGGTGATGGCCTGGACGTCCACCTTGTATTTTTTGCTGAGCGTGGTTATGGTGCGCAGCAGGTCGGGCAGCTTGCGCTCGCGGGGGAGCTTCTTCTGCGCCGCTTCCTTCTCCTCGCGCAGGCTGGCAAGCTTGGCCTCCAGGTCCTTGTACTTGGCCTTCTGCATTTTGGCCTTGTTGATATCGGATTCTATGGAGGCGACCTTCTTGGTGTTATCCTCTATCTTCTTTGCGGTAGGCAGCCAGAAGTAGAACAGGTAGGCGTAGATGAAAAGGCCGCCGAACAACAGTCCGGCTGCCAGCTGGCCCATCTGCTCTTTCGTAAGTTGTATTTTATCCATGGTTCACCTGGTGTAGCGCATGGTTATGGGGGCCGTGAAACGCTTGCCATTCTCGGTCTCCGTCACGGCGATGCCGCCGACCCCGACCTCGGAGTAATACCCGGCCGTCTCCAGCGAGTTGATCCAGTAGGCCAGGTCGTAGGCGGAATTTGAATTGACCGACAGATCCACCTTTACGCTGCCGCCGCTGAGCGTGGTGTTCATGCCTGTGAACCAGATGGTGGCCGGCAGGTCGCTGGTGATGTCCTGCAGGAGGTGCGTGTAGATAAAGCGGCCCTTGTTGATGCTGTTGATGGAGTCCAGGTAGCGCTGCACCTCGGCGATCTGGGCCTCGATGTCCTTTACCTGGTCCACGTCCTTCTGCAGCACCTTCAGCTCGGCCTGGCGCTTGACCAGGGTGGATTCCAGCGTGGCGGAGCGGGTGAAGTGCCACGCCGAGACCAGCGCCACGCTCGCCACCACCACCACGGCGGCCAGCACGGCCTTGGCGATAACGGCCTTGCGGTTTATCCGTTCTATGTATTCGGGGGGAATGAGGTTTATCTTGATCATTCTTCCCAATCCTTAAGCTTGCGCAGCGCCAGCCCGGTGGCAACAGCCAGCGCCGGCAGCACGTCCTTGGGCATATTTTTAGGCGCTTCTTCCAGGAAGGCCAGGGGGTTGGCCACCTCTACCGGCACCTTGAACTCGGCGGCCAGGAACCTGGAAATATTCCCCAGGTTGGACATGCCGCCGGAGAGTATGATCCGGGAAATGGAATGGTCCACGCCCTGCGACAGGTAGAAGTCTATGGAGCGCGAGACCTCGGTATAAAGGTCTTTCAGCACGCCGGAAGCCGCCTTGGACACGGCTATTCCTTCCTTGTCGAAGGCCTCGATGGCGGCGGCCTTATCCTCGTCAGAAACGAGCACGCCGCGGTTCTTTTTAGCGGCGTCGGCGGCGGCGGGGTCGGACTTGAGCGCTTTCCCGATGGCTTTGTCGAAAGTGGCTCCCGCGATGAAGATATCGCGCACGACGCGGGTGACGCCCTGGGAAACTATGGACAGGTTGGTGACCTTCTGCCCTATGTTAAGCAGCAGCACGGAACTATTGTCGCCTTTAGGCATCAGCTGGTTATAAAGGGTCTCCAGCGCGAACGAGTCCACGTCGATGATGAGGGGCTCGAGGCCGGCGTCGGTGATGATGTCTATCTTATCCTGCACGGCCTCGCGCTTGGCGGCCACCAGCACGGTGTCCATCTTGGGCTCGCCGTCGGCGGAGGTGTCGTTGAGGATGGCGTAGGTAAGATTGACGTCCTTGATGTCGAACGGAATGAACGGCTCGGCCTCGACGTTTATGGTGAGGGCAAGTTCTTTTTTGGAAAGTTTGGGGAGTTTTACGTAGCGCACTATAACGGCGTTGCCGGAAATGGAGGCGGCGGCATAGCGGGCCTGGATGCTCTTCTTCTTCAGGTAGGTCTTTATCTCCTGGGAGATTATGGCCTTTTTCTCTTCGGGCGGAGTGTCGGCCTTTATCGACAGGGGAATGTAGCCCCAGTCCTTGAGCTTAAGCGTCTTCTTCTCTTCCGTGAAGCAGATTATCTTCACGGCATAGTTCCCGATGTCGATGCCGATGACATCTTTGGGCGGGAACATCATTTTCGCCAGGTTTGAAAGCATCCGGTTTTTAAAGCCCTCCGTACCGACCCCGATCCAACAGCCTAACGCACAACTCCATTATAGAACAATTATATTAAATAATTGTTACAAGTCAACGAATTCCGCAAATATCATAATCGGGCCGGTTTTCCCAGGGCCGGATATTTGGTTAAATATCGGCATGCGCGCTGCCCTGCTTGGTTTCGGGCCGGAAGCTCCGGCGCTTTTCCCCGCCGCCTTTAAGGCGGCCGGGCTGGACCTTGCCTGCGCCTGCGGGGGGCCGGGGGCGGGCGCCGGCTCCCCCCCCGGAGCAAAGACCTACCCCGACGCGGGGGCGTTATTCTCAAAAGAGGAAAAACTGGAACTGGCCCTGGTGACCGGTCCGGCGGCGGCGCGGTTCAAGACGGCTCTGCACGCCATAGAGAACCGGCTGCACGTCATCTGCGAACCGCCGTTCTGCTCCTCCGCTACCGAATTCGAAAAGCTGCTCGCGGAAGCCGCGGCAAGGGATCTCGCCTTTGGAGTTTTGCAGCCGTGGGAGCGCACCTCCGCCTGGACCGCCCTGGAAAAAACTTTTACCGGCGGGCTGCTGGGGGACCTGTTCCTGGCCGAGGCCCGGATACTGCGCGAAGGCACCCCGCCCGCGGGCGGGGTGACCGCCGCCGACGGGTGGCAGGCTTTCGCCATCTTGCTCGCGGCCGTGCGCCGCGCGCCCGCGGGCCTTACCGCGCGGCTCTCCCCTGAACCGCAAAAGGGCGCCCCCCCGGCCGACTCTCGCGCCTCCTTCCTGGTGCATTTCCCCGAAGCGGACGGCTCGGCCAGCCTGGCCGGCGGCGCGCATAGCCCGCACATCCGCGTCTGCGCGGCCGGGCCCAAAGGCCGCCTGGAACTGGACGGCGACGTGCTGCGGCTCGACGTAAAAGGCCTGCCCCCGGAAACGCTTAAAATGCGCGACGGCCTGGCCGGCGCAAGCCTGCGCCCGGAGCTGGTGGCCGCCGAACTTTCCGATTTCGTGAGAGAAATAAAGAAGGAACTGCCGGCGGGCTCGTCGCTGCGCAACGCCCGCTACTGCGTCAGGCTCATGAAGAACGCCTACTACTCCGCCTCCCTGCGCTCCTCCGCCGTCCCGCTCTAACACGCACCTATTCCGCCCGGCCTGCAAGTGCGCGGGTCCTGTCGAGGGTTTACCTCGTCGGGCACGCTATCGGCCACACCGTGGCCGCGCTGCCGCTCGGGCTCGGCGCTTGCGTAAGCCTCGCCCTGCGCGAGCGCCCGCCTCGGCCAAACCCTCGCCACCCGCTCCAGTTATTCGGCCGGGCGGCGTTTCTATTTAGTTCTGCGGTTTCGACGGCGGATTGATGATGGAGAGGAGGTAGCGGCTGAGCTCTTCGCTGGCGCCGTACACCAGCAGCCCGGCCCGCACCAGGAAGAACAGCGTGAACGCCAGGAAGAACGACTGGTAGATCCATTCGAAATTATCGATGAACGGGAAAATTGGCGCCTGGAACGCGTAGTAGGAGAACAGCAGCGCCGCTATCTTCACCAGGTTGCCGAAGATCTCCCCCGCCTTCGGCACAAAATCCAGCAGCCCCGCCACCGAAGGCCCGGCCTCGGAACCGAACTTCACGAACGCCGCCACGGCCAGCAGCCCCACCACGGAATTGAGCAGCGCGCTTACCGGCAGCTTCTGGCTGAAGAACGGCAGCGCCCGCGCGAACGGCAGCTGTTCCACGAACCAGCCCATGGCGAACAGGGTGAATAAGACCACCAGGGTCTTAATTGCCTTTACCAGCAGCGTCCTCAGAAGCTCTTTTTTCTCCATCACCCGAATTTACAATATATTTCCCGGGGCCCGCAACCGGCCCCGCCCCGCGCGATTAAAATAAGTAATAAAATTATTATTATTGAAATATTTAATTATTTGTGATAGAATTTGGGCTTAAACACGCTGTTGCAGCGGAGGAATAACTATGATCGTAGAAAGAACCGAATATAAAGGCCAGCCCGTCCTCATACTCAAGAGGAACGAGAACGATAAATACCCGTTCTCCTTCGGCCTCTCCAAAGCCCGCCTCATCATCGAGGGCTTCGAAGAGATCAAGAAGTTCGTGGCCGAGAACGACAACAAAGAAGAGAAAAAGTAGTTTTTAGTTTTTCTCCTGCGGATAAATGCCGTCTAAAACAGAGCTGGCGATAGCCGGGTTTTATGACGGCATTTATCTTTTTTACGGGTTCGTAAACTCCCTGCTCACCCTGGGCCTGGACCGCTACTGGCGGCGCCGGGCCGCCAAAGAAGCCCTCGCCTCGGCGCCGGGCGCCGCTTCCGCGCTCGACGTCTGCTGCGGCACCGGCGACTTCACGCTGGCGCTTAAAAACGTTTTCGGCCCCGGCCTCGCCCTCACCGGGGCGGACCTCAGCCAGGCCATGCTTTCAAAAGCGCGCGCGCGCCTGCCCGGCGCGGTCTTCGCGCAGGCGGAAGCCAAAGAACTGCCCTTCCCCGACGCGCACTTCGACCTGGTCACCATCTCTTTCGCCACGCGCAACCTAAACCTCGACCGGCAAAAACTGCTGGCGGCGCTGCGCGAGTTCCGCCGCGTGCTAAAGCCCGGAGGCCTCTTCCTTAACCTGGAGACCACCCGGCCGCAAAACCCCGTCCTGAGGTCCGGCATGGGCCTTTACGTGCGCGGCACGATCGGGCTCCTCAACCTGATATCCCCAAAAAGCAGCGCCCAGTACGGTTTCCTCAAAAACACCATCCTCACCTGGTACTCCGCCGCCGATCTCGACGCGCTGCTCCTTGAAGCCGGCTTCTCCCGCGCCTCCCACTTCACCCTCTTCCCCGGCGCCGTAGCCGTCCACTCCGCCGTAAAATAAAGAAGCCGCCGGTTTTTCCGGCGGCCTCCAGCCGCTTTAGCGCGTACTACGGGAGCCTTAGATCTTTATGAAGATCTTTTTGCGGTACAGCAGCCAGAATGCGCCCAGCCAGAGCAGCATGTAGGAAAAGGCGAACGCCGCCGACGCGTTGAGCGGGGAAAGCCAGGTCCCGAAAACCTGGTCGCACAGGATCACGCGCAGCTGCTCCGGCTCGGCGGCGCCGGCCACCGGCAGTTTGTAGAGGACCAGGAACTTGAGCAGGAAGATGGGCAGCATATACGCCGCGATGGCGTTGATGCCGAAGATCTCGAAAGGGCGGCCCCAGGCCTTTATCTCCCTCATCTCTATGAGCCAGTAGCACAAAGCCAGGAGCCACATGGCCAGCCCGCCGGTAAACAGCACATAGGAGCTGGTCCACAACGCTTTATTGATGGGGAAAACCAGGCCCCAAAGCCAGCCGGCCCCGGCGGCAACGGCGCCGGCGGCGATGAGCCCTTTAACCTTATCGCCCTGCGCCCGCGCGGATCTCAGCCACAGCCCGGCAAAAACTCCCAGCATGGAAGTGGCCAACGCCGGGATAGTGCCCAGCAGGCCCTCCGGGTCGTACACTCCGGACCTGTAAGTGTGCGCACCCAGCAGCGCGCGGTCCAGCCAGGAAGCAAGGCTGCCGTCCTTGGTCAGCACGCCGGCGCCAAAACCAGGCACCGGGATATAGGTCATGGCCAGCCAGTAGCCCAGCAGCGCCGCGGCGGTTATGCCTATCTGCGTCTTCAGGCTGGTCTTAAGGAACAGCAGCGAGGAGAAGCAGTAGCAGATGGCTATGCGCTGCAGCACGCCGAGGACGCGGATAGTGGAGGGATGGTAGTTGGGGATGGCGTTGAGCACCATGCCCAGCGCGTAGATGACCAGCGCCCGCTTGAAGATCTGCCCGGCCAGGCCGGCGGTCCGGTTTTCTGCCAGCCGCTTGGAAAGCGAAAAGACCACGGAAACCCCGACGATAAAGAGGAAGAAAGGGAAGACCAGGTCGGTCATGGTACAGCCGTTCCACTCGGCGTGGTCCAGCTGCGAATAAGCCTCGCGGTTGCCGGGCGTGTTCACTATTATCATCAGGGCTATCGTGATGCCCCGGAACACGTCCAAAGAGAGCAGGCGGGAACTTTCCCGCGGCTGTGCGTTATCCATAGTTCCCCCCGGCCGCGGGCCGCGGCCCGTTACGGCCTGTGCCTCTGTTTAAACTCGGCTATCTTAAGGCGCACGGCGGCGCGCTTAAGCGCGGCCTGGGCCTCGTCTATATCAACCTGCTCGCCCTTCACGGCAATAGCGTCCTTGGCCTTGCGCAAGGCCTGGCGCGCCCGCTCCTCGTCTATCTCTTTCGCAAGCTCCGCGGCCTCCGCCAGCACCAGCACGCGGTCGGCGCAGATCTCGGCAAAACCGCTCAGCACGGAGAACACCTCTTTCTCCTTGCCGGAGGAATAGCGGAGCATCCCTTCTTTGAGCTGCACCACCTCGGGCGCGTGCCCGGGCAGCACGCCCAGCTCACCGCCGACGGCCGGCACCACGGCGAAGTCCACCGGCTTGTCGGCCAGGACGGTCTTCTCGGGCGTTACCACTGTAAGCAGCAGCTGGCGGTTTTCCATGGCTTCCTATTTCTGTTTGCCGCGCTCTATGACCTCTTCTATGCCGCCGGCCATCCAGAACGCCTGCTCGGGCAGGTCGTCGAGGCGGCCGCTCAGGATCTCCTGGAAGCTGCGGATGGTCTCCTTCAGCGGCACGTACTTGCCGGGGCGGCCCGTGAACTTCTCGGCCACGGAGAACGGCTGCGACATGAACTTCTGTATCTTGCGCGCGCGGTTGACGGTCTTCTTGTCCTCGTCGGACAGTTCGTCTATGCCCAGGATGGCTATGATATCCTGCAGCTCTTTGTAGCGCTGCAGTATCTTCTGTATGCCGCGGGCGGTGTTGTAATGCTCCTGCCCTATAACGCGCGGGTCCAGGATGCGCGACGTGGAGTCCAGCGGGTCCACGGCCGGGTAGATGCCCAGCTCGGCTATGGAGCGCGACAGCGCCACGGTGGCGTCCAGGTGGGTGAACACGTTGGCCACGCCGGGGTCGGTGAAGTCGTCGGCGGGCACGTACACGGCCTGGATCGAAGTGATGGACCCTTTCTTGGTGGAGGTGATGCGCTCTTCGAGCGCGCCTATCTCCGTGGTGAGGGTGGGCTGGTAACCCACGGCGCTGGGCATGCGGCCCAGCAGCGCCGACACCTCGGCGTTGGCCAGCACGTAGCGGAACACGTTGTCGAGGAACAGCAGCACGTCCTTGCCTTGGTCGTCGCGGAAGTAGTCGGCCTGCGTCAGCGCGGTCAGGCCCACGCGGGCGCGGGCGCCGGGCGGCTCGTTCATCTGGCCGAACACCAGCGCCGTCTTGGAAAGCACGGTGGAACCGTCGGAAAGTTTGGAGTCCTGCATGTCCAGCCAGAGGTCGTTGCCCTCGCGGCTGCGCTCGCCGATACCGCCGAACACCGAGCAGCCGCTGTGCTGCCGGGCGACGTTATTGATGAGCTCCATGATGACCACGGTCTTGCCCACGCCGGCGCCGCCGAACAGGCCCACCTTGCCGCCCTTCATGAACGGGGCGAGCAGGTCGATGACCTTTATGCCGGTCTCGAAGATCTCGGGAGACGTCTTCTGCTCGGTAAGCGGGGGCGGGTCGCGGTGGATGGGCCGGTGTTCTTTGGTCTCTATCGGCCCGCGGTAGTCCTTGGGCTCGCCCAGCACGTCTATCAGGCGGCCAAGGCAGGCCTCGCCCACCGGCACCTTGAGGGGCGAGCCGGTGTCTTTAGCCTCCAGCCCTTTGCCCAGGCCCGTGGTCGGGCCCAGCGTGATGGCGCGCACGGTATTGTCGCCCAGGTGCTGCGCCACCTCCGCTACGAGCGTCCTCTCGTGGCCGTCTTCCTTGTATTTTATTTTCACGGCGTTGAGTATGCGCGGCAGCTGGCCCTGCTGGAACTCTATGTCCAGCACAGGCCCGATTATCTGCACTATTTTACCGGTGTTCATTCTTGGCTCCTTAAAATCAGCCGCCCAGCGCTTCGGCGCCGCTAACAATTTCGTTAAGCTCCGTCGTGATCATCGCCTGGCGCGTCTTGTTCATCTTCAAAGTGAGGCCTTCTATCAGGTCGGAGGCGTTCTTGGAGGCGGACTCCATGGCGCTCATGCGCGCCGCCAGCTCCGCCGCCTGCGATTCCAGCAGCGTGCGGTACAACTGCGCCCCCAGGTGGCGGGGCAGCAGCGCGGTCAGCAGTTCTTTTTTGCCGGGCTCGAAGGAGAAATCGGAGGCGGGCGCGCCCTTGCCGCCCTCGCCCAGAATATGGGCCTGCAGCGGCAGCAGGCGGTCCGTCACCACGCGCTGCACCATCATGGATTTGAATTCGTTATAGATCAGCGTCACGCTCTCCACGGAGCGGTCGGCGTAGATCCCGGCCAACTGGTCCGCCAGCAGCTGCGCGTGGGCGTAGGAAACTTTGGGGAAAATACCCACCAGCTCCAGCTCCACCTGCAGGTCCAGCCCCTTAAGGCGTTTCAGGAAATCCCTGCCCTTCCTGCCCACCACCACCACGCGCACTTTGCGCCCGCGGTTCTCGCGCAGCCACGCGGCCGCGGCTTTAAGCAGGTTGGTATTAAAGGAGCCGCAAAGCCCCTTGTCGGCGGTGACCAGCAGCAGGCCTAGCGTCCCGCCCGCCGGGCGCTCGCGAAAAAGATCGCAGGCCAGCGTGCCGGCCAGGTCGTCCTCGCCCAGCTCCCGGGCCAGGTCGGCTATCAGCCGGTCCATCTGCCGCGCGAACGGGCGCGAAGCCAGAATGGAGTTCTGCGCCTTTTTGATGCGCGCGGCGGCCACCATCTTCATGGCGTAGGTGATCTGCTTGATGCTCTTCACGGAAGAGATGTGCTTGCGTATGTCGCGCAGTGAAGCCATATTGCCTTAGATCCGGGTTTTCTCCAGTATCTTCACGTAGTCCGCTATGCCGTCGGCCAGACTCCATTCCGGGCGGTAGTTGAGCAGCGCCTTGGCGTTGCGCATATCCGCCTGCGTCTTGTTCTGGTAGAAGCCGTAGGGATTGTCGAAATAGTCGGGCGCCAGGCTGGTGCCGAGGCCCTTGTTCAGCGCCTCCACCACCTCGTTGAAATTGCCGGGCTTGCCGGTGGCCAGGTTGCACACGCAGGATTTTTCCGCGTCGAGCGCGTTAAGGTTGCCGCGCACGATATCCTTCACGTACACAAAATCCCGCTCCTGCTCCCCGAACTTGAAGATGCGCGGTCGCTTGCCGGCCTTCAGCTGGTTGTAGAGCTGGAACACCATGCTGGCCATCTTGCCCTTGTAGTATTCGCGCGGGCCGTAGACGTTGAAATAGCGCAGGCCCACCACCGTCATATCCGGGTGCGCGGCCGCGAACTCGGCGGCGACGTTGTCCATGATGGCTTTGGAAAAACCGTAAACGTTCTCGGGAGTGGTCTCCTGTCCCTCGTGCATGGGGCACTTGGAGTTGCCGTAGACCGCCGCCGAGGAAGCGTACACCACGCGCTTCACGCCGTATTCCAGCGCGTAGGCCAGCACGTTGCGGAAGGCGTCCACGTTCACTTCCATCATCCTGCGCTGGTTCGTTTCGGTGGTATCCACTATCGCGGCCTGGTGCAGCACGGCGTCCACGCGGCCCGCTTTGCCGAACCAGTCGCGGGACTGGATGTCGTCGGTCACCACGTCGCCTTTGAAGCCGAGCAGGTTCTTGTAATTGCCGGAGGAGAAATTATCCAGCACGGTCACCGCGGCCTTGCGCTCCGTCTCCAGAGCGAAGGCCAGGTTGGAACCCACAAAGCCGGCGCCGCCGGTAACGAGGTATTTTTTCATCTGGTCCTCAGAACTTCTTCTTAAAGTCGGCCACCGCGTCGGCGAGGCGCTGTTCCAGGTCCGCGTCCAGCTGCTTCTTCTCCGTAATGGCGGCCAGCAGGTTGGCGTAGGAATCGCGCAGGAACTTCACCAGGCCGGTCTCGAAAGTCTTCACCTTGGAAAGTTCCACGTCGTCCAGGTAGCCGCGCGTGCCGGCGAACAGCACCGCCACCTGCTCACAGGCCGGCATGGGGCTGTACTGGTCCTGTTTGAGCAGTTCCACCATGCGCTGGCCGCGGTTGAGCAGCTCGGTGCTGGATTTGTCCAGGTCGGAGCCGAACTGCGCGAAAGCGGCCAGCTCGTTGTACTGCGCCAGGTCCAGCCGCAGCTTACCGGCCACCTGCCGCATGGCCTTCACCTGGGCCGAGCCGCCCACGCGGCTCACCGAGATGCCCACGTTCACGGCGGGCTTTATGCCCGAGTGGAACAGGTTGCTCTCCAGGTAGATCTGGCCGTCGGTAATGGAAATGACGTTAGTCGGGATGTAGGCCGTCACGTCGCTGGCCTGCGTCTCGATGATGGGCAGGGCGGTAAGGGAACCGGCGCCGTTCTTGTCGCACATTTTGCAGGCGCGTTCCAGCAGGCGCGAGTGGAGGTAGAACACGTCGCCGGGATAGGCTTCGCGGCCGGGCGGGCGCCGCAGCAAGAGCGACATCTGGCGGTAGCTCTGCGCGTGCTTGGACAGGTCGTCGTAGATCACCAGGGCGTGACGCCCCTGCCACATGAATTCTTCGCCGATGGCGCAGCCGGTGTAAGGCGCCAGGTAAAGCATGGAGGCCGGCGACGAGGCGGAGGCCGAGACTATTATGGAATACTCCATCGCGCCGTTGTCCTCGAGCGTTTTGGCGACGCGGGCCACGGTGGATTCTTTCTGACCGATGGCCACGTAGATGCAGATGGGGCGCGTGGCGGCGGGTTCGTTCTTCTGGTTGATGATGGCGTCCAGGGCCACGGCGGTCTTGCCGGTCTGGCGGTCGCCGATAATGAGCTCGCGCTGGCCGCGGCCTATGGGGATCATGGCGTCTATGGCCTTAAGGCCGGTCTGCAGGGGTTCCTTGACGGGCTGGCGCTCCACCACGCCGGGGGCTATAACTTCCACCGGGCGCTTTTTCTTGGCGTTCAGCGGGCCTTTGCCGTCCAGCGGGTTGCCCAGGGCGTCCACCACGCGGCCCACCAGCTCGGGGCCAACGGGGACTTCCAGTACGCGGCCGGTGCGCTTAACACGGTCGCCTTCTTTTATCAGGGCGTCGGAGCCCATTACCACGGCGCCCACGTTCTCGCGCTCGATATTGAGCACCATGCCGGACACGCCGCCTTCGAATTCCACGAGCTCGCCCACCAGGGCGCCGCTGAGGCCGTAGATGCGGGAAATTCCGTCGCCCACCTGCAGCACCTGGCCGGTCTCGGACAGCTGCGCTTCGGGCACGAATTTCTCTATCCTGCCTTTGATTATCTCGGTGATCTCTTCAGGTCGTATCATATCGCTCCGTATTCAGCTTAAATTCCGTCCGCCGGTTACCGGCCCGCCAGGCCAGCTTTCATGGCCTCCAGCCTGCCACGCACCGTGGCGTCTATTACCGCGTCGCCTATCTTCACTTCAAAACCGCCTATCACCCTTTCGGTGGTAACGTTGCGCGCCGTCACTTTCTTGCCGGAAACGGCCGCCAGCAGCGTCTCTATCCGCTTCACTTCGCCCTCGGAGAGCGGGAAGCGGCTGAACACCTCGGCCCGCAGCAGGCCGCAGAACTCGTCGTGCAGGCGCAGGCACTCCTGCATGATCTCTTCTAACAGGCCGAACCGAGCGCGGCGCACCAGCAGCGCGGCGAAGTCCGCGGCGGAACCGGCGTGCTTGCCGCCAAGGACCTTCTCCAGCACCTCTATCTTTACGGCGCTGTTAAGCACCGGGTGCGTCAGGGTCTTCAGGTGCGGCCTGGCCTCTTCAAAGACGCGGCGCAGCCCGTCCAATTTTTCATGGGACGCCCGTTCCAGCGCGGCGCCAAAGACCTTGCCGTCCAGGCCCATATAGGCCCGGGCGTAACGCTTGGCGACTATTTTCGCGCCGGCATCCATCAGTTGGCTCCCAGTTTCAGGTCCGGCCGTTCTTTTTCCAGCTCGGCCAGGTACTTGGCGGCCAGGTCGGTGTTGGCCCTGTGGTCTATCTGCTTAAGGAGGATGCGCTCGGCGGCCAGGATGGAAAGTTCGGCGACCTTGTTCTTGAGTTCCGCGGAAGCCTCGGCCTTCTGGGCGGTTATCTCCCGGGTGGCGGCCTCCACTATAACGGCGGCACTTTTACGCGCCTCGCTTATAAGCAGGTCCTTCTCTTTTTCCGCGGCCTGCCGGGCCTCGTCCATCCGGCGGTGGATCTCCGCCTTCAGCTCCGTCATCTTCGCCTCGAGCTCGGCCTTCAGCTTTTCGGCCCCGGCGCGCGCCGATTCTGCGGTCTGCCGGTCGTGTTTTATGGCGCGCTCGCGCTCTTCCACGGCGTGCAGCAGCGGCTTCCACGCGGTCTTGGACAGCACGACCACCAGCAGGGCGAAGCAGGCTATCGTCCAGAACATCAGGCCGAATTCGGGCCTTATCAATGCTTCCATAATGGCTCCAGTTCGGGCCGCGGGACTACCGCGCGCCCGTTACCGAGTTTCAGTCTCTCTAGTGACCGGCGACCTGCCCGGCGGGGGCCGAGACGGCGGTCTCACCCTTGGGCATGGCGAAGTTCATCACGGCCAGCAGGCAGATGACCAGCGCGAAGAACGCGAGGCCTTCGATAAGGGCCGCGGCGATGATCATGGTCGTGCGCAGCGCGCCGCCGGCTTCCGGCTGGCGGGCGGTGCCTTCGAGCGCGCCGTAGGCGAGCTTGCCGATGCCCAGGCCAGCGCCTATCAGCGTCAGCCCGGCGCCGAGGCCGGCGCCTATGTAGCCGAGTCCGAGGAATGTAAGGTCGTTCATTGTACTACCTCCGTGTAATATTAAAACCGTCGCAAAATCTGTCCGCCCTCAATGCGGGTGCATGGCCGCGCCTGTGAAGATGGCCGTAAGGAACGTGAACACGTAGGCCTGCAGGAACGCCACGAACAGCTCCAAGAGCAGCGTGAACAGCACCAGCCCCACGGAAACCGGCGCCACGGCAAAACCCACCGCCGCGCTGAGCGAGCCGAAAATAAAGATGAAGCTGATGAAGGCCAGGATGACTATATGGCCGGCTATCATGTTGGCGAAGAGCCGGATGGCCAGGGCGAAGGCTTTGGTGACCAGGCCGATAAGTTCGATGGGGAACAGCAGCGGGTACAGCCACCCCGGCACGCCCTTGGGCACGATGTGCGCGAAGTATTTCAGCGGCCCCTGCTCCTTGATGCCGGCGAAATTTATCAGCATGAACGTGGTGAACGCCAGGCCGCCGGTCACCGCCAGGTTGCCGGTGGCCGTGGCGCCGTACGGCACCAGACCCAGAAGGTTAAGAAAAAGGATGAAGAAGAACAGCGTGGCGAAATAGCCCAGGTAAGCCCCGGCCTTGTGGCCAAGGTTGGGGACCAGCACCTCGTCGCGGATGAACAGGACGATGATCTCTATCATGGCGCGGAAGGGCGCCAGTACGGAAGAGCGGCTGCGGATCACAAGAGGGAAAACCACCAGCAGGATAAGCGCCGCCAGCCCCATCATCAGCAGGTGCTTGGAAAAAGGCAGACGCAGGGGGCCGAGCGCGGCCCAGGCCCAGATCTTGTCGGTTATGTGATGCTCAAGGATTTCTTTCAGGCCCATTTTTTTTCAGCGGAAAAGCCTCAAAAAGCGTCTGCACGACTATCATCGCCACAGCGAACAGGATGATAATTATATATTTTTCATGACGGAGCAGACAAACCGCCCCGGCCACGAGCGCCAGGCGCACCAGCATGCCGGCGCCGAAAACGGAAAAAAAGACCTGGTCGCAGGATCCGAGCACGCGTTTAAGGGCGAAGCGCGAGGCGGCTCCCACGCAAGCTCCCGCCGCCGCCCCAAGGAGGACCGCCACCCACGCAGAAGCGATCATTTCTCCCCTCCCCCGCCGTCCTTGCGAAAAAGTTCCCTGACCACCAGGTAAAACCCAGCGGCCATGCCGCCGGCGGCGCCAGCCAGCATCAGCCAGGGCGCGGTGCCCAGTTTTTTATCCAGCCTATAGCCGGCCCAAAAACCCAGCAGCACCGCGGCCGCCAGCTCCAGCCCTATCTGGGCGTAATTCCAGTAATTTTCTTTCTCCGGCACTTCCTGATTCTACAATTATTCGCCGCCGGGGAGAAAAATGTTAGAATTCAAGCATGGCCGAGACGGGCGCAAAAAAGATCCTCATCGTCGATTCCGATACGCCCGAGGCGCGCGCGCTGCTGGCTTTCCTTGAAGAGAACGGCTACCACGCGCAGACCGTAACCAATTACCAGCAAGCCGTTACCGCCGTGCAGAACTGGAAGCCGGACCTGGTGATCCTCAACATCCTTATCCAGTCCTTCAACCCGCTCGATTTCCTGGCCGAACTCAAGAAGAACCCGTTCACGGAAACGCAGAAGGTCATAATTTTCTCGCAGACGCGCAAGGCCGACATCGTGAGCGGGCCGGTACCCCGGGTGAGCGCCTACATAACCAAGCCCGTGGATTTCGAGGCGCTCAAGGCGGCCCTGCAGCGCACGCTGCCCCCGGAGAAAAACCAGCCCTGCGTACTGGTAGCCGACGACGACACCGAATTTTCCGACCTGATGAAGATGTTCCTGGAAGCCAACAACTACAGGGCCCTGGTGGTGAACGATCCGCTTAAGGTGGTGGAAACGGTCCGCGCCGAGAAGCCCGACGCGCTGCTGCTGGACATCATGATGCCCCGCAAGGACGGCTTCGCCATTATGGAGGAACTGCAGGACTCCGGCGACACCGCCGCGGTACCCATCATCGTGGTGAGCGGCCTGCGCTTCGAGAATTTCCAGGAGCGCGGCATAGTAACCGGCCTGCCGGAGATGATAGCCCGCGACATCCCGGGCGACCTGCTGCTGAAACTGATAGCGGAACAGACCGGCGGCGCCGCTCCCTCGGCCGCCCCGGCGCCGGACGCGCAGAAACCGGCACTGCCGCGCGTGCTGATGGCCGACGACCAGACCGACCTGCTGATGCTCATGAAGGAAATGGTGCAGGATTCCGGCTTCGAGGTGTTCACGGCCAACGACGGGGCCGAAGCCATGAAGGCCGTTTTCGAGACCAACCCCGACATCATAGTGCTGGACTACAACATGCCGCGCAAGAACGGGCTGGAAGTAGCGCAGGACCTTAAGAACAACCCGCTGTTCGCGCATATCCCCATCATCATCGTCACTGCCTACGGCGAGAAGAACGCCAAGCTAAAGGGCCTTGGCATGGGCATAGACGACTACCTCATCAAGCCGGTGGACGCCGACGAGCTGGTGGCCCGCATCCGGATGATCCTCAAGCGCAACAAGCAGGTGCTCGACACCAACCCTCTCTCCAAACTGCCCGGCAACCCGTCCATCCAGGCGCGCGTGGAGCGCGAGATCCAGCGCGGCAAGGAATTCGCCGTGCTGTACCTGGACCTCAACAATTTCAAGGCCTACAACGACACCTACGGCTTCGAGGCCGGCGACCGCGTGCTCAAGGCCACGGCGAACCTGCTGGTCAAGCTGACCATCCAGAACGAGAACTCGGAAGATTTTATCGGCCACATCGGCGGCGACGACTTCATAGTGGTGACCGATTACGAGCGCTCCGAAGACCTGGCCCGCCGCATCGCGGCCGCCTTCGACGAGATAGCCCCTTCTTTCTACAGCAAATCGGACCGTGACCGCGGCCACATAATCTCCACCGACCGCCAGGGCAACATCAAGAAATTTCCGTTCCTGTCCATCTCCATCGGCATCGTGCAGAACAAGACCCGCACCCTGCACTCCTTCGCGCAGGTCAGCAACATCGGCACCGAACTCAAAAAGGGCGCCAAAGCCGCCGAGAAGAGCCATTACATAGTGGACCGCCGCAAGGACTAGCCACGTGGCGGCGCCCCGACATTTCCCCGGTTCCTCCAGGCCCTGCGCTCCGGCGGCGGGCCTCCGGCGGGTCCTTTTCCTCTTCCTGGCCGCAACCTTCGTTCCGGCCGGCGCCTCGGCGGAAAGATCGTCCTTCTCCATGTACGAAGGCCCCGGCTTTCTGATAGTCAATCCACGGGTCGGCACCAAACTCCGGCAGGAAGCTTTTGAACAGGCCGTCTCCGCGGCGCGGATCGTCTACGCCGGAGAATCTTCCGGGCAGCTTAAGGACCATCTGGCCCAGCTGGAGATACTTAAAATGATGTCCCGGATGCGCAAGGGCCGGGTCGTAGTCGGGCTGGAAATGCTGCCCCGATCCGGACAGCCGGCGCTGGACGCCTACCTGGCCGGCACGCTCACCGAAGAAGCGTTCCTCTCCGGCACGGACTGGAACAGGTCGTGGGGACACGACTTCTCCCTTTACCGCCCGCTCCTGGATTTCATGCGAGAGAACCGCCTTAAAGGCGCGGCCCTGGGGCTGCCGCGCGCCCTGACGGCTAAGCTGGCTCGCGGGAACGCGGCAGAGCTGGAAAGCGCGGAAAAAGCCATGTTGCCGGCCAGGATCCCGGTGATATCCGACAAGGCCTACCTGGACTACTTGCGGGGCGCATATAAGGCTGGCGGGGCGGACGGGCGCATAAAATGGGACGACTATCTGTATTCCGTCTCGGCCGGCAACGAAGCCGCGGGCGCGCGCATAACCGAATTCCTGAAAAAATACCCGGAGTCCGCCTTCCTGGCGCTGGCCGGCAACGGCCGCTTTCTTTACAATGCCGGCATCCCGGCCGCGGTAAGATCGCGGCTCCCAGCCGCGGTGCAGATCTCCGTCTGCACCAGGGACGCCGCAGACCTGGACGATTTCCTGAAGCACCCCCTACAGCTGGCCGACTACGTTTGGTTCATCTCCCGGCCGGCCAAAGACCTCCCCTGATAAAAAAGTGGGGGCGCCCCGTGTGGAGCGCCCCTCACTCACTGGCCGCTTATTGCCGCGGCGTCAGATGCTTATGGTCGCCGGCACCGGCTGCACGTCCGGGACCGTGTAAATGGCCGGCTGCACCGAAGGCCCCTCGGCGCCGGGAATATAAATGGCCGGCACCACTTTAGGCGCCTGTTTGCCGGTACTGCGGACCTTGAGCATGGAATCTATGGACCGCTCGGCCTCGGTCACGGGGATGAGCGCCTGGATCTCCGTTATGAAAGTGGCGTCCTCGCCGCGGCCGCCGTCCTGCGGGTAGTAGTTGGCCCTGCCGGGAGAGTAGTTGTAGGGCCGGCGAGGGTCGTTCACCGCGGTCGGCGTGGAATCGTATACGTAGTCGGTACCGCCGCGCGAGACCACTCCCTCTATCTTGAGGGTCTTCATATTGAAGACCGGGCTGCCCGAGTTGCCGCGGAACGTGTCCAGGTTGGTGGTGAAGTAGCCGTTCTTAAGCTCCCTTACGGAGGCGCCCTTTTCCTGCACCTTCACCGGCAGGCCGGTGGGGTAGCCTATCACGCCCACCTCGGCCCCCCCGGCGATATTGGTCCGGCTGATGGCCAGCGGGTAGCGGCCCTTAACCTTGCGGTCCAGCCGCACCAGCGCGTAATCCGCGCCGTCGCCGGTTATGGCCTCGTCCGTGCAGCTGCCGTTGCGGCAGGTGAAATTGTGCCCGTCATCCTGCACCTTCTGCGCCACGATCTGCTTGCAGGAATAAACGTCGGCGGCCGGGAAAGAGGAGGGCGTTTCGCCCGCGCGGTTGAGGGCGTAGCCGAACACCAGCTTCACGCGCTCGCACGGCCCGCCGCGCTCGTCCGGCGCGAAGCAATGACCGGCGGTCAGCACCAGGTCCGGCCCCACCAGCGCGCCAGAGCAGAAGGCGCCCACGGTCTGGTCGCCAAAAGGCTGGCCGGGCTGCAGGTTCATCTTATCCTTGAGGGAAATGGTCTTAAGGTTGTAGGCGCCGGTGGCCTCGTCTTTGATCACCACGCGGTCGGAGAACAGGGCCACGCTGGAAGCCGCGAATTTGCGCAGGATACCGGCCTGGTACAGGTCTACCAGGTCGTTCTCTCCATAATAAGAAACATCCACCAGGTCGGACCCGCGGGGCCCGCCTGCGCGCAACAAGGAGCCGCTCCCCAGGAGCAGGCTCATTAAGGTAAGGATGGTCAGCGCGCGTTTCATAATGTCTACCTGTCTATATTATGGGGTGTGAGTTGACGAATGTCAATACCCCTAGGGCCCAGCTCCACCTGGGCCTTTAGGGAAGGGGGACGCTCTTAACTATATGACTATTTAGCCTATCCCGACATGGATTCACGAACAAATAGTCATATAGTTAAGAGCGTCCCCTCAAATAAAAACGCCGCCCGGGTTTAAGCGGACGGCGTTAAGTAAGAATAACCGGCTTATTTCGCGTTCTTGCCGATGATCTTGGCCAGGTCGAACATCGTGACCTGCTTCTTGCCGGCGAACAGCTTCAGCAGCTTTTCGTCAGCGTTGATGTTGCGCTTGTTCTTTTTGTCCTGCAGGTTGTTCTTCTTTATGTAGACCCACAGTTTCTTCACGATCTCGGTGCGGGGAACCGGCTTGGCGCCGATAACCGCGGCCAGGGTCTCGTTAGGGGTGATGGGGGCCATGAACTTCGAGTTTGCTTTTGCAGCGGGCATTGTACTTCCTCCTATGGTATTCACTTCTAAATTACAGATACATATAACCTATTTTCCCTTTAGAGTGTCAAGGCTATGCCGGTGCCGCATCAGGCGCTATGCGCATCTGGCGGCCAAGGCTGTGTTCCGGCTATATTTTAGGGCCGGCGCCCAGAATGGACTTGCTGGTAACGCCGAACTTTTTGAAGTTGGCGGCGAACAGGCCAGCCAGTTCCTTGCGCTTGGCGTCGTAGGCGGCCTTGTCTGACCAGGCCTGGCGCGGGTTCAGCGCCTCGGCCGGCACGCCGGGACAGCGCGCGGGCACGCCGAAGCCGAACACCGGGTCCTTGGTGAACTTCACCTTGGCGAGCTTGCCGTCCAGCGCGGCGTTAAGCAGGGCGCGCGTGTGCTGGATGCTCATGCGCTTGCCAACCCCGTAGGGGCCGCCGCACAGGCCGGTGTTGATAAGCCAGCACTGGGAGCCGTGCTTCTTCATTTTCTTTTCCAGCAGCTCGGCGTAGACCGTGGGGTGGTGGCTCATGAAAGGCGCGCCGAAGCAGGTGCTGAAGGTCGCCTTGGGCTCTTTGACTCCCATCTCGGTGTTGGCCACCTTGGCGGTGTAGCCCGAGATGAAGTGGTACATGGCCTGCTCTCCGGTCAGCTTGGCTATGGGCGGCAGCACGCCGAACGCGTCGTAGGTGAGCATCACGATGTTCTTGGGATGCGGGAAGGCCACGCCCTTGATGGCGTTGTCTATGAATTCCAGCGGGTAGGCCGCGCGGGTGTTCTCGGTGAGCGAACCGTCGTTGAGGTCCAGCACGCGGGTATGCTTGTCGTACACCACGTTCTCGAGGATGGTGCCGAAGCGCCCGGTGGCCGCGTAGATCTGCGGCTCGGCTTCGGCGTTGAGGTTGATGACCTTGGCGTAGCAGCCGCCCTCGAAGTTGAAAATTCCGTTGTCGCTCCAGCCGTGCTCGTCGTCGCCGATCAGCCGGCGCAGCGGATCGGAGGACAGCGTGGTCTTACCGGTGCCGGACAGGCCGAAGAAGATGGCCGTGTCGTTCTTCTTGCCGACGTTGGCCGAGCAGTGCATGGGCATCACGCCCTTGAGCGGCAGCAGGTAGTTCATCACGGAGAAGATGGATTTCTTTATCTCCCCGGCGTAAGCGGTGCCGCCTATCAGGATGACGCGCTTTTTGAAATTAAGCAGGATAAAAGCCGCTCCGCGCGTGCCGTCTATCTGCGGCAGGGCGTGGAAGCCGGGCGCGTTTATCACGGTGAACTCCGGGGAGAAACCGGCCAGCTCCGCGGCCGGCGGCTCTATGAACATATGCCCGGCGAACAGGCTGTGCCAGGCGAGCTCGGTGTACACGCGCACGCTCAGGCGGTTCTTGGGGTCGGAACCCGCGTAGCAGTCGCGCTGGTAAATTTCCTTATTGGCCAGGTAATTCTTGACTTTGCCGTAGATCTTGTCGAACACGGCCTCGTCGATAGAGGCGTTGTTGTCCCACCAGACGTTCTTTTCGCTGCCGGGCTCGCGCACGATGAACTTGTCCTGAGCGGAGCGGGCGGTGTGCTTGCCGGTGCGGGCGCACAGCGCGCCGCCGGCGGTGAGTTCCGCTTCTTTTCCGGAGACCGCGTGCTCGCAGAGCTCCCCGGCCGAAAGGTTCTTGTGTACGGCCCCGGAAGTTTTTATCTCCTCGGCGGCAAGCTTGAATCCGGCTTCCATGGTCACCACCTTCTTTATCGCGGGCTGGGTTTTAAGAGTAGCGGGCATGCTGTCCTCCGTATGCGGGCGTCAGTCCAGGGTTTTGCGGATGCGGGACACGCCTTCGACAATATCCTTTTCCGAGCCGCAGTAGCTCAGGCGCAGGTGGCCTTCCAGGCCGAACTCCACGCCCGGCACCGTTACCACCATCGCCTTGTCCAGCAGCAGGTTGGAAAGTTTGGTCGAATCCTTGTCGTAAGCGCTGAAATCGGGGAAACTGTAGAACGTTCCCTGCGGTTTATGAAGTTTCACTTTCTTTAGTTTGGCCAGCTCGGCCACCATCACGTCGCGCTTCTTTTCCAGGCTTTTTTTCAGGCCCTCCACAAAGGCGTCGCCTTCGCGCAGGGCGCCGGCGGCGGCCGCCTGGCTGAGCGCGGACGGGCAGGACGACACCTGCGCCTGCACCTTCACCATGGCCTGCGTAACGGCCTCGTTGGCCACGCTCCAGCCTATGCGGTAGCCGGTCATGGAGAAAGTCTTGGAAACGCCGTTGATGGAAACGATGTTGGAGTCGTGCAGCGGCTTCTTTGAAAAAGTGAACGCCGACGGCGCCTTAAGCCCGTCGAAGACCAGCCGGTTGTAAATGTCGTCCATCAGCAGGTAGATGTTGCGGCCCTCGCAGATCTCCACCATCTCCCGGATGAAACTTTCGGGATAAACCTGGCCGGACGGGTTATTGGGGCTGTTGAGCAGGATGGCCTTGGTGCGGCTGGTAAGGTGGCACTCTATATCCTCGGCCGAACACAGCAGCTCGCCCGGGCGGGGGCGCACCACCACCGGCGTGCCGTAGGCCAGGCGCACCATCTCGGGATAACTGACCCAGTAGGGGGCGGGGAAGATAACTTCATCGCCAGGGTCCACCACGGAGACCAGGAAATTGTAGATGGCCTGCTTGGCGCCGGAAGCCACCACTATGTTCTTCGGGCCGGGCTTAACGCCGTAATGCGCCTCGGTGTAGGCGGCGATCTCTTTTTTGAGCGGCGCGGTGCCGGAGGTGGGAGTGTAGCGCACAAAACCGCCGTCCAGCAGCTTCTTGCTTTCGGAGAAAGCGCCGCCGGGTATCTTCTCTTCGGGCTCGCCGCCGCCCAGGTGGATCACCGGCTTGCCTTCGGCTTTGAGGTTGTTAGCTAACTCGTTGAGTTTGAGGGTGGCCGACTGGCCTAAGGACAACGCTAATCTGCTGAGGTTCATAGTGGGCCCTGGAAAAAAATCAAAGGCGCGGGCGGGAATCGAACCCGCGAATAGCAGTTTTGCAGACTGCCGCCTTACCACTTGGCCACCGCGCCGTATGAAAATATCTTATCAAAAAGAAAAGGGGCGGGGCTAGTTTCAAGCCGCCGCCCCCCTCTTTTCAGGCCCACTCTTCGCTTTTTATGCCGCCCTGGATGCCTATGACCACGTGCTTGACCGGCACCTTGCGCTTGGCCGCCGCGGCCGCCTGTTTTACCATGGCCAGCAGCCCGCCGCAGCAGGGCACTTCCATGGTGACCACGGTCAGCGTGTTCACCTTGGCGTCCTCTATAAGGCCCTGCAGCTTCTCCACGTAAAGCTCCTGCCCGTCGTCCAGCTTGGGGCAGGCTATGACTATGGCCTTGCCTTTTATGAAGTCGTTGTGGAAATTGCCGTAGGCGAAGGCGGTGCAGTCCGCCGCCACCACCACGTCCGCCTTCTGGAAGTAAGGCGCCATGGGCGAGGCCAGGTGCAGCTGTACCGGCCACTGCCGCAGCTGCGATCTGGCCGCCGGGGAATCGCCGCAGTCCTCCTCCGCGCCGCCGCGCAGGTCCATGGTCCGGCCGCCGGGGCAGCCGCAGGGTTCGTGTCCGCCGTGTTTGTGTTCTTTTTTCATCTCCGCCTCCAGGGGGTTGGGAATATTCTTTTCCTTCAGGTAGTCCAGCGCCTATTTTACGAACGCCTTCTGCCCGTGGTCCATCAAATGTTTCAGGTGCGCCTTTATGGTGTTGGGGCCGTGTTTCACCATGCCGTCCATCACCTTGCGCTCGTCGTAAGGCTCGGCCAGGCGCTCTTCTATCTTTATGGCGCCCTGCGGGCATTCGCCTATACACGCGCCCAGCCCGTCGCAGAGCAGGTCGCTTATCAGCCGGGCTTTGCCGTCTATCACCTGCAGCGCGCCCTCGTGGCAGCCGGTCACGCAGTTGCCGCAGCCGTCGCACTTGGCCTCGTCTATCCTTATGATCTGGCGTTTGGTCTTCATAGCAGGTCCCTCAGGGTTATGGCCTCGATATCGGCCGTCAGCCGCTTCTCCAGCGCGGCCACGCGGTGGCGCAGCGGGCAGGAAGCGTGGGCGTGGCAGAGTTTTTTACGGAAGAAACAGTCGTTGAGCTTCAGCGGCCCCTGCAGGGTATCGGTGAGCTGCCGTAGCGTTATGGTTTCCGGCCGGCGGGCCAGCGCAAAGCCGCCCCCTTTGCCTTTTACCGCCTGCAGTACGCCCGCCTTGCGCAGTTTCTGCAGTATCTTGCGCAGGAACGGCCGGGTTACCCCCACCGCCCCGTGCATGCCGGTAACCGAAACCGTAGGCTTATTGGCTTTCACCATATAAACCAGGGCCCGGACGGCATAATCCACGTCTCTATTAAGTAAGGTCATATCTGTTATAATGATACCCATTAAGTATCATTCTGTCAAGGGCCCCTGGGCCGCGGCGGTGGTCCGCGGAAAGGCAAAACGGGGCTATTTTCGGTTCTTGCGGGCGTCCAGGGCGGCGCGCAGCCCCAGCATCAGGGCGTCGGTTGTGTACGGTTTCTGTATCAGCGGGCTTTCCGGTTTGATAAATTCAATCTTTATAATGGAAGGGTCGGTATAACCGGACATGTAGACCCTGGCTATACCCGGGTTGGCCGCGGCCACGCGCTCGGCCAAGTCGAACCCGTTCATCCCGGGCAGCACAATGTCGGCCAGGATCAGGTCTATCTTGCCTTTCTCCCGGCCTTCGGCCAGCAGCAGCGCTTCGCTGTCCGTGGCGGCCTCCAGCACCCGGTAGCCCACCTCCTGCAGCGTGCGGCGCGTTACCGAGCGCAACACCGGGTCGTCCTCTACCACCAGCACCGTTTCCGTGCCGCCGCGCAGGGCGGTAATTTTGCCGGTGCTCCCAAGCTTCTCGGGGTCCTTATCGGATAACGGCAGGTAGGCTGAAAAAACGCTGCCCTTACCCGGCTCGCTTTCCACGGAGAGATAGCCGCCGCTCTGCCTGATTATGCCGTAGGCCGTGGACAGGCCCAGGCCCGTGCCGGCCCCGGGGCTCTTGGTGGTGAAGAAAGGTTCGAAGATGCGGGCCTTCACGGCCGCCGTCATACCGGTACCGGTGTCCGACACGGAAATAACCGCGTATTTGCCGGGCATCAGGTCCGAGCCCAGCAGGTAGTCCGTATACTCGCACGGGAAAATTTTTATTTCGAGTTTGCCGCCGGAGGGCATGGCGTCGCGGGCGTTAACGGCCAGGTTAAGCAGCACCTGCTCTATCTGCCCGGGGTCCACCAGCGCCGGCACCGGGGCGGCGTGCGGCCGGATGGAGAGTTGGATGTTCTCCCCGATGAGGCGCGACAGCATTTTCTGCACGCCGGAGGCTATGGTGTTGAGGTCCAGCACGCGCGGCGACATGACCTGCTTGCGGCTGAAGGCGAGCAGCTGCCGGGAAAGCCCCGCCGCCCGCTCGCAGACCTTCTTTATTTCCCCGGCGTCCTCGGCTATCTGCCCGGCCGCGCCCGGCGCGCGCGCGATAAAATCGGCATAAGCGGACAACGAGGTGATGATGTTATTGAAATCGTGGGCCACGCCGCCGGCCAGCAGGCCCAAAGCCTCCATTTTCTGCGACTGCCGCAACTGGTTCTCCAGTTTCTTGCGGTCGGTCACGTCGCGCGAGACTATTACCACGCGGTGCGCTTTGCCGGAACCGTCCTTGATGACGTTGCCCATGGACTCTATGAACCGCACGGAACCGTCCGGCAGCATGAACCTGTATTCCGCGCGCTCTCCGGCCCCGGTTTCCACTGTACGGCGAAAGATCTCCCTCACGCGTTCGCGGTCCTCCGGATGTATCTCGGCGAAAGAGTTGGTCCCCTTCAGGCTGGCGGGGTCGCTGAGGATGGCGTAGGACGGGCTGTTGTACAGCCGGCGCCCCTCGGTATCCACCACGGCCACCAGGTCGGAAGTGTTGGAGAGCGCCAGCACCGCAAGTTCGCGCTCGGCGTCATGCGCGGGCCCGCAGCCCCCGGCGGCGCACAACGCGAGCGCCGTCAGCGCGGCGCCGGCCAGCGCGGAAGCGGCGCAGCCCGCAGGGCCCGCGGCGGGGAACAAAAAGTACGCCAACCCTGAAGAAACCGCCGCGGCGGCAAGAATTGAAATGGTTTTTTTCATAATGCAGGCGTAACGACCGCAATAGTCTAGTGCATGGGGCGGCGGCTGTCAATACGGGAATAAAATTGACATAATATCAGCGGAGGGAATTTATGAAATTTCTGCTTACGTTGTTGCTGGGCCTGGCCGCCAACGCCGGCGCCGACACTTTCATCCTTAAGGACGGCGCCCGGCTGGAGGGCGAGGTTACCGGAGAGATGGACAATATGGTGATGGTGAAGACCAAGTACGGCGCCCTCAACATCAACAAGGCCGACATCTCCGAGCAGAAACCCGACGCCGCGCCTAAGGCGCCCGAAGCTCCGGTTTCCACCGCGGCAACCGTGGCGGTCTCCACCGCGCAGCCGGCCCCGGTAGAACCTGCGCCCGCAAAATTCACTTTTACCACGGTGGCGCCCAGCACCTCCACGCGCAACCTGGTCTATTCCGAGAACGGCGTGGCTATAGCCACCGAAACCTTCGACGCGGCCGGGGCCGCGGTAGCGCTCGACGGCGCCATAAAGGACGGCACTTACACGGAAGTTTATCCCGACGGCAAACTTAAGACCGTAAAGACCATGCTGGGCGGCAAAGCCTCCGGCACGCTCCGGGCCTATTACCCGTCCGGCGGCGTACAGGTGGAGGCTTACTACCTGGGCGGCCTCAAAGACGGCGCCTTTAAATATTCCGCAGAGGACGGCAAGCTCCTTATGGAGGCCTCCTACCGCGGTGACAAACTCAACGGCTGGAAGCGCGAGTTCGGACCCGAAGGCCTGCCCAAGTCGGAAACTTATTATTCCGACGACAAACCCGCCGAGCCGCCCAAAGCGCAGCCCGCTGCGGCGCCGGCCAAGGAGCCGGAGTCCATGGTGACGGCTAAAACGCTGAACCTGGCGCGCGGCGAACGCTTCTCCTTCCAGCTTAACGGCAAATACGTGGGCAAACTTACGCTGGATAAGAATTACAATATCATCAGCCAGGAAGGTAAAGTGCCCGACGGCGCGGTCAAGGTCTACTCCGCCGATGGCAAACTGCAGAAGGAACTGGTCTTTGAAAAAAGCGCGCTTAAGGCGCTGCGCGTCTACGAGGAAGGCGGCCCGCTGAAGGCCGAGTACGGCTTTACAGAGGACGCGGCGGTAAAAAAATAAGCTCCGCGGCAAAAGAAGAAGGCCGTCCGGGAGACCGGACGGCCTTTTTCGTTTTAGCCGGGAAGTTCCAGGGGAACTTCCGACGCGCACTGCGCGTCCGCTGCGCGCGGCATACTCCCTCTCGGACTGGCACGCATAGCGCTGGTCCTCGACCCGCTGCGCGGGAAATCACGCGGAGCGTGATTTGGGATAAAAACTGGGCCCAGTAGGACTTGAACCTACGACCCAGCGATTATGAGTCGCTTGCTCTAACCAACTGAGCTATGGGCCCGTAAATCTTTCGGAGATGCCTGAATAGTCATTCTACCAATTAAAAAACCCGCTTTCAACGCGTTTCCCCCCGGCGCCCGGAGGCGGCCAGGGACAGGTCTTTGCGGTACTGGGCCACGGACCGGCGCGACAGTTCCACGCCGTAGCCGGCTTTGAGCGCGCGGCGCAGGGCCTCGTCGCTGAGCGCGGGGTTCTCCGCCGCCAGGGCATAGAGCCGCTCCAGGTTAACCGCTTTGGAGCTGGGCAGCAGCGCGTCCATAGGGGCCTCGGTGCCCCACGGCAGCTGCACGGACTTATTGGAGACCAGCCGGTTGAGCACGCTGGTATGCACTTCCAGGCTTTTAGCCAGCGTCTTCTGCGAGAGCGGCCGGCGGCGGCCCGGCTCGCCGGTGCGCAGGTAGTCGGCCTGCACGTTCATAAGGACCTCCAGCGCGCGGTACAGGGTGGTTTTGCGCTTGTCGGCGAACTCCAGGCGTTTTAGCAGTTTTTCCACGCCCTGCCGCTCGGCTTCGGGCAGGCCTTGCGTGGCGGCGGACAGTTTTTCCTGGTCCACTTTGTAGCGGCCCTTCCAGATCCCGCGGTTGAAGAAGGCCAGCACCGGCGCGCCGTTTTCTATCTCTATGCCGGCCACAGCGCTGTAGACGGCCGCGGCGGGGGCTTCGGGGGCGCCCTCGAACTCGGCCTGGATGAAGGCCCTGTCCACGAATTCGCGCAGCCGGGCCGAGTCGGCCACGGTGATGTCGCATTCCTCGGCGCGCTCCACGTCGCTCATGGCGGCGTCCTTCAAAAAGCAGGCCTCGAATTTTTCAACCCCCACGCGCTGCATCAGCGCCACCAGGTCGCCGGAGCCATCGGCCAGTTCCGGCAGGCCGCCGGCGGAAAGTTTGAGCCCGTAGCCGGCGTAGCGGCGGGCCGCGTAGCGCGCGGAGGGAAATTCCGCCAGGTTCACCGCGCCCGTGGCCTTGAGCAGTTCGAAGAACCGGTTGCTCTCCATTTCCTTCAGGAGTTTTTCGAATTCTTCCTCCGGCATCTCCGCCAGCCGGGCCAGCTTGAGCGCGCCGCGCAGCGCGGCCGAAGTTTTTAATTTAGAAGAGGCCTGAAGCTTGAATTTCATCCGCCCGCCTTTATGATCTACGCGTTATAACCGCCCGGATAACCGCCAAAACCGCCGCAAGAAAAACCCCACCCGAAGTAAGAGTAGAACCAGGAGAACCGTTCGCTGAAAAGTTTCATGCACCCTCCGCCCGAGAATATTATACCGCTTACGCCAACTAGAGAGCAATTTTTGTGCCAGCCGCCTCAGCCGCTGGGGGCCTGCTTTTTCTGTATAATATCGTGAGTTAAATTATTTTCAAAAGAGAATTTTTATTTTCGCGAGAAAACATATGGATCAACTTAATATTTTCGTACTGGAAGACGACAAGCTGGCCCAGAAGGTGATGGCCTCGCGCCTGGCGGAGCACAACGTGGACCTGGCCGCCAACCTGAAGACCGCGCTCAAGAAACTTGAGACGGGCCGCTACGACATAGGCTTCTTCGACCTGATGCTGGGCCCGGGCGACGACTATTCCGGCCTGAAGGCCATAGCCGCCGCGGCCGCCAAAGGCGTCTACGCGGTGGTGGTATCCAGCTCCGATTCCGAGGAGATCATAGACCGCGCCTACGAACTGGGCGCGCGCGACTTTTACGCCAAGGGCAACGAGGAATCCAACGTAGCCGAGATCATAGCCAAGTTCGTCCGCGGCCGCCGGGCCGCCGACGCGGCCGACGTGTTCGGCTCGGCCTTTGTTACCGGCGACGCCCCCACGCGCGCCATGATAACCGAAGCGCTCAAATACGCGCCCACGGAACTGCCCATCCTCCTGCTCGGCCCGTCGGGCACCGGCAAGACCTCGCTGGCCAAGGTGCTGCACGAGCGCTCCGGCCGGGAAGGCGCGTTCGTAGCCATTAACTGCTCCGCCTACACGCAAGACCTGCTGGAGGCGGAACTGTTTGGCTACCGCAAGGGCGCCTTTACGGGCGCCGCCGACGGCCGCACGGGCCGCCTGCTGGAGGCGCACAAGGGCACGCTGTTCCTCGACGAGATAGGAACCATGAGCCTCAACATGCAGATGAAACTGCTGAAGGCCATAGAGGAGCGCTCCTTTTACCCGCTCGGTTCGGAAAAGCCAGAGCGCTCCGAATTCCGCATCATCAGCGCCACGCTGGAAGACCCGCAGGACCTGATAGCCCGCGGCAAAATGCGCTTCGACCTGTTCCAGCGCGTGCACGGCTGCACGGTGAACCTGCCGCCGCTGGCCGAGCGGCCCGGAGACATAACGCTGCTGGCGCAGCATTTTATGAAAGGCGGGCGGCGCCTGTCGTTCACGGCCGAGGCGCGCGAACGCATGCTGGACTACGCCTGGCCGGGCAACGTGCGCGAGCTTAAAAAATTCATAGACCTGCTTTCCAGCGGCGCGGAAGGCCGCGTGGGCCTGGAGACGGTGGCAAAGCACCTCAAGGGCCAGCCTGCCCGGCGCGCGGCCGGCGGCGGCGGCCTGGACGACGTCTACTCCGACGCGCTAGCCCGCGGGCTGGAAGCCGCCCTGGACAAAGTGGCGGACCAGGTAATAGCCCGCAGCCTCGCCGAAACCGGCGGCGTGCGCACCAGGACCATGACCGAACTGAAAATTTCCACGCGGCTGCTTTACGCTTCGCTGCGCAGGCAGGAAAACGGACGGGGGACCATTAAATGACGCAGGATTCTTCCAAACTACTTCACGACATCCGCTCCAAATGCGCCAGCCTCAAGAGCGCGGCGGAACTTTACAAGGACTGCTCCTCCGGCGAGAAGAAAGAGATGCTGGCGCTCATGACCGCCGCGGCGCAAGAGATCTCCAATGCCCTGGCCGCCCTGGCCAAGGCCGCCTGACTTAAAGAATAACCAGCAACAGCAGGGCCATCACGAGCACCGTGCCCAGCATGGCCAGCAGGTCCGAACCCAGGGACGGCTTGGCGTCGCCTTCTTCGGCGGCCGCGACGGCGTCGGCGGCGGAATCCGTGGTCAGTTCCGCGGCGGGCACCGACGGTTCATCCGCCGCGGCCGCACCGGCTTCGGCGGCGGGCGCAGCCTCACCGGCGGCGTCGCCCAGTTCTTCCACGGCCGCTTTAACGCGGCTGCGATGCTCGTGCTTGGGAGCCGGCACGGCCTGCTCAAAATAGACCGCCGGCTTTTCCGCCGCCACGGAACCGGCGTACAGCCCGGCCAGCAGTGTCTCGCCTCGGGCGCCGCCCTCGTCCGAGGCGGCCTCAAGGGCGTCGGCGGCGTTGGAAAGTTTTTCCAGCTGCGCGGCGCGGGTCAGGGCGCCCCTGTTGGAGGCGGAGGCCAGATAACCCTCCACGCCCATCTCTATGGACACTTCGGCCCGGGCCGGCATTGCCGCCGCCAGCACCACCGCCGCTACCGCCACCGCTTTCATCATCTTCGTCATTTTATTGCTCCTTTAGATCCGGGAGCGGGCCGTTTTTCCCTCACTCACCAATTAACAGCCCGCTCACATCCACTACAGAGCAATTTTTATGCCAACAACAACCAGGCCAAAAGCATAACTTTTCCCCTATCAAAGACCCTCCTTCTCATGGGAGAAGCCTTTTGAGGGCGCAATTATATTTTCAATTGAGAATAGTAGTTTCAAATGAAAAAGACGGGCTTGCGGCCCGCCTTTTGGCGTGACTTAATTGGTTTTTAGAGCCAGGGCGGCTCTTTGCCGGTCACCTTAAGCCAGTTGAGGCCGGCAAAATTGTCCGCGGCATGGCCGGTAGCCATGGTTATATTAAGAAATCCTTTATCATGCAGCTCTTTAGCCACAGCTTCGCCTTTTACGCCGCCCCCCAGTTCGGAATCTATATAAATGGCCGCCTCTTTGGGCTGGCCGGCCAGCGCCGCGTGCAGTTCTGCCGCGGTTTTACAGGCTTTCAGCTCGGCACCGGCTTTCTTTGCGGCGGTACGCCAGTTCATGTGCACCAGCAAATCGTCATCCAGCAGGAACACCGGGCCGGTAACGGCGCCCGCCGCCGGCAGTTCAACTGTAACGGTGGTTCCCTTGCCGAGTTCGGACTTTATATTAAAACTGCCGCCCAGGCTTTCAGCATAGGTCCGGGCGTGGTAAAGCCCCAGGCCCGTGCCGCCGGCTTTGCCGTGCGTTCCGCCTTTTTGCCCAAGCTTTGAAAGAACTTCAGGCGGAATGCCTTTACCGTCGTCGCTGATCGCGAGCTTAACCCTGCCGCCGGCCGCGGCCAGCGACAGCGCCACCGCGCCGCCATCCACAAAAGCCTCCACGGAATTGTTCACCAGGTTTGAAATGATGCGTTGAAGTTCTTTGGGTTCAACCAGGGCTTTCACGTCGTTGGCATCGCTATTAAACCCTATAGTCACGCCGGCCCTGTCCCGGTGCTGCAGGCGCTTCTCCGCCACCACCTGCTCTATCAGCCCGGCCAGCGCGGTAACAGCCGGCGCCACCTTAGCGGACACGCCCGGCGCTCTGTACCGGGCCAGCAGGTCGTCGGCTATGCCCTGCATGCGCCCCACGGCCCCCTCTATAAGCTTGCGCTGCTCTGCGTCGGCGGAAAGTCCCTTCGCCGCCGCCCCCAGCGCCGCCAGCGGCGAGCGTATGTCGTGCGCCACCTGCGCGGCCATGTCGGAAACCGCTTTGCTCACGGCCAGCTCGCTTTCCAGCCTGGCCGCCTCGCCCAGCGCG
>JACRER010000032.1 GCA_016234365.1 Elusimicrobiota bacterium | reverse complement strand
CGGCGGCCCACCGGGGCGCCGCGGCCGGGCGCCGTGATGGGCGTGGCAAAACATTTGAAGAAGCGGCGGGAATGCTCCAGAGAGATCTCCACCTCGCGGAAGTAGCCTTCTTTTTTCGAGTCCAGCACGTCGCGCACCGGCTCTTTCATGACCTCGGCCTGGATCAGGTCTTGGACGGGGCGGCCTTCCACGGGCGCGTCCTGCCCGACGCCGAGCACGGACCGGGCCTTGCGGTTGGCGAGCTGCACCTTGCCGTCCGTATCTATCATCATGATGCCGTCCTCGGTGGAGAAGAGGATGGCCTCGGTGTTCTTCTGCTCGCGGATGATGCGGTCCACCTGCATGTCGGAATAGGATTTGAGCTGGGCGACCATGGTATTAAAGGTTTCGGCCAGGTCGCGGAGTTCGTCCGAAGTGGCCACTTCGGCGCGGCCGGAGAAATCCCCGGAAGCCACGTGTTCGGCGGCGCGGGTAAGGACGGTTATAGGTTTGGAAAGGCTGCGGCTCAGGGACCAGGCGGCGCCCAGGGCCAGGGCAAGGAACAGCAGCACGGCGTAGACCGCCTGCCGCTTCATGAACATGGCGTAACGGTACGCGCCCTCCTGCGGCTGGCTGACTATTACCGCGCCGCCCAGCTCGGGGATGGGAGCGTAGGCGCCCAGCATCTGGCGGCCTTCGGTGTCGGAAAATTCCACGGAACCGGAAGAGAGCGCCTTGACCGCGTCCCGGGAGACGCGCCAGCCCTCGGCGGCGTGCGCCGCGGCCGGGTTTAGGTCCGCAGGCCAGGCTATAGCCAGGCCCTTGGCGTCCAGCATCAGCGGGAAACCGTCGGAGCCGACGCGCTTGAGGTCGAGTGAATCTATGAAGGACCCCAGGTCCAGTTCGGCGCGCAGCGCCATATCCTTGCCGAACGGATAGTAGAAGACCGCCAGCCTGGTGGCGGCGTCCACGGCCAGGCTGCGGTGTCCGGCGCGGCCGGCCTTAAAACCCTCGTCGGAGGCGTATTTTTTCAGTTCTTCGGCCTTGCCCCCGTAGGGGGTGATGATCTTTATGACCTCGGCGCCGTCTTTGGAGAGGACCGAGATCTGCCTTATCTCGCGGCGGGTTTCCAGCAGGGAGGAGAGCATGGTCTGCTTGTTCTCCCAGTCCATGCGCGCCATGGCGGCCATGGCGGAGCGGAGCGCCAGGTCGGCGCCCCTGACATAAGCGTTAACTTCGGATGCCGTCTTTTCGGCGGCGGTAAGATGGAGTTCCAGGATGGCGGTGCGTACGCCCAGCTGGCCAAGGCTTATGAGCCGCAGCCCGAGCAGCCCCATCGGGACGACGGAGACCAGCACGAACACCGCCACGAACTTATGGAAGAGCCTTAATTTCATAGACGCGCCGATATTATACCATTATGGCCGAAAGCCGGGGCAGGATGGCGGCCAGCGCCCGCGCGCGGTGGCTGAGGGAATTCTTGCGGCCCTCGCCCAGCTCCGCCAGGGTAAGCCCAAGGCCCTGCACCTCGAACAACGGGTCGTAGCCGAAACCGGCGGCCCCGCGCGGTGCCCCGGCGATGGAACCTTCCAGTTCCCCCCTGGCCGTTTCGACCGCGCCGGAGGGCGAACAGAGCGCCACCACGCAGGCGAACCGCGCCGTCCTTTTGTGCGGCGGCACCCCGGCCAGCGAGGCCAGCAGCAGCGCGTTATTGGCCGAGGGAGAAGCTTCTTCGCCGGCGTAGCGCGCCGAGCGCACCCCGGGCGCTCCGCCAAGCGCGTCCACCTCCAGGCCGGTGTCGTCGGCCAGGGCCCACTCGCCGGTAAAGCGCGCGGCGGCCTGCGCCTTCTTCACGGCGTTCTCCTCGAGTGTGGAGCCGTCCTCCACCGCCGGCGCGGCCCCTGGGAATTCCGCCAGCGTCTTCAGCTTCGGCCCCCCCGCGGGCAGGATAGCGCTGATCTCAACCGCCTTGTGGCGGTTGAACGTGGCGAGTACGAGGATTTTTCCCATGTAAAATATAATAAAATATTCCCGTGGCGGAACCTTCGGAAAATATTAACATTTTTAACGGGGCCACGGCCTCGTTCCTGCAGGCGCTGCCGTCTTTCGCCGGGGCAAGCGTGCTTTCCATGCCAGTCAGGCCCGCCGCGGCCGGCGGAGCCACCCTGTTCTTCGTACCGCCCCAGCAGGACGGCGGGCACCCCTGCCTGCCGGCCTTCACCGAAGAGGCGCCGCTGCCCCCGCCGCTCATAAAACTGCCAGCCAGGGAAGCGGCGCTGCTGCTTTTCCACGCCCCTCACCACGACCGCTTTATCTTCAACCCGCCAATACCTCCGGGGCACTCGTCCCTAACCCCGCTCAGGGCTTCAAGATCGGACGTCTCGCTGCTGGCCGGCTTCCTCGAGGCCGGCGGCGCCGCGCCCGACGACTCGGCCGCAGCCGCGGAAGCCGGCGCGGGCCGCCTGCACGCGGCGCATTATCTTTACGCCCTGGCCGCGGCCAGGAACCCCGCTTCCCGCGCGCGCTTCTCGCTGGGGCCGGTACTGGCGGAACTTGGCCTGCTGCAGGAAGCTTACGACGGTCTGAAAGCGGAGCAGGACCCGGAGGCGCTGTTCACGCTGGCCGTGATACACCGCAAAACCGGGAATTTCCAGGCGGCCGCGGGCCTGCTGGACTCCATTCCGTCCGGCGGCCCCCTGGACGAACGGATCGCGGTGGAAAAAGCCTGGCTGGACCTGGAGACGGGGCGCGACGACTCGGCCGAGAAAAATTTCCAGCGCCTGTCTACCGCGGCGTTCGACAAGGCGGAACCGCTCTCCGGCCTGGGCGCGGCGCTGGCCAAATCGGCCTTCAGGACCAAGGACAAGGGCAAACTGTCCGCCGCGGCGGCGGCCCTTCGCTCGGCGTTGGCCATGCCCTCCCCCATTTCCGCCAGGCTCTGCTTCCAGCTGGGCAATCTCTATTTCCGTTCCGGCGACATGGCACAGGCGGAAAACTGCTACCGGCGCTCCGCGGACCTGGCCCCCGCCGTGCAGGCCCTGGGCAACCTGGCGCTGACCCTGTTGAAGACCGGCAAGCCGGACGAGGCCGCCGCCGTTACCCTTAAACTGGCGCTGACCGACACGGAGTCCGCCGCCAGGCTGGCGGCGCAATTCCCTCCCGGAACTTCGGAGAAGTTCTTTCCCGCGCCGGCGGCCGCCCCGGAACCGGAGCCGCAACCGGCACCGGCGCCAGCGTCCGAAACTCCGCCCCAAGCCGCCCCGCCCATTATCACGGCCCGGCCTCAAAGCCCGGCCGCCGCGGCCGCTCAGGCGCCACGGCCCGAAGCCGGGCCGCCGGCCATGACCACCGCTTCGCTCGAACCAGCTCCCCTCTCCTCGGACAGGACCACTGCCGCCGCGCCCGCGACCGCCAAGCCCGCTCAGGCCGCGCCGCCGCAGGCCGCCAAGCCGCGGCCCAAGATCGAGACCCTTCGCGACACCATGGACGCGCCGGCGGCC
This sequence comes from Elusimicrobiota bacterium, assembly GCA_016234365.1. Classification (GTDB taxonomy): domain Bacteria; phylum Elusimicrobiota; class Elusimicrobia; order Elusimicrobiales; family UBA9959; genus UBA9959. The sequence continues at coordinate 64,051 of JACRER010000032.1, read as the reverse complement.
CCGACTGAGGCTGAAAGCCGCAAGGACGCCTTCATCTCGGGAGCCTTCCGGCTGGCCTCGGACCTGGAAGACGAGCTGGGAAGGAAGATCTATTTCAACTCCGACGGCCTCGACGAGGCGGAAAAAAGGCTGCGCCTCACCCTCATAAAGGCCAAGGCGAACCAGCAGGCCAAGATAGACATGGTGCGCGACTGCGCCGCCTTCCTTTGCTATTTCCTTCAGGAGCGGCAGAAGGGCCGCCTGATAAAATTCCCCGATTTCGACCCCTGGGGCTGGCCGATGATCTTTGAACAGCCCGACCTCAAGGTCACGACGTACCCGGTGCAGCGCGTCTGGCGCGTACTCTGGAACGAAGAGATACCCGAACCGGGCTGGCTGGGCAAGTACGTGCTCTGGCTTTCCGAGCGCATGAAAGTCCGCACCCCGCCGCCCTCCGGGCTGGAAGCCGCAAAAAAACGCATCATGAGCCACTCCGAGCGCCTTACCGACACCGCCACTGAGCACCGCCGCATGATGGTACTGGCCTCTTCGCTGCCGGAAACTTCGGGCATCGAGCTGGGACGCTCCGGGTTGTTAAAACTGGAAAAGGCGATCCAGGATAATTTCAAGCCGGACATCCCGCCCACCGCGGATGGCTGGAAACTGTTGCGCTGCTACGGCCACATCCTGGCGGAAACGCTGGCCAAGGATATGAAAGGCCTCTGGTACAACACCGACGGCGAGGATGGGACCTGGGCGATGGTGTTCCCCTGGAAAACCATCGTTTTCCCGCTGGGGAAAGTTTACCGTTGCGCCACCGACCGCTCCAGCCTGGTGGAATATTACGACCGGCTCCTGGCCGAAAGGATGCGGACACAGGGCGGGCCTACGGGCTGAGTAGGACTTTCGCCCTTGATTGGCTTCTCTTTTTGCGCGATAATATTATTAACGATGCAACGGAACTCAACGATGACCTGTCTCAACACCGCGTTACTATCACTCCTGCTGGCCTCTCCCGCCGCCGCGGGCAAAGCGCTGGACTCGCTGGCCGGCCTGACCGCCGAAGCGCCGGCCGCGCCCGCCCCGCAGAAGCCTGAACTTAAAGAGTGGACCGTCATGGTCTACATGAACGGCAAAAGCAACATAGAACCTTTCGCCCTTGCCGACCTGAACCGCTTCGAGACCGCGGGTTCGAACGACAAGGTCAACATCGTAGCCGAGATAGGCCGCTCCAAAGGCCTGGATAACGACACCACCGCGGACGGCGACTGGGCCGGCGTGCGCCGTTACTACGTCACCAGGGACGCGGACCCCGAACACATCGCCTCCCCCCTGATCTCGGACCTCGGCAACCCCGACATGGGAGACTGGAAAGAGGCCGCCGCCTTCCTGAAGTGGGCCCGGGCCGCCTATCCCGCCAAGAAATACGCCTTTATTATCTGGGACCACGGCTGGGGCTGGCTGGACCCGGTGAAGCCGGGCCAGAACCACGTGGACGACGAGGCCAAATCCATTTCGCACGATTTCGTAACGGGCAACTACATCGGCACGCGCCAGATGGGCAGGATCTTCCGCGAAGGCGGCAAGGTGGACCTGTACGTCTCCATGGCCTGCTTCATGCAGATGGCCGAGGTGGCCTACGAAATAAAGGACGGCGCCGACGTGATAGTGGGCGCGGAAGAAGTGATACAGCTGCCCAGCCTCAACTGGGAAGGCTTCCTGGCCGCCCTCGCGGCCGCCCCCGGCGCCTCTCCCGAAAAAGCCGGCGGCTTCCTGGTGGACACTTTCAAAGAGATGTATTCCCGCCCCGAAATGCAGGACCTGCTGCAACAGGGCGGCTACGGCACGCAACTCTCCGCCATCCGCGGCGGCAAACTGCGCGAGCTGGCAAAGAAGCTTAAAGATTGGTACACGCCCGTCATGGCGGCCGGCGACAAGGCCGCGCTCGCCCGCGCCAAGGCAGGGGTAGTGCGCTTCGAAATAGGCGACGCCTCCACCGACCCGGACAAGCGCATAGCTTTCTACGGCGACCTGCACCACTTCGTGGAGCTGTTCGCGGCGAACGCGGACAAATCCCTCCCCGGCAACGCGCAGGCGCTGGCCGCCGGAGAAAAACTCAATGATTTCATCACCTCCGAGCTGGTCATAAAGAACGCCGCGCTGGGACGCGACCGCACCGGCAAAGACTTCTCCGCCGTGAAAGGCCTGGCCATAAACATCCCCGGCAAGCCCGGTACGCTGATAGAGTATTACCCCACCTACTCGAAGCTCTTCTTCGCGCAGGACAGCGGCTGGGAAACCTTCATGAAATACCTGGACGGGATAGACAACCGCTAGAATGCCAAAACCCCACGAAGCGGGCTCGAGTTTCCGGCCCGCTTTTTTCTTCCTCGACGAAGAGCGCCGGCGCGCGCTCTCGGCCTATTACGGCTTCGCGCGGGCCGTGGACAACATCGCCGACGAACCGGGCCTGCCCGCGGACGAACGCCGCGCGGGCCTGGCCGCCTGGGGCGGCGCGGTAAAGAGGATCTTCTCCGCGGCGCCCGCGGACGACCGGCTGGAGCGGGAACTGGCCCGCGCCGTAAAAGAATTCCCCCTCAGGCCGGAACATTTCACGCTGGTGATAGAAGGCGTAACGATGGACCTGGACAAGAAGTCCTACGCCACTTACGCCGAGCTGGAGGCCTATATGTACCGGGTGGCCTCCGCCGTAGGGCTGGCCTGCCTGGCCATTTCCGGCTACGACGCGGCAACGGCGCCGGAGCTGGCAAGGAAACTGGGGTACGCCGTACAGCTCACAAATATCATCCGCGACGCCGCCCAGGACTACGCCGAGGGCCGCGTTTATATCCCCGCGCAAGACCTGGCCCGGTTCGGCTGCCGGCCCCAAGACCTTGGCGGTTCACACTACTCTCCCGATTTTATAGAATTGATGAAGTTCGAGGCCGCGCGCGCCCGGGCGCTTTACGAAGAAGCGCTGGAGCTGGCGGAGCCTGGCGCCAAGCGGCGGCTGGCCAGCGCCCTGGTAATGGGCGGCCTCTACCGCGGCCTGCTGGAAAAACTGGAACGGGTCGGCTTCCATATAAAGGAAAGCCGGGTCCGGCTCAGCGCAGCCGAGAAGGCAATAGCGCTTTTAAAAACCTGGAGAGACTATGCTCAAATCTGACGCCTGGATACGCGAGAAGTGCCGCAAACAGAAGATGATCGCCCCCTTCGTGGAGGGTCTGGTGGCCAAAGGCAAGGTCTCCTACGGCCTCTCCTCGTACGGCTACGACATACGCGTCTCCGACGAATACAAGGTATTCACCGACGTGCACAACTGCGTGGTGGACCCCAAGAACTTCGACGACAAGTCTTTCGTGGACATTAAGGCCCCGTACTGCATAGTTCCGGCGCATTCCTTCGCGCTGGCGCGCTCCGTGGAATACTTCCGCATACCGCGCAGCGTCATCGGCCTGTGCATAGGCAAAAGCACCTACGCCCGCTGCGGCATAGTGGTGAACATCACGCCGCTGGAACCGGAGTGGGAGGGCCACCTGACGCTGGAGATCTCCAACACCACGCCGCTGCCCGCCAAGATCTACTCCAACGAGGGCATCGCCCAGTTGGTCTTCCTGGAATCCGATTCGGTCTGCGAGACCTCTTATAAGGACAGGAAGGGCAAGTACCAGGCCCAGCGCGGCGTCACGCTGCCGCGCATCCTAAAACCCAGGTGAAGACCTCCCAGTTGCTGCGGGGCGCCGCCCTGCTGGCAGCCGCGCTGGCCCCGCTCTCTGCCGCCGAAAAGGCGCCGACCGCCGGGGCGGAACTCTCTGTCGGGGCCGCTTTCGCGCAGCTGAAGAGATCCCCCACCGACGCCGCGCTGCTGCTGCGGGCCGTGGAACTGACGCCGGAAGGCCGCTCCCCCTACTCAGAAGAACTCGAAGCCGCCGCCCGCGCGCGCCTGGCTAACGACAAGTCCGATTACGCCGCCTACCTCGCCCTGTGCAAAGCGCTGCGCTGTTCCGCCCGGGCGCAGGAAGCCGTTTCCAACTGCCGCAGGGCGATGGAACTGGACCCTACCGCCTACCCGGCCTACCGGGAACTTGGCCTCTCCTACGCCGCCTCCGGCGATCCGCGAAAAGCCGAGGAAACCCTGGAGCAGGGCGTGGAACTGGCCTCTTCCAGTTACCGGGCCCGCTACGACCTGGCCCGCCTGCTGGAGGCGCACGGCGACGCCGGGCGCGCCGCCGCTCATTACCGCCGGGCGTCGGAACTGGCCGGCCGGGCAACCGGGCCCGACGCGCAGTACTACCGCGCCCTGGCTAACGGCGGGCTTAGACGCTCCGGCCGGGCCGCCGCCGACAAACGGAAGACCCAGGCGAAGAAAAAGGTAACCCCGGCGCCAGCCGCGCCCGCAGCGGCCCCGGTGGCCGCGGCCGCCTGCCTGGAAAAATTCAAAGCCGCCTCCGCGGCGGACACCCCCGCAGCCGCCCTGGCGCAAAGCGACGCCTGCCTGAAATTATCCCCGGCCGACGCCGGGCTTGCGGCGGGACGCGGGCCGCTGCTGGTGCGGCTGGGCCGCTACGAGGACGGGGTGAAAGAATATGAGAGGGCCGCGGCTCTCTATAAGGATAACGGCCCCATGGCCGCCTTCTGCCTTGGAAAGGCCGCCGAAACCTGGCTTAAACTGGGTGACCCGGCAAAGGCGGAAGCCCGCTACCGCAAAGCCATCGAGGCCAGCCCGCGCGACCTGAACGCCCTGAAGGGCCTGGCCGCCGCCCAGGAGGCCCGCGCCGACCTGAAAGGCGCCGAGGCCACCTACGAACTGATCCTCGGCCTGGACCCGGCCGACGCGAACTCGAAAAAACGCCGCGAGGAACTGCGCACAGGTTCGCTTACCGGCCCGCAGGTATTGGAAGAACTGCGCCTGAGGCAGGCCGTGCCGGAAACCCGCACCGAGGCCCTGCCGGAAGACCTGGCTCTTTTCAAGGCCATCCGCGCGGCGGAAACCGCCGGCGGCGTGGACTATGTCCGGGGCAAGGACCGCGCGGCTAAAGGCCTTATCGTACAACGCAGCGAAGGCGGAGCGGCGAAGTTGGCCCTGACCGCGGCCGGCTATAAAGCCTACGTTTTCTACGCCACTAAGGACGCGGTAAAATTCTTCGAAGGCGAAGGCGTGGGCCTGCGCGAGATATTCCAGCTCCGCACGGGATCTGGAGCGCAGGTTTTTGACAAGTCAGGGAAACTTACCCGGGAAGGCGAAGAGCTCTGGCGCGGTTCGCAGAAAGGGACGAAGTCCTGGCTCCTGCCTTATGAGCCGGTTCCCGACAGCGCGCTGGCGCAGGCCTCGAAAGAAGCGCAAGCACAGATCGACACGTTCGTCAAACAGGGCTACGAGGAGATCTCCGAACCGGAATACCTCTGGCTCCTGAAAGCGACGCGCTGCCCCCAGACCACGCTGAAAAGCGAGCGCATCCATGCCGTAAAGGAACTCAACGACGGGGTCAGGCAGCGCTACCTGCTCTGCTCGAGAGATACGGGGTTATGCATGAACGAATGTATAGGGAAGCTCCCGTTATATATCGCGGCGTACCGCAGCAACAACGCGGAGCAATTCCTTGCGAACGAGACCCATTCTTCTTTTTTTGGCAGCGGAGCCAAGGGCCGGCATTTCTGCGAGAACGGGGAAGTCTGGATCGGCAACGTAGGCACGGAGGACAATCCCTGCGACAGTTCGAACCCGACTCCGCTGAAGAGCACCTACGACCCCGTTCGCGCGGCAGGCCGCCCATGAACGTTCCTATGTCCGGACATTTAAAAAACATACTGGCGCTGCTGCTGGCCTGCGTGGTCATCACCCCGCTGCTCATTATGCTTTCCGCGCATATGCAGGGCGCGGCCTCCGGCCTGAGGACCCGCATGGGGCAGAAGGCCGCCTACGCGGCCAGCCTTAAACAGGCCAAAGAGCTGGGACTCACCTACGAGTCCGCCCTGGCGTCCCCTGCGGCGGCGCTGGGCAAGCCGGCCCTCTGGTGCCTGCGCAAATCCGGCACGGGCCGTTCCTTTTACAAAGGGGACGACACCAGGCCCGTTTACATCACCAACCCCGAGCGGATGGACCCGACCTCGGGCTCCAGCCACCAGGACTGCCAGGACGCGCTGATAGAACTCTCCACTTTCACGGTTTACTCTTTTGGCGGCCCCGCCAAACTCCGCGTAGAAGCCCGCTTTATCGCCTATCCCTGACCTCTTTTTTGCATAAGGGAGGAAAATTTTGTATCATAATACTACTATGACACAGAAAACCACTTTGCCCAAAGCCGACACGGCCGAAAAAACCAGGAAATGGCATTTCCTCGACGCTTCCGACCAGGTCCTGGGCAGGCTCTCCACCAAGATCGCCGTCCTCCTGATGGGCAAGCATAAACGCGACTTCGCCCCGCAGACGGACTGCGGCGACTTCGTCGTGGTGACCAACACCGACAAGGTGCGCATCACCGGCAACAAGATGGAAGATAAATTCTACTTCCGCCATTCCGGCTACGCCAACGGCGCGAAAACCATCCCGTACAAGCGCCAGATGGAGAACGATTCCACGAAGGTGCTCGAGCTGTCGGTCCGCCGCATGCTCGACGACAACAAACTGCGCGACAAGCGCATGAAGCGCCTGCGCATCTTCTCCGGCGCCCAGACGCAGTTCAAGGCCGTCAAGGCCGCGAAGTAAAAATCAAGGAAGAGAAACAACAATGGAAAACAAGAATCTCATACTGGCCACCGGCCGCCGCAAGACCTCCATCGCCCAGGTCCGCATGTCCCAGGGCGGGGAAGGCAAGCTTACCATCAACGGCAAGACCCCCGAGGACTACTTCGGCAATAACCCCAGGCTCCGCCACGAAATAGTCAGGCCTTTCGACCTTACGAAGGACCAGAAGTTCGACTGCGTGATCAAGGTCACCGGCGGCGGCGTCTCCAGCCAGGCCGGCGCCATCCGCCACGGCATCGCCCGCGCGATCGCCAGCCTCGGCGACAGCTTCCGCGCCTCCATGAAGAAGCCCGGGTTCCTTACCCGCGACTCCCGCATGGTCGAGCGCAAGAAGCCCGGTATGCCCAAAGCCCGCAAACGCTTCCAGTTCTCCAAGCGCTAAAAGCGCCTTGGTTTACTGCCAGCCGGGGGAGGCCCAAAAGCCTCCCCCGGTTTTTTTATTCCGGCGGTTTGCCGGACGCCGCTTAATTATTTATCATTACCTTAATGCGAAGACTCTGGCTGGCCCTTACCGACACCAGGATCCGCGCCGCGCTGGCGGCGCTGGACCGCTCGGGCCCCGCCCTGGGCGACCTGACCGCGCACCCGGAAATGGCCGGGGAGTTCTTTACCCCGCTGCGCAAGGCGCTGGCCAAGGCCCGCGCCTCCCGGGGCAAACGCCCTGGCGCCGGCGCGGCCCTGTACGCCGCGGAGGATTTTACGGCGAGGCTAGAGAAGGTCTTCACGGACATGGAACTGCACGGGGTGCGCCCGGACGCTATGGCGCAGGCGCTCGCCTTCCTGCAGCGGGCCTGCGCCATAGCCCCGCGCCTGCTGGCGGACGACGCCGGCAAAGAAGCCCTGCGCGAGGAACTGGCCCTGTGCGCCTCCGGCCGCAAGGTCCTGGCCCAGGCCAAAGCGGCCGCGGACCGGGACTCCGGCGAATTCACGCAAAATCTCAAATTTAGTAGTATATACTCCGGTCTCGACGCCGTTTTCGACTCGTTCGAACGCTGCGCCGAAGCCCTTTCCCGCGTATAGGAGCCCCATGAAAAAGCTGATCATAGCCGTACTCTTAACCCTGCCCGCCTCGGCCTGGTCCCTGACCATAGACGTCTACCACACCAGCGACGTGCACGGCTGGTATTCCTCCCGCCCCGCCAAATGGGACAAGCAGAACTCCACCCGTACCATAGGCGGCTTCGCGGCGCTCTCCAGCCTGGTCAACGCGGACAAGAACCCGCACATCCTGCTGGACTCCGGCGACACCTTCCAGGGCACGCCCGAGGGCAACATCACCAAGGGCATGGCCACCGTCAGGCTGATGAACCAGCTCAAGTACTCGGCCGCCGAAGTGGGCAACCACGACTACGACTACACCGAGGCCAACCTCAGGGCCATGGTAAAGGAATCGTCCTTCCCCTGGCTCGGCGCCAACGTATACATAAAAGAAACCGGCGCCCACGCCGATTACCTGACTCCCTACACGGTCCTTAACGTCGCAGGTAAAAAGATAGCGGTCATCGGCATAGCCGGCCGCCACACGGCCACCTCCACTTTCCCGGCCTACGTCAAACACCTGGACTTCCGCTCCGAATCGGAAGAGGCGGCCAAGTGGACCCAGGAAGTCCGCGCCAAGGAGAAGCCCGATGCGGTCATAATCCTTGCGCACGTGGGTTTTGGAGGGGACGTCTACGGGAAATCAGACATCTCCACGTTCACTTTCACCGATGCCCAGACCGCCTGGGGCACCCTGCCCATAGCCAGGGCCGCCAAGGCCGACGTGGTGATAGGCGGGCATAACCACACCGGCCTGCTCAAGGGCTGGACCGACCCGCAAAGCGGCGTCCTTATAGCCGAAAGTTTCTACGGCCTCACGGATGTTTCCAAGATCTCCCTGGAGTTCGACGACACTACCGGCAAGCTCACGCGCGTCTCCGACGAGCTCGTGCCGCTCTGGACCGATACCACCGGCGAGGACGCGGCCGTGCTGGAGATACTTAAGGGCTACAGCGCCACCGTGGACAAGGAGATGGGCAAGGTAATAGGCTCCAGCGACTTCGACCTGGGCGTTTCCACCGTCGGGCTGGACTCACCCATAGGCAACTGGTTCGCCGACGCCATGCGCCGCCAGGCCGGCACCGACGCGGCCTTCCAGAACACGGCCGGCATCCGGGCGTCCCTTTCCAAAGGCGAAGTCCGTATCCGCGACGTCTTCCAGGTGATGCCTTTCGAGAACACCTTGGTGAAACTGACCATGACCGGCGACCAGTTGGCGCGGCTTATGGCCGACAACCTGCGCGGGGGCTTCTCAAAACTGCAAATATCCGGCATAAAGGTAACGTTCCGCCAGACCCCGGAAGGGCCTAAGGACATAAAGATAGAGCGCAACGGCGCGGAAGTGAAGCCCGGCGATAAATTGACCGTGGCCACCAACAATTACCTCACCACCGGCGGTACCGGCGGCAAAGTTTTCGGAGAGGCCGAGAAGTCGGAAGATACCATGCAGCCTATCCGCGACCTGCTGCTCAAAGACATAGAGAAGAATCCCGTGAAGACCCTGCCCGAAGGCGGAAGGATAACCCGGCTCGAATAGATGAAAATCCCACGCGCCCTCCACGCCCTCCCGGCGCTGCTGCTGCTGGCAACCGCCTGCTCAAAAAAAGAGCAGTTGGTTATCTACGCTACAGGGCGCGGCCAGGGCCGGTTGTGGGCCCGCGAAGACTCCACGCTTAAAGGAGCCAGGGCCGGCGGCTACGCCGTTTTCAAGAAGCTCTACGACGCGGAAAGGGCCCCCAAACTCGCCCTCGATACCGGCAACTGGTTCTCGGCCACCCCGGAAGGCTGGCTGACGCGGGGCCGCTCCACGCTGGACTGCCTGGGCGCCGTGCCGTACGGCGCGGCGGCCGCCGGCATGGAAGACTTGGCGCTGACGCCGCAGGAACTGCAGAAGCTGGCGGACGCGTCAAAAGTGCCGCTGCTGGCCTCCAACCTCTACCTTAAGAACAACAAGAAACCGGCCTTCATGCGCAGCACGGCGCTGCTGCAGGCGGGCCGCCGCAAAGTGGGAGTCTTCTCGGCGATAATAGCCGCCCCGGCCCGGCCCAACAAGGCCAAGCACCTGCAGAATTACAAGCTTGAAAAGGAAAGTTACGAAACCGAGAAGGCCGTAAAAGCGCTGAAAGACGCGGGCGCCGACGTTATAGTGATGCTGCTGGGCATAAACCCGAAAGAGAAGGCCGGACCGGAATTCTACCGCGATTTCCTCGCCAAGGCGCCTCGCATAGACCTGATCATCACCGACGAGCCGACGATGAAGAAGCCCGCAAAGATAGGCCGCACCTGGATAGCGCCTGCGGGGCTGGAAATGCTCTACGCCGGGCGCTTCGAGCTGGAACTGGAACCGGCTACCGGCAAGGTGAAAGACCTGGACTGGGAGCGCCTGCCGCTTCTGCAGGAAAAGTACGGGCAGGACCAAGCCGTGCTAAAGGTGATAGCCGGGTACCGAAAACTCTCCTCCTCCCATTTCGCGCGCCGCATAGGCTCACTGGCCGCCCCGCTGCCGCTGGCGGACAAGGACGAATCTCCCGTGGCGGATTTCGCGGCCGACTGCATGCAGCGCTGGGCCCGTACCAACGCCGCCGTCATCGGCCGCCGGGAAACGGCCGCTGGCTTTTCCAGCGGCACCGTGACCGTAGGCAACCTCTACTCAGTTTTCCCTCTCGACTCCAACGTCGTTTTTGTAAAGATCCGCGGCGAGGACCTGGAAAGGGCCCTGGGCGCCATCCCCTTCGGGGAGATAAGCGTGGCCGGGCTGAAACTGAACTTCAAGGACGGGGCCTTCGAGAAGGTGGAGACCACCCGCGGCCCGCTGGTCCCCGGCCACGTCTATCACCTGGCCGTGCCAGACTCTTTCGTCGGGGGGCGCGACAACCCTATTCTTTCCAGCGCCATGGAGTTCGCCAACTCGCGCCGCTACCTCAGGGAAATAATGGGGTGGTGTTTCTCCCGGGAGCGCTCCTACGGCCGGCCGGAAGGCGGCAGGATCACGAGGAACTGATGGCCGACCAACAGCACCCCCCCGCGCCGCCGCCCCCGCCGGGCTTTTTTAAGCGCTGGTTCGCGCGGCTTAAGGCGTTCTCCATGCTGGCTGGCGCGTGGGGCTTTATCTTCAGCGTAAACTCGCTCATCGGCTTCCAGGCCGGCTTCGAATACGACGATGGCCTCTCCTATTCCACGCCGGCTTTCCAGGCCGCGGAGAAGGACAAGGCCACCCCTGGCACCCCCGATTACTGGAATTGCGTGAACCGCTCCTACGCCTACGAACGCCTTAAGCCCGTGCCGTGGCTGGCGGCCTGGACGCTGAAAGCCCTTGGGGTCAAGATCGCGGTATTCTGCGACCGCGGCCCGGAGGGCTCCGACAGCCTCGAGGCCTCCTGGCGCAAACTTGCGGACTACTTCCTGTTCCCGCGCACCGAGGACGAGAAATACCGGGTACTGGAGCGGCGGCGCTTCATACTATACGCCGGCGCCTCCGACTCCGGCATTATCCAGGCGCGCAAGGCGGGCGTCCACCCGCTGCGCATCATGAAAAGCCCCACATCCATAGTAAAATCCGACTACAACCTCGGCAAATTCGGAGAACGCTACCTCCCCCTCTCCAGTTTCTGACTCCCCCTGCCCATTGCCCCCGAACTATATAAAAAATATAATATAAGGCTAATGGCGGATTGCATCTTTTGCAAAATAGCGGCAGGCGAAATAAACGCCAAGGTGGTCTACGACGACCAGGACGTGGTGGCTTTCCTGGACCTCAACCCGCAGGCCCCCACCCACGCCCTGATAGTGCCCAGGCGCCACGTGGACAAACTGACCGGGGCCACGGAAGCCGACACGGAACTGCTGGGCAAACTGCAGCTGGCCGCGGCCAAGGTGGCCAAAGTTTTAAAAGTGGAGAACGCCTTCAGGCTCGTTACCAATAACGGCAAAGGCGCGGGGCAGTCGGTGGACCACCTGCACTACCACCTGCTCGCCGGCAGGAAGCTGCTGTGGCCCCCGGGTTAAAATTTAAAACTAGCATACCAGAAGGTGGTGATTCGCGTGGTATTTGTCAAAGTAAGGGACGAAGAATCTATCGAAGAGGCTCTCAGGCGTTTTAAACACGACTGCGAGCGCAACGGGATACTCAAGGAAATTAAACGCCGTGAGTGTTACGTGACGCCGGCCATGAAGCGCAAGATAAAGTCGCAGGAAGCCCGGCGCAAGGTCCGCAAAGGCAGAAGGTCCTACTAAGGGCGCCTTCGACAACGGCCGCGCGGACCCCGGTCCGCGCGGCTTTTTGCCTGTTTTCCCAGAACGGCGCATTAATGAGTTCTTCACCGGTCATAGACAAGATAAAAGAAAAACTGGACATCGTGGATGTCATCAGCGAGTACGTCCCTGCCCTGAAGAAGGCCGGCCGCAATTACAAGGCCTGCTGCCCGTTCCACAACGAGAAGACCCCCTCTTTCAACGTCAGCCCCGACAAGCAGATATACCACTGCTTCGGCTGCGCCGAGGGCGGCGACATGTTCACTTTTGTGATGAAGATAGAGGGCATGACCTTCCCCGAAGCCGCCCGCAAGCTGGCCTTGAAAGCAGGCGTGGAATACGGCGACGAGCGCTCGCACGAGATGACGGAAGCCGACAAGGAGCGCCTGGAACTCAAGAAGATGCTCGCCCACGCGGCGGCCTTCTACCAGAAGGCGCTGTTCTCCCCCGAAGGCGAGAAGGCTAAACTTTACCTGGGCGAGCGCCGCCTGAGCAAGGCCACCGTGGAGCGCGTCGGCCTGGGCTGGGCCCCGCTCAACGGCAACGCGCTGATGGCGGAGCTCAAGGCCAAAGGCTGGAGCAAGGACCTCGCCCTCAAGGCCGGCCTGGTTACCGAGCGCGAAGGCGGCCGCACCGGCGACACTTTCCGCGGCCGCATCATGTTCCCCATAAAGAGCCAGGCCGGCGACACCACCGCTTTCGGCGGCCGCGTGCTGGACCCCGAAGGCCAGCCCAAATACCTCAATTCCCCGGAGACGGTGCTGTTCTCCAAGCGCAAGACCCTCTACGGCCTGCACGAGGCCCTGCCCGAGATCCGCAAGAGCGGCCGCCTGCTGCTGCTGGAAGGCTACATGGACGTGATAGGCGCCCACCAGCACGGCGTCACCTGGGCCGTGGCGCCGCTGGGCACCGCGCTGACCGCCGAGCACGCCGGCCTCATAGGCCGTTACGCCAAGGACACCGTGGTGATGTTCGACGACGACCGCGCCGGCATCCAGGCCTCCGTGCGCGCCGCCGAGGTCTTCATGGATGCCGGGCTTTACGTGCGCCTGGCCAACCTGGGCACCGGCCAGGACCCGGACGAATTCCTCAACGACCACGGCCGCGAGGAATTCGAGAAGAAGCTGGCGGAAGCGTCCGACACGCTGGAATTCCGCATGAACCTTTTCTTCAAGAACCGCAAGACGCCCCCCACCTCGCAGGAAAAGGCCCAGGCCATCTCCGTACTGCTGGAGACCGTGGCACGGCAGCCCGACGAGATCCTCAAGAGCGAATGGGTGAAGTCCCTGGCCACCCGCTTCTCGGTGGAAGAGACCTCGGTCCTGAAGCAGCTGCGTAAAGTCTCGCTGAAGGCGCCGCAGGCCCAGTCCAGGCGCGCGGCCCCGGAGGCCTCGGCCATGCCGTCGCTGGAGCGCGGCTTCCTGCAGCTGCTGCTGCGCGACCCGGCCCTCATAGCCCAGGCCGCGGACCTCTCACCCGAAGATTTCTCCGACCCGCTGGCCCGCCGGCTGTTCGAGGCGGCGGTGGCGCTGCCCCCGGCCGACCGTGCCAAGGCGGCCAACGCCATAGCCGCGCGGCTCCCCGAGCACGCGGCGCTGGTATTGGAACTTGCGGTCTCGGACCTGGGCCCGGACATGTCAGCCGGCCGCGACGCCGCGGGCGCTTCGCGCATGCTAAAACGTTTTTCGAAGGAACGGCGCCTCAAGGAGCTTAAGGCGCTGCCCTCCATGACCCCGCAGCAGCTGCAGGAATACAGCAAATTGATGACCGAGCTGAAGTCCTCGGCGAAAGACCTTTAAACGAAGAGACAGGAGAGACTACTATGGCACAGCCTAAAAAAGCGTTACGCGACCTGGTTGAACTGGGCAAAGAGCACGGTTACGTCACCCTCGAGGAGATGAACCGCTCGCTTACCAACGCGTCCATGTCCAGCGAGGAAATAGACACGCTGATGGGCACGCTGGAAGACCTGGGCATCCAGGTGGTGGACCGCAAGAAATTCAAGATGGTGGTGGGCGCCGAGCGCGAGGCCTACACCGAGGAATGGAGCGCCACTCCCGACGTCTCCAACTCCATCCGCATGTACCTGTCCGAAATGGGCAAGGTGCCGCTCTTGTCGCGCGACGAGGAAGTAACGCTGGCCCGCAACATCCGCGAGCGCGAGCGCGAACTGCGCATGCTGGTGCTGGAATCCCCCATCACCATGCGCGAGATCCGCAACTGGGAAACGCTCATCGAGCAGGACGAGATGACCACCAAGGAGCTCATGCCCCGCGGCCGCAAGTCCAACCAGGAACTCTCGGCGATGAAGCGCAAGATGAAGAACATCGCCAAGCTCATCACCCGCACCGAGCGGGAGATCCTGAAGCTTACCGAGCGCATGAACAAACCCTCGCTCTCCAACGAGATGCGCAAAAAGATAGCCGGCATCATCGACAAGAAGCGCAAGGACATAGTAAAGAACATCATCAACCTGAACCTCAACCAGGAAAAGATCAAGCGCCTCACCAACAAGATCAAGAACCTGGCGCACAAGATCCGCGAGTACCGCCTGGAGCTGGAGCGCTACCAGAAGGTGTACGGCGACCTGAACAAACTGCAGCACGACCACGAGCTGGTGGGCCGCGGCAAACTGCGTCCCGCCGCCTTCAAGAGCAAGTGGGGATACAACCCGCCGGAAGTGGAAGCCGCCCTTGAGAACATCAAGGCCGTGAAAGAGCGCGAGCACCACCTCATCCGCACGCTGCCCATAAACCCAGACGACTTCATGTCCATGAACGACAAGATCACGTTCCTCGAGGACCAGATCCTGCAGGACAAGCTGAAGCTCATCCGCGCCAACCTGCGCCTCGTCGTGAGCATCGCCAAGAAGCACGTTAACTCGAATCTCGAACTGTCCGACCTGATCCAGGAAGGCGGCCTGGGCCTGATGAAGGCCGTGGAAAAATTCGAGTACAAGCGCGGCTTCAAGTTCTCCACCTACGCCACCTGGTGGATCCGCCAGAGCATCAACCGCGCCATCGCCGACCAGGCCCGCACCATCCGCATCCCGGTGCACATGAAGGAACTGGTGTCGAAACTGATGAAGGTGACGCGCAAGTACCGCCAGGAGTTCGGCCGCGACCCGCTCATCGAAGAGTACTCCAAGCACATGCACATCTCGATGGACAAGGTGAAGAACGCCCTGAAGATCATGCAGGACCCGATCTCGCTGTCCACGCCCATCGGCGAGGACGAGGATTCCCACCTGGAAGATTTCATCGAGGATAAGGCCGGTCTGCCGCCGTCCAACTCCGCGGTGGAACTGCTGCGCCGCCGCGAAGTGACCAAGATCCTGGACACCCTGACCGACCGCGAAGCCAAGATCATCAAGCTGCGCTTCGGCATAGAGACCGGCTACCCCCGGACCCTGGAAGAAGTGGGCAAGATCTTCCGCGTAACGCGCGAGCGCGTGCGCCAGATAGAAGCCAAGGCCATCCGCAAACTGCGCCACCCGTCGCGCAGCAAAATGCTCAGGGATTACCTGGACTGAGCCCGGTCCGGATAAAAAAGAAGAAGGCCCGGTGCAGACCGGGCCTTCTCTTTTTCCCCGCGGAAAACTTACTTCTCTTCCTTATTATCGGTGAGCATGCCCTTTATGATGTCGTGGGCGATGTCCTTGGCGCCCAGGCCCACCGCTATGGCGAAAGCCAGGCCGAGCGCGGCGAACAGGATATTCACGCCGTTGCGGATCATCTTCATCTCGATGCCCAGCTGCTCTATGGCCGCTATCAGGGTGAAGACGATGATGATGAAGTTGACTATCTTGGACAGGGAGCGCCCGCCCTTGAGGTTATTGGCCGTGGCGGAACTCTGCACTACGTCCGCCATGAACCGCGCGAACAGCAGGCCGCCGAAGCCGATGAAGATGGCCGCGGCCAGCTTGGGCAGGAACGTGAGCACGAACCGGCTCAGGATGGCGGAGATGGCGTGGAGGTTGAGGATGTCGGCGGCGGTAACGAAGAAGACCAGCAGCAGCGCCCAGTAGACGATGAAAGCCACCATGTGGGAGAAGGACTTGCCGAAGCCCAGCCGGATGAGCAGTTCGTTTATGCCCACGCTGCTGGTGTAATTGTCCAGTTTGATCTTGCGCAGGAACTGTTCCAGCACCGAGCTGACCACGCGGGCTATGAACAGCCCGAACAGCACAAAGATGAACGCAGCCACCAGGCCCGGGGCGTAGGCGGAGAATTTATCCCAGATATTCATTACGGGCTGGATGAAGAGTTCCGCGAAATCTTTTATCATGTATCCTCCGGTGTCAACGGACTTATTCTAATATTTATGGCGCGGGCAAAGCAAAAACGCCGCGCGTACGGCGCGGCGTCCTGCGGGCGGCTGCCCGGCGTCAGAGGGTATTCTTCACCTTCACGGGGTCGGCGGGCCCCGTCTTTTTAACGGGCCGCTTTATGGCCGGGTGAGCGGCCGGCTGCGCCTGTACGGCGGCGGGCTTGACGCCGGAATTGGGAGCGTCCCGCAGGGCCGGCTTTACGGCGGGCGCGGCGGCCTCTTTTTTAACGGCGGGATCTTCCTTGGCCACCTGCTGCAGGAATTCTTTGGAGCTCTCGCGGTAGAGCGGGTCGTTCACGGCGCTGAGGGCGTCGTAATCGCAGGAGTCGGGACAGGGCACCGCGGCCTGGACCGTGGCCTGGGCCTGGAGTTCGGTCTTTATCACTTCCGCCGCGGGTTTGCCCGCGGTATTGAGCGCCAGCACCTGGTTCTCACCGGCGCGGGCCGCCGCGCAAAAAATAATGATGGCCGAAGCCGCCGCGAGGAATATGCCTGACTTTTTCATTACAGCCTCCGTGTTGTGGTAACAGCGCATACCATATTATGGAATAAAAACGGCCGGAGCGTAAGTGACCTATGGCCCACCCGGGCATGGGACAGAGGTCCCAGCCGCAAAGGGACCATTATTTATTGCCTGTTCCGGAATTTTTTGGTATCATATACATACTATGTACGCAATAATCGAAACAGGCGGCAAGCAGTACTGGGTAGTTCCCGGCGAGATCCTGCAGGTGGAAAAACTGACGGCTAAAGAAGGCACGGAAGTGACCTTCAAAGCCCTCTGGTCCGCTACGCAGGACGCAAAAGACGCCGCGGCTGCCAAGGCGCCCACCGCCAAAGTCACCGCAAAGATAGTCCGTCATCTCCGTGGCCCCAAGATCATCGTTTTCCGCAAGAAGGTCAAGAAAGCTTACGAAAAAGCCTCGGGCCATCGCCAGGAACTCACCGAGATAGAAGTTAAGGACATACAGCTGTCCTAATTTCCAGGCGGCGCAGGATACGGCCTCGAGCCGGCCCGGCGCTTTACAACAGAGGTCAATCACATGGCAGGAACAAAATCACAAGGTTCAAGCACTAACGGACGCGACAGCCACGGCCAGCGCCTTGGCGTGAAGCGCTACGGCATGCAGAAGGTCAACGCCGGGGAGATCCTGGTCCGCCAGCGCGGCACCAAGTTCCTGCCGGGAGCCAACGTGCGCCGCGCTTCCGACGACACCCTGTTCTCCATAGTCACCGGCGTCGTCAAGTTCGAGTGGGCCAAACGCGGCAAGAAGCAGATCAGCGTTTACCCCGCCGCGAAATAACCTTCCAAAAGGACAAAACCTCCTGGGTGCTTACCGCGTTCGGGAGGTTTTTTATTATATGTCACCAAGCAGAGATCAGCGCGCCACTTTCATAGACACCGCCCACGTTTACCTTAAAGCGGGCAAGGGCGGCAACGGCGCCTCCTCCTTCCGCCGGGAAAAGTATATCCCTTACGGCGGGCCGGACGGCGGCCACGGGGGCGTAGGCGGCAGCATCTGGTTCGTGGCCTCCCCCAACATCACTACGCTGCGGGAAATAGCTTTCCATCCGCACATCACCGCGGAGGACGCGGCCCCGGGCGGCGGCAACAAGCGCGACGGAGCCAACGGCGAGGACAAGACCCTTTACGTGCCCTTAGGCACGGTGATAAAGCGCGACGGGGTGATCCTGGCGGACCTCAAAGAGGACGGCCAGCGCTTCAGGGTAGCCAAAGGCGGCCGCGGAGGCCGCGGCAATACCGCCTTCAAGACCCGCTTCAATACCGCGCCCAAGATCTCGGAGAACGGCGAGCCCGGTGAGGAGTTCGAGGCCTGGCTGGAACTCAGCGTGCTGGCCGACGTAGGGCTGGTGGGATTTCCCAACGCGGGCAAATCCACGCTGCTGGCGGCTATCTCCGCCGCGCGCCCCAAGATAGCCGGCTATCCGTTCACCACCCTCAACCCCAATATCGGCATGGTCACGCACAAAGGCAAAGGCTTCGCGGCCGCGGACATTCCCGGCCTGATAGAAGGCGCGCACGCCGGCAAGGGCCTGGGCGACCTCTTCCTCAAGCACGTACTGCGCACCAAGCTGCTGGTGCACCTGGTGGACCCGGCCGGCTTCGGCGCCCTTAAACCGGAGAAGGCCGTGCGCGTGATAGAGAAAGAACTGAAACAGTACCACCCGCTGCTCGCAAAAAAAACCGCCATCCTGGCCGTCAACAAAGCCGACCTCCCGGAGGCGGAAGCGGTGCACGCGCTGCTGCAGAAGAAGTTCAAGAAGCGCGAGATCTTCCTTATCTCGGCCGCCACCGGCAAAGGCGTGTCCAAACTGCTGGACCGCGTAATAAAGCTGCTGCCGGAAATAAAAGTGGCGGACCTCTACAAGCCCGAATCCGCGCCCGTAAAGATGATAGTCGGAAAAACCGGAGGCTTCCTTATAAAGCCCGACAAGTACGGCACCTACGTGGTAACCGGCCCGCGCGTGGAGAAGCTCATCGCCATGACCAACTTCAACCAGCCGGATTCCTGGGACCGCCTGCGCCGCATCTTCCGCACGATAGGCCTGGACAAGGCGCTGAAGAAGGCCGGCACGCTGGAAGGCGACCTGGTACGCATAGCCGACCGCGAATTCCAGTGGAGCGACACCCCCGCCCCCACGGGCAGGCCCAGCAAGTTCGCCTACAAATACCGCAAGTTCGACCCGGACTCAGGCATAGCCTGAGCCGCGAAAAAGAAAGAGCCCCGGGACCACCCGGGGCTCTTCTTTTATCGAGGCCCGGCCTCCTAGTGAGGCCGGGCCTCAATAGACGGTGCCCCAGTCGCGGGTAGTGATGCGGAATTCCACGCGCCGGTTCAGGGCGCGGGCCTTCTCCGTCCTCTCGGTGAACAGCGGTTTGGTCTCGCCATAACCGAACACGCGCACGGAATCCGGCGCCACCCCTTTTTTTGCCAGGTACAGCTTTACCGCGCTGGCGCGCTCCAGCGAGATGCGCTCGTTGAAAGCGGCCGAACCGGAATCGTCGGTATGCCCGAAGACCAGGAGCTTGAGCCGGCTGTGTGCCATCAGCACCGAGGCGACCTTGTCCAGCAGGGAGAACGAGGAAGGCAGGAGCCTGGCCGAGCCGAGCTCGAACTCTATGGGCGGGATCTGCTTGGATGAGGCCATATCCATTACGGACTGGAGCTCGAGTTCCGCGCGGCGCGCGTCTTCGCGCTCCTCCGGCTGCAGCCGGCGCGAGCAGGAGCAGAACGCCAGAGCGGCGCATAAAAGGACAAGTCTTTTCATATTCCCCCTAGAACTTCAACCGGTTGATGGAAACTATAAGCGTCTCTCGGCGGAAACGGTAGCCGCGGGCAAAGGCCGTATTGCTCAGCAGCAGCGGCGGGGTGGAAGCGATGGTGGAGTAGATCCGGTTGCGGTGTATCCGGGGGCGGTCGGCCGGGTCCAGCAGGTTGGAATGGGCGACTTCTTCCAGGGTGTCCATGGCCCAGTAAACCGGCCAGATGACCGCTGCACGCAGCGCGAGCTCCGTTTTGGGGATCAGGGCCAGGAAGGCCTCGCTCTGGTCCAGCCGGTCCACGGCCCAGTTGATCCAGCGGGTGCTGGTCTCCCACAGGCGGGGCATATTGGCCGGGTCCAGCAGGTCCGCGGGTTTGAGGTTGCTCAGGTCCAGGTCCGACTGCGGGATATAGCAGCGCCCGATGCGCAGGTCCGCCGCCAGGTCCTTGAGGATATTGGTCATCTGCAGCGCCGAGCCTATCATCTCGGCGTCGCGTTCGGAAGGGAAATTGGAAGTGGCGCGGGTGGACCTGCGGATAGCCTCGCGGTAAAGCCTGGCCCAGAAAACGCCCGGGGCGCCGCCTATCAGCGCGCAGTAGCGCTCCAGGTCCTGGGGCGTTTTGAGCGCCGCGGGCGCGCCGCCGGGGAAAGCGTTAACGTCCATCTCCATGCCGGCGGCCACGGCGTCCAGGAGTTCCGAGAAGATCTTTATCTCGCCCTCGGGGAATTTGGCGTAGACGTCCAGTATCTTGCCGAACTTCTGCAGCAGGTCTTTTTCCCCCTGCGTTTGCGCGCCGGCCACCAGGCGCTCCGCGCTGGCCGCGGCGGCTTGCGCGTTGCCGGGCTTATGCAGGCCGCGCATCAGCGCGAGCAGGCGCAGTTTCTCCTGCGCGCTTATCGCCGGTGAATCCGTGACGGTGTCCATCACGCGGCAAAGCAGGTAACCCATGCCCATGGAACTTTTTACGGGCTCGGGAAGGATCTTCACGCTCAGGTAGAGCGTGCGGGAAACATGTTTGAGGATCGTCTTGATCTCGCCGGAGAGGATGGCCCTTTCGCGCTTTTCCATCCCCTAAATTCTACAATTTTTGAGCCGGGTCAGACCGGGCGCTCGGCGTGCTCGGCTTCTTCCAGTTCTCCGGCGGCTTCGTCCGCCATGCCCAGGCGGCTGTACACCGGGGCGGCGTGCCGGGTTATTTCCCCCAGCCGCGTGGCGAAGAACGCCGTGCCGGCTATCACGAAAACGCCGCTCAGCGAGATGGTGCGGGCCACTCCTATGTAGGAAGCGGCCCAGCCGGCGAGCAGGCTGCCGAACGGGGCCATGCCCATGAAGGCAAGGGAGTGCAGCGCCATCACGCGGCCGCGCTTATCCTCGTCAACCAGCGTCTGGATGACGGTATTGCCGGAAGCCATGAAACTGATCATGCCGAAACTGGCGCAGGCTATGCAGATGGCCGAAACCGGGAAGGACGTGGAGAAAGAGAAGGCTATAAGCCCGAGGCCGAACAGGGCGGTGAAGAAAGGCAGGCTGCGTTCCAGCCCCGCCGGGTGGCGGCGGCCGGCCAGGCGCAGCGCGCCTATAAGGGCGCCGGTGCCGGAGGAGGTCATTATGAAGCCCAGCGTCTTTGGCCCGCCGTGCAGGATCTCCTTTACGTAGGCCGGCATGAGCACGGCGTAAGGCATGCCGAGCAGGCTGCCGATGGCCATCATCATGAGGATGTAGCGGATGGGCGCAAACCCGTAGGCGTACTTAAGCCCGGCGATGAAGCCTCGGCGCTTGGCCGCGCCGGGCGCGGCCGCCCGGGCCGGAGGCAGCCGCATGGCGAGCAGCGCGGCTATTACCGCCAGGTAGGAAACCGCGTTGAGAGAAAAACATATCCCCTCCCCGAAAGCGGCTATGAACACGCCGGCTATGGCGGGGCCCAGCAGGCGGGCGGAATTGAACATGGACGAGTTGAGCGCTATGGCGTTGGCCAGGTCCTCTCGCTTTTCCACCAGCTGGATAACGAAGGACTGCCGGGCTGGCATGTCGAAAGCGTTGACCATGCCGTTGAAGGCGGCCAGCGCCACTATCTGCCAGACCTGGGGGTGGCCGAACAGCACCAGCAGCGCCAGCGCCGCGGCCTGCAGCATGGCCAGCGTCTGGGTAATAAGCATTATCCGGCGGCGGTCGTAACGGTCAGCGGCGGTGCCGGTGAACGGGGCGAGGAACAGGGCGGGCACCTGCGCGGCAAAGCCGGTGACGCCCAAGAGCAGCGCCGAGCCGGTCATGCGGTAGACCAGCCAGCTCATGGCCACGCTCTGCATCCAGGTACCAACCAGGGAGATCAACTGCCCGCCGAAAAAAAGCCGGTAGTTGCGGTATTTAAAGGCCCGCATCATGAGGGCGAGCCTGGAATCGGGCCTCACGTCGTTCATTTCGAGCGGATCAATTTCCCCAGCACGCGCGGGCCACGCGCCCCGGTGGCGCCGGGGCAGTGGTTGCTCTCGCCGTTAAGGGCCAGCCAGGCCAGCAGGGCAAAGCAGGCCGGCTCTTTAGCCAGCGGGTGTATGCCCAGCTCCCCGATGGAGCGCACACGCACGCCGGCCGGCAGCAGCAGCGCGGCAAGGTTGTCCATCAGCACCGGGTTCAGGGCGCCGCCGCCGCTGACTATAAGTTCCTTCGTGCCGCGCGGCGCGAAGCGTTTGAAGGCAAGGGTTATGGAGGCCGCGGTGAAGAAGTTAAGCGTGGCCAGGAGGTCGTTCGCAGAGTGCCTTTTAAAGAGCGGCCCGCAATGCTTGTTAAGGAACGCCAGTGAATACTCGGTCCGGTCCAGGGACTTGGGCGGCCGCCGGAGGAAGAAAGGCGCCGCCAGCAGCCGGTAAACCAGCGCCAGGTCCGGAGTTCCAGCCGCGGCCCAGCGGCCGTCCCGGTCGTAGGAGAGTTTGTGGCCGGAAAGTTCGGTAATGGCGGTATCCATGAGCGAATTGCCCGGGCCGGTGTCGAAGCCGGAGGTTTTAACGCCGCGCCCGACGAAAGCTATGTTCCCCACGCCGCCGATGTTCTGCAAGGCCACCGGCTCCTTCCCGCCAAAGAGGAACTCGTCCAGGAACGGGATAAGGGGCGCGCCCTCGCCGCCGGCGGCCATGTCCGCCGGGCGGAAATCGCAGAACACGGGGCGCCCGGTCTCCTCCGCTATAAAAGAGGCTTCGCCGATCTGCAGGGTATGCCCTTTTTTCCCCGACGCGTGCCAGACGGTCTGGCCATGCGAGCCTATGACGGCCAGGCTCTTATAGGGAACTCGGTTCTTGCGGCAGAATTCCTTCACCCTGCCCGTCCAAAGGCGGCCCAGCTCGAAATTAAGCGCCGAAAGTTCCGGAGCGCACAGGCTACGGGCGCTTATGATGCGGGCCTGCAGCGCCGCGGGATAGGGATAATTTGCGAATTTGTGCACCCGCAGGTCTTTGCCGGATACCGAGCACAGCGCTATGGAGAGCCCGTCGGCGGAGGTACCGCTCATCAAGCCGAGGATCAGGTTTTTTTTCATACTAGTATTTATCCACTTTGTACCCGGTCAGGCGGCCGTTCCTGTAATGGAATTTCCCGGAGAAGTGCCCGCGGCGTTTCAAAAGCGGGAGGAAAACCCTGTCCCCACCCCAGAGATTCAACTTCAGCAGGTCCCGGTCGTGGATCCATTCCAGGTTCCCCTCGTCGGAATCTATCAGGCGGCCGGTAAATTCCGACGCCGTGAAAACGAACACGTACCAGTCGTCGCCCTTGGCGAAATCCGGGAAGGTGAGCACGCCTTTGAGGACCGGGGACTTTATCTTCAGGCCGGATTCCTCACGTATCTCCCGGATCACGCAATCCTCGGGAGATTCCCCCGGCTCGAATTTCCCGCCCAGGCCGTTCCATTTGCCCTCGTGCACGTCGTCGGCTTTTTTAACGCGGTGCAGCATGAGCGTGCGGCCGTTCCTGCGTACGTAGCAGAGCGTGGCGAGTTTCATGTATCGGAGGCCCCTATAGGCGGCATATCCCCGAACAGCCAGGTGCTCAGGTAGCGCTCGGCGGTGTCCGGCAGGATGGCGACTATGGTTTTGCCCGAGTTCTCCGGGCGCTTGGCCAGTTCCACGGCTGCCTGCATGGCCGCCCCGGAAGAAATACCCGAGAAGATCCCTTCTTCCTTCATCAGGCGGCGGGTCATTACCCCGGCGGCCTCGTCGGTAACGGGGACCACAGTATCTACCACGGCGCGGTCCATGACCTCGGGGATAAAATTAGCGCCGATGCCCTGTATCCGGTGCGGGCCGGGTTTGCCGCCTGAGAGCAAGGGTGAGGCGGCCGGCTCCACCGCGACTATCCGGACCGAGGGCTTGTGGCGCTTAAGCGCCCGCGCCACCCCGGTTATGGTGCCGCCGGTGCCTACGCCGGCGATCAGGAGATCTATCTGTCCGTCGGTGTCGGCCCAGATCTCCTCGCCTGTGGTTTTTTCATGGATGGCGGGGTTGGCGGGGTTGGCGAACTGGCGCGGCATAAAAGCCCCGTGGTTGGCGGCCAACAGTTCCTCCGCCTTGGCCACGGCGCCGGCCATGCCTGCGGCGCCGGGCGTGAGCACCATCTGGGCGCCGAAGCCGTGCAGGATGCGGCGGCGCTCCTCGCTCATAGTGTCGGGCATGGTGAGCACCAGCTTGTAGCCTTTTATGGCGCAGAGCCAGGCCAGGCCTATACCGGTATTGCCGCTGGTAGGTTCAACCACCAGCGAACCGGGCTTGAGCAGCCCCTTTGCCTCGGCGTCGGCAAGCATCCCCCAGGCGGCCCGGTCCTTAACGCTGGACGACGGGTTGAAGAATTCCAGTTTGGCCAGCAGCAGCGCGCCGGAACCGGCGGCCAGGCGGTTTATCCGCACCAGCGGCGTGCGGCCTATCAGGCCGGCCATATCCTCGGCGTATTTCATTTCTTTAAAAGTTCCTTTTTAAGTTCGTCCAGTTCCCGCTGGACGCGGCGCATCTGCTCGCCGCAGAAGTCCGGCAGTTTGTCGTGGGCCAGCTGTTCCCTGCCCGCGCCGCCCAGGGCGCTGTGCGCCGGCACGCCGAACACCGTGGTGTCCGGCGGGACCTCGTGCAGCACCACGGAACCGGCCCCTATGCGGGAGCGGTCCCCTATTTTGATGGCGCCCAGTATGGTGGCGCCGGAGCCCACCACCACGCCGTTGCCCAGCGTGGGATGGCGTTTTACGTGCTCCAGCGAGGTGCCGCCCAGCACCACGCCCTGGTAGAGCAGCACGTCGTCGCCGATCTCGGTGGTTTCGCCTATCACCACGCCCATGCCGTGGTCAATAAAGAAGCGGCGGCCTATCCTGGCGCCGGGGTGTATTTCCACGCCGGTGAAAAATCGCGCCAGGTGAGAGACGAGCCGGGCGGCCAGCAGGAACCCCC
Source organism: Elusimicrobiota bacterium (assembly GCA_016234365.1). GTDB lineage: Bacteria > Elusimicrobiota > Elusimicrobia > Elusimicrobiales > UBA9959 > UBA9959. Next base: position 39,009 of record JACRER010000032.1, on the reverse strand, counting down.
GCTCCCAGAGCCAGTGGGCCGCCCTGTACAGCCACACCGCGTGCAGGCCGGGATAGCAGAGAAGGACTTCCCAAAAGCCGCGCGCGGCGGGGTCCTTCTCAAAAACCGTATTTATATCTTCGGAAAAATTCATTTTCCCCTCTTTACCGTTCCTACTATTATATAACTTTGACCGACGGACTGCCGGGACAAAAGAAAAGGCCGGGGAACCTTCCCCGGCCTTTACCGCGGGCTTTGCTCAGATGCGGTAAATGTCCAGCTTGCCGCCCTGCAGTTTGAAGCCGTAGGCCCGCTCGAACGCGGGGAACTGCATGCCGGAGGGCGTTATCTCGCTGGCGTTGAAGATGTAATAGGTGGACGCGTTCACCACCGGGAACGGGATCATGAGCACCAGCATCTTGTCGGTAAAGCGCGCACCCTGGGGGCCCTGCACTATCTCGTTGCCGTAAGCCAGTTTATAGGACTGGCCCAGCTTCACGTCCACGCCCTTGGCGGCCACCGCGTCGCCGATGCTCTTAAGGTCCGAGTTAAGCGCCACGCCGCGCGGCCCTTTGACCTCCAGTTTGCTGTTCTCAGGCGTGGAAGCGTTGGCGTAGACCTTCACCACATACTTCTCGCCGTCTATGGTGATAGTTTTGGAGCCGCTCATGAAAATGCCCCAGTTGATAATGTCCATTGCCCGCACAAAAAAACTCTGGTCCTTGGCCGTGGTCAGCACCAGGAAGAATTTTTCCTTGTCGGCGCAGGAATTGCCGCCATCGGGGCAGTTGGCTGCCTTGGTGCCGCTCACGAATACCTTAGTGCCGGCGCCGGTGGTGAAGGAGACGGCGGGCTTAAGATAGGCGTTCTTCAACGGGGGCAGGTCCACGGAGGCCACTACGTCGGCCACGCCCTTGGCGGACTTGGACCCTTCCGCCTCGAAGAGCTCCACGCCCTTCACATTTTTACCGTAGCCGAAATAGCCGAAGAGGTCTATGTCGGGCATCTTCTGGGCAGGTTCGGCCGGCACGGCCTGTACCGGGGCCGCCTGGGCCGCCGCGGGCTGCGGGGCGCCAAGGTCGTCCATCGCCCCGGCGCAAGCCAGTGAGGCGAAACCCAGGACCACAAAACCGGCTGAAGCGAATTTAAAAAGGTTCTTCATTGTATTTCTCCATGACGGAGCGGCCGTCACTATATGTATACCAGAGGAAACGCCCCCGCGCAAGGCCCCACGGCCCCCTTGGAGCATGGGCCCTTTGGGGCAGGGCTGTCCCAAGAAAGTTCTTCAGCCGAAGGGCAGCAGCGGCTGCAAGTCCCCGTCACGTATCCTTTTTAAGCGATTTTCACTCAAATTCAGCGTGTCCAAAAGCGATAACCGCTCCATCAAACCCGCCTTTATCACGTTATGCAGGTAGTACAGCGAATGCGCGTACCGGCTCTGGTACTTGATGTAGGCCAGCAGCAGGTAATAGCACATCGCCGTCCAGATCTGCGTCAGCACCGCGTTCCTGCTCGTCCCCAGGAACGTCTTGATCTTCAGGTTCTGTTTCACCCACCGGAAGAACGCCTCTATCTGCCAGCGCGACTTGTATATGTCCGCTATGGTCCGCGCAGGCAGCTTCAGCTGGTTCGTTATAAACTCGAAGGTCTTGTCATGTTCTTTGTCGTAGTATCTTATAAGCCGCATGAACCGCGGATAGTTTCCCTTCCCCTTGCCGGCCAGTTCTATCACATCGTCGCTTACCACACCCTGCGATCGCCCTTTCCAGCTTACATGCTGTCCCACTACACGGTATGCCACCCGTTCCCGCAGCCGGGTTACGAAGTACGCCCCGGCGTCGCTGATACGCCGCAACCACTTGGAATCGGTATAGCCCCGGTCAAAGCAGTAGATGCTGTCCCGCGAAAGTTTGATATGCGCCTTGGCAGCCTTTACATCGTTCTCTTCGCCGCCGGTCATCACCATGAAACACGGGATATCCCCGCTGTGGTCGTACTGGAAGTGCATCTTTATGGCCCCTTTCTTGTGCTTGATCTCGGACCAGGGGAAGACCGACAGGCAAAGGCTGATGGTGGTGGCGTCTATGCTGTACAGCGGGTTAGGGAACTTGAACTTGTGTTTGGGCGTCAGGTCCCGGCAGCGGGCCAGCAGTTTATAGAACATTCCTTCGTAGATGCGGCTGTCACGGTTGGCGTTGGCGTGGGATAGGGTATTGCGGCAGATCTTGGCCGGCAGGCCCAGGTGGTAGGTGCGCATGGCCTGCACGGCAAAAGCGCTTTCGATCTCGCGCAGGCTTTCCAGGCCGCTTATCTGCGCGTATAGCAGGGCCGTGAACTGGTTCCAAGTGCTTAGATTCTTGGTGTAGCGGTCGGCGCCGTGCCGTTTTACGAGGTTTTCAAAATCATGTCTGGGTATCTGCCCAAGAACGTGCGAAAACAATGTGCTATAATGGGACATAAGGAATCCTCCGTCGGGAAAGACTGTTTTCTTAAGCAAAAACATCTTACCATTAACGGAGGATTCTCTTTTTTTAACGGATTTTCTTGGGACAGCCCTGCCTTTGGGGATGTCACCGCACCAGCGGTTTGAAGCCGGACATGAAGAGCAGGAGTTCCACCGGGCCGGCCGCGCGGACGTCGCGCGTTTCGCGCACCAGCAGGAACATGGGAGCCACGGACAGGACCCGCAGCGCGGCCGAAACCAGCAGCAGCGACACGAAGGCGCTGCCGGCCAGCGGGGGCAGGCTCTGGTAGAGCCAACCGCCCAGCAGCGCGCCACCGAACTGCGCCAGCCCGGTGGTAAAGCTGAGGAAGGCGTTGTACCCGGCGCGGGAATGGACCGGGACGCTTTCGTAGAGGAAATTGTTCATGCCTATGAGGTAGGCGCCCCAGATAATGCCGGAAAAAGTCTCCACCGCGGCCAGGTAGTAGAAATTGCGGCTGAGCGTCCACAGCAGCGGCACTACGGGGACCAGGAGGAAGGCCGCTTTGAGTATCTTCACGCTGCCGTAACCGTCCGCGGCCTGCCCCCACCGCCGCATGAACAGGTAGGTCATCAGCGGGCCTATGGTCATCAGCACCATGTAGCGCGTGTACCCGCAGCCCAGTTCCTTAAGCGTGTAGACGCTGAAATAAGGCGCCGAAAGATAAGTGGAGAAGAGCAGCACCAGCACGGAGAAGAACAGGGCCGGCACGCGCCCGCGCCGAAAATCAAGCGAACCGAGAAAATCCACTCCGGCGCCGCCGCGGGGCAGGTGGAAGCAGGTGCGCGGCTCGTACATCAGCGTCAGGTAATAAAAGGAAATGAGCCGGAACACCCCGGCACCCGTAAAAATGAGGAAGAATCCCCAGAGGCCGCGCCCTTGCCAGACTCCCAGCAGTTGAGAGGCGATGAAACTGCCGGCGAAGAAAACCAATCCGACCAGCTGCGAACGGAAACCGAAGAAATTCCCGCGCTTAGACGCCGGGATATATTCCCCCATCAGCACCGCCCAGGGCGGGCCGGACATATTGCCCGCCACCATGTAGGCCACGGCCATTGCGACAAAAAGGGGCAGGCCCGCCGCGGGCGGCAGGAAACCGGCGCAAGCCGAGACAAAGAGGCTCAGCGCCTGGATCATTACCGTCAGCAACAGGGCCCGGCGACAACTGCCCAGCCTGAGCACCAGTTTTTCCGTGAAGATCTGGAAGATGGCCGACGCCAGCGCCGGGAAGGAGCGCAGCACGCCCACGCCCATGGTGCCGGCCCCCATGGCCAGCGCGAACGGCACGGAATAGGGATCGGCGAAGCCGCTCATCATGGCCCAGGCCGCGCCGTCCTTCATGGAAGCGGAAATACTGTTCTTTACGCGGTGCTTTTGCATGTTGACGTAAAATTATATAAATTATGTCCGTTGGGTATTTCAGGGGGCAAAATGGGCGAAAATTCAGCTATCAAGACTCTCGCGGGCCACGCCGACGGCGTGCTGGCGCTGGCTTTTTCGCCATGCGGCAAGTTCCTGGCCACGGCCGGCGAGGACAAAACCATCCGGCTCTGGTCCATCCCGGACGGCATAGAGATACAAACCAGACCGGCCCACGAAGGGGCTGTGCGCGCGGTAGCCTTCGATCCCGACGGCGACGTATTCGCCTCCGCGTCCTGGGACAAGGGGATAAAGATCTGGCGCACCGCGGACTGCTCCACCCTGGCCGCCGCCTCCAAACACTCGGGGCCGGTCAACTGCCTCGCCTTCTCCCCTGACGGCAAACTGCTCTACTCCGGCTCGGACGACGGCACCATAAAGGTCTTCTCCTCCCCCAAAGGCTGGTTGGAAAAGACCCTGGAACCCGGCATAGGCGACATCAAAGCGCTGGCCGTCTCCCCCAAAGGGCTTATCGCGGCCGGCGGCGTGGAACTGCAGTTCCTGGACGCCGACGGGAAACTCCTTAAGGATAACGACTCTTACGCCTACGGCATCCGCTCGCTGGCTTTCTCGCCCGACGGCCGCCTGCTGGCCGCCGGCACCGGTATGGAGAAACGCCTGGAGATCTGGGACGCGGAAAAGCTGGTGGAAGCCGGTTCCGTAAAAGACAGCGACTGGATAAACTGCGTCACCTTCTCCCCGGACGGCAAGCAGGTAGCCACCGGCGGCGGCTCGGCCGTAAAGCTCTGGGACCCGGTCTCTGGCGCCTGCCTTAAGACCTTCGAGGGCCATACGGACGAGATCTATTCTGTGGACATCTCTCCGGACGGCAAGTACCTGGCCTCCGCCTCAAACGACAAAACCATAAAACTCTGGCCCCTTTAAAAGCGCCTGGTTTTGGGGGTTGACCGTTGTTAAGACGGTCCCGGAGGGCATTTTGTATAATTGACAGGTCGTATAAATCAGTCAGGAGGTAGTAATGAACATAATAGTCCTCATACTGGTGGGCCTCATGGGGTTGGCGAGCAGCGTCAACGCCGCGGGTTTCCGCCTCGCAGACCAGGACGCTAAAGCTACCGGTATGGCCAACGCCTACACCGCCGTGGCCGATAACGCGTCAGCAGTGTGGTACAACCCCGCCGCCATAACGGGCCAGGAAGGCACCAACCTCTCCCTCGGCACCGTCATGGTCATCCCGACCATGGAGCACAAGAACCTCGACGGCACCAAAGACAAGATAGCGAACAAGACCCACATCCCCCCTCATTTCTACGCCACCCATAAATTAAACGACCAGTGGTCGCTGGGTTTCGGCGCGAACGCCCCTTTCGGACTTTCCACCGAGTGGAACAAGAATACCGCGGAAACCCGCACCGTTGCCACCAAGTCCGAAGTCAAAGCCGTCAACTATAACCTTAACGGCGCATACAAGTTGAACGACAAGTTCTCCTTTGCCGCCGGCTTCGACTACGTCCAGCTGGATGCTACCCTCGACAAGATGATCGTGGCTCCCGCCAACGCCCTCTACGCCGGCTCGCCGGTCCTGAACGAGGAACAGACCCTCGAGGGTGACGGCAACGGCTGGGGCTACAACGCCGCCGTTATGTATAAGCATAACGACAAACTGAGCTTCGGCGCCAACTACCACAGCCCTGTGAAGGTGCTCATCGAAGGCAAGATAAACCTCCTCCCGACCAGCGGCGTAGTATCCGCCGCAAGGGCCACCGACCGGGACGCTCACACCAAGCTGACCCTGCCGGATATGTTTCAGCTCGGCGCGGCCTATAAGTACAGCGACAAACTGCTCTTCTCGGCCGACCTCGACTACACCGACTGGTCCACCTACCGCAATATCATCATCGGCTACACCAAGGACAGCGGCGTCGGCGCCATCAGCAAGGACGTCAAGAACTGGCAGCCTGCCTGGGCCGTTCGCGTTGGTTCCGAATACAAGTACTCCGACGCGTGGAAGTTCCGCGCCGGCGCCTTCTACGACATAACCCCGGTCCCGAACAAATACTTCGAGACCCGCGTGCCGGATTCCAACCGCGTGGCCCTCTCCCTTGGCGCCGGCTGGAACAAGAACAACATCACCGTGGACGTGGCCTACATGTACCTGATGTTCCTGGAGCGCAAGATCGACGCCTCTCCTAACGGCGGCGCCACGCTCAAGGGCAAGTACACTTCCACCGCCCACCTGCCGGGCATCACCGTCGGTTACAAGTTCTAAACCGAAGGTTATTCAGGGGATTAAAAAACCCCGCGTCCGTAAGGGCGCGGGGTTTTGATTTATAGGGCAACGGCTAGGGATTGTTGCGGCGGGCCTTCTCTTTTTCCGCAAAATCAAGCCCCTTCACTACCAGTTCCAGCAGGTCCTTGGCCTCGAAAGGCTTCGTGATGTAGGCGAAAGCCCCGGCGGCCAGCCCGCGCCCGGCGGTTTCCACCGTGGCGTCGCCGGTAAGCATTATCACCACCGGCTTAGGGTCCATGGCCGCAAAGCGCTCCATCATATCCACGCCGCTCATGTCGGGCAGGTGGACGTCAAGCACTACGAGGTCGGGCTTTTGCTCAGCGGCCAGTCTCAGCGCTTCGGCGCCGTTGTGGGCCTCGGACACGTCGCAGCCGGGCAGCAGTTTGCGCACCACGGCCAGGATGTCTTCCAGATCGTCAACCAGCAGGATCTTGGGCTTCATAACTGAGAACTATTATACATTTTCAGGCCGGAGCGCGGGCACCCCATACCAGCGGCGGCCTATCCACAGGGAAACGTTAACCAGGGCTATTAGGGCCGGTACCTCCACCAACGGGCCTATGACGGCCGCGAAAGCCGCCCCGTGCTTTATGCCGAAAGTGGCTATGGCCACCGCGATGGCCAGTTCGAAGTTGTTGGAAGCCGCAGTAAAGGAGAGCGTAGCGGACTGCTCGTAATTAGCCCCGGCCTTCCTGCCCATGTAGAAGGAGGCGAAGAACATCAGGACAAAATAGACCAGCAGCGGCACGGCGATGCGCAGCACGTCCATGGGCACCTGCACTATGTTCTCGCCTTTTATGGAGAACATCACGATTATGGTGAAAAGCAAAGCTATCAGCGTCAGGGGACTGATAACAGGGATGAATTTAGAGGCATACCACTCGGCGCCCTTCGTTTTAAGCATGGCGAACCTGGTAGCTATGCCGGCTATGAAGGGGATGCCCAGATAAATTAAAACGCTTTTGGCTATCTCGCCCATCGTGATATTCACCACCGCCCCCTCCAACCCCAGCCAGCGCGGCACCAGCGTTATGAAGAACCAGGCGTAAACCGGGAAGAACAGCACCTGAAAAACGGAGTTGAAGGCCACCAGGCCGGCGCAGTATTCCCTGTCGCCGCGGGCGAGGTCGTTCCAGACTATCACCATGGCAATGCAGCGGGCCAAACCTATCATGATAAGGCCCACCATGTACTCCGGCTTGTCGCGCAGGAAAATTATGGCCAGCGCGGTCATAAGCACCGGGCCTACCAGCCAGTTCTGGGCGAGGGACAGCAGCAGGACCTTCTTATTCTCGAAGACGCGGTGCATCTCCTCGTATTTCACCTTGGCCAGCGGCGGGTACATCATGAGGATGAGGCCTATGGCTATGGGGATGGAAGTGGTGCCCACGCTGGAAGCGGCGTTGAACTCCGCCACGGTCTGCGGCCACACCCAGCCGGCGGCCACGCCGGCCGCCATGGCCAGGAAGATCCAGAGCGTCAGGTAGCGGTCCAAAAACGAAAGTTTCTTTATTATGCCTTCCATCAGAGCAGTCCTCCCACGAATGTCTTTATTTCGTCGCGCACCCGGCGGTAATGCGCCAGTGCCTCTTCTTCCGTCTTTGCGTCCTTGGCGAGGAAAGGCGGGTCCTCGAAGCTCTTATGGAGTTTTTCCGCCTTGCCGAACCATACCGGGCAGCTTTCCCTGGCCTTGTCGCACACCGTCACCACCAGGTCGAACGCGGCGTCCTTGAACTCGGCGGCGCTCTTGGACCGGTGGCCGGAAATATCCACCCCGGCCTCGGCCATCACCTTTATGGCCCTCGGGTCCACCAAGCCGGGGTTGGTGCCGGCGGAAAACACTTCCGCCTTGCCGGCCAGAAGTTTTTTGCCCCAGCCTTCGGCCATCTGACTGCGGCAGGAATTGCCCGTGCAGAGAAAAAGTATTTTCTTCACTTTATTTCCTCGCGCACACGGTTATGCTCGAAGCCGCGCCGTCCAGGGCTTTGCCGGCCTTGTCGGTGATGGGGTCGGAGCAGGTGCCGCCGGCCCGGTAGACCTTGTCAGACAGCAGTTTTATGCCTTTGAACCCGGCGGCCTTGATGGCGCCGAGGTAATCCCGGCGCTGCAAGGCGCCGGCCACGCAGGCGGCGTAAAGCCCGGCGTGTTTTTTAAGCGCCGGCGGCAACTCGCGGTTGAGCACTATGTCGCTCACCACCATGCGGCCTCCCGGCTTAAGGGCGCGGAAGGCCTCGCGGAAGACGGCGGGCTTGTCCGGGGAAAGATTGACCACGCAATTGGAGATGATCAGGTCCGCCTCGCCATCCTTCACCGGCAATTCCTCTATGAGCCCTTTGCGGAACTCCACGTTCCTGAGCCCGGTGCGGGCGGTGAACTTGGACAGGTTCTTCTTGGCGAGTTTCAGCATCTCCGGAGTCATGTCCACGCCTATCACCCGGCCCTTCGGCCCGGCCAGCGGCGCCGCAATAAAGACGTCCTTGCCGGCCCCGCTGCCCAGGTCCAGCACGGTCATGCCCTTCTTTATCTTCGAGAACCCCACCGGGTTGCCGCAGGACAGCCCCAGTTCCCCCTCGGAAGCCGCGGGGGCGGGCCCGCAACAGGAAGAGCCGGAGCAACACGAGGACGAGGCCCTGGCCACCTTGCCGTAGGCGGACTTCACCATGGAGCGAACGGCAGCGTGCGAGCCTTTCATTTAAGTATCCCCTTTAGGGCTTCTACGGTCGGCACGCGGCCCTCGAACTTAACCTTGCCGTCCACGGCCAGCGCCGGGGTGGCCATTATCCCGGCCTCGGCTATTTTTTCATAGTCGCTGACCTTCTCCAGTTCGTATTCCAGGCCCAGCGCCTTGGCCGCGGCCTCGGCGTGCTGGTAAAGTACCCCGCATTTGGCGCAGCCGCCGCCGAAGATCTGTATCTTTTTCATTTTTCCTCCTACCGCATCACGAAGTTGAATAAAAAGCCGGTGAACATTATACCGGCGCCTACTATGCCGAAGAAAATAAAGAGCAGTTTCAGTTTCATCACGCGCCGGAGGATCATGAACTCCGGCAGCGAAAGGCCCGTGACGGCCATCATGAACGCCAGCATGGTGCCCAGGGCCACACCTTTGCCGGACAGCGCGCCTATCAGCGGCACTACGCTGCTGCAACCGGCGTAGACAGGTATGCCTATAAGGGTGGCCAGCGGCACGGCGTACCATTTCCCCTCGCCGGTATAGCGGGCCAGCAGGTCCTGCGGCACGTAGCCGTGTATCCAGGCGCCCACCCCTACGCCTATAAGGACGAAAGGCCACACCTTTTTAAGGATGTCCAGCATGTAGTCCCGCGCGTAGGAGAAACGTTCGGTCCACGGCATATTCTCCCCCAGCAAGTGGTTCTGCACCCTCTTGGACGGGTCGAACCCTTCCAGCAGGTGTTCCAAATTGAGCCGCCCGATTATAAGGCCCGCGGCCACGGCTATGGTAAAACCGCTGGCCGCGTAGAGCGCCGCTATCTTGAACCCGAACAGACCGAACAACATTACGAGCGCGATCTCGTTGATCATGGGCGACGCCACCAGGAAGGTGAAGGTGATGCCCAGCGGGATGCCGGTCTGCACGAAGCCGAGGAACAGCGGAATGGCGCTGCAGGTGCAGAACGGGGTGGCTATGCCCAGCGCCGCGGCCCACAGGTGGCCGGCGAAGCGGCTCTTTTTAAGGATGATATCCCGCACTTTGGACGCCGGCAGGAAAGTGCGCATCACAGCTACGGCATAGATGATGGCCGCCAGCATGGCGAGGATCTTTATCGTGTCGAACACGAAGAAGTTCACCGCGCCGCCGGCCAGCGTCTCCCTCCCGAGGCCGAAGACGCCGTAAGTCAGCCAGTCCGCGAACAGCTGCACGGGTTTAAACATTGGCTTTCTCCAGGGCCGCTATACAGCGGGTAAAATCCAGCACGCAGGGGCAGGTTAGGCGGTAGTAAAGCCAGTTCCCCTCCCGGCGGGCGGCCACCAGGCCGGCGTTCTTCAGGACCAGCAGATGCTTGGAGACGGTGGAGAGATCGTCGCCCACCAGGTCGCGCAGCTCGCAGACGCAGGTCTCCTTCTTCCTCAGGGAATTGAGGATAAGCAGGCGGGTGGGGTGCGCCATGGCTTTGAGCACGGCGGCTTCCCTGCTGTAATTTTTCTTAAGGTCCGGTTTCATATATGGCTATTTTGCCAAATAGCCAAATACCTGTCAAGAGAAAAGGCGCGGGCAGCTTCGCCGGCGCCTCGCTCTTCCCGCGCCGGCCTCAGGACTTTACGGTGAAGCCCTTGGCCTCGAGGGCGGCCTTTACCGCCGCCAGGTCCAGGCCCAGGTGCCCGCAGCCGGTACGCAGGGTCATCTGCCGGCCGTGGCTTTCGCGCATTCCCGGATTCTTCACACCCATAAAGCCCAGCCCGAAGAGAATGTCTATGGTCTCCGGGTACTGGGCGGTCACGTCGAACAGCGTCTTATCCAGGTCTATTATTTTTTCAGCCATATCACGCCAGCCTTTTTTCGCCTTTTATCTTCTGTATGGCCGTTATGTCCTGGGTGACCTCTAGCGACCCCAGGTATTTCCCCTCCGGGGAGCGCAGGGCGAAATAGCGGATGTGGATAACGCGGCCTTTCATGTTTATCCAGAACTCCTCGGAGTTCTTGGAGCCGTCCCTAAAGCCGTTGAGTATCTTTTCCACGGCCCCCAGGCTCTGCGGCGGGTGGCAGTTCTGCACCTTGCGCCCGATTATGGAGCGCGCGCGCAGGAAGACCCGGTCCCGGCCTTCGGAGAAATAGCGCACGGTATCGTCCGCGTCCACGAAGGTGAGGTCCACCGGCAGCGCGTTGAGCAGGGCCGTCAGGTCCCCTAGCGACAGGTTGCCGCTAGGCAGGTTCACCACGGCGCCCGACAGAGAAGCCGTATTCCGCGCGACATCCAGCGCCTCGGCCACGGCCTCCGGAGGTTCTATGAAAACATATCCGGCCTGGGCGCTCTCCCGGAAGATCTCGGCCCAATCGGCCGGCTTGAGTTTTTCCAGGGAAGTGGGGAAGAGGATGCTCTCTTCCTTGAAGATCATGCCGGCCAGTTCTTCCAGCAGGGCGGCGGCCGCAGCGGGGAATTCCGCGGGGCCGGCGGCCAGCGCGGTTTTAAACAGCCCCCGCACCTCGTCGTGCTTGCCCCACATCACCTTGGACGGACCGTAGAAACCAGCCTTCTCGAGGTAAGGAAAAAGAAGTTGTTCCTTGCGCTCGTAATGCTTCAGCACCGCGCGCAACTCTTCTATGATATTGCGTACCCAGTCGCCGCCTTCCCCCTCTTTCAGTGCCGGCAGCAGCCCCATGGCGGAGTCCACCCGGCGTTTTATCTCGGCGTTCTCGGCCTTGAACAGCGCCACCGGGTGGGATGGGGAGTCCGGGTCGGCCATGCTCTTCTCCAGGTCCTTCTGGAAAAGCAGCGCGTGTACGTTGCAGAACTTCTTTATTTCCTCGGCCGGCACGCCGTCCTCGAGCAACGACTGCTCCAGCTCGAAGATCTCGTGGGAGGTCACCTTGCCCACTTCCCGCTCGAAACGCGCTTTCGCTTCCTCCAGGGGCAGGCCCTTGTGGAGTTGCGCCAGTATCTCTTTTAATATCCGCTTTCTGTCCGGTGCCGCGCCCATGCTCCCCCCTTAGAACTTTTCCTGGTTGCCGAACGGGTCTTTGACCTCGACGGTCTTGTCGAAGTTGAGTTTTTTTTCGCCGCGGTCCTTGAGGTACTTGGGCAGTTCCAGGTCTATCCTGGCCGGCACGCTCACGCCCGCCTGCGCCAGCGCCTGCCTCAGCAGCGCCTCCGATTTTCCGGCGAAGGAAACCGCGTCGCCCAGCACGCGCATGGTCTCGGTGGGGTTATGGAAGCCGGTGGAATTCTCCGCCCCTATGAACGTGGTGCGGTAAAAGGCCTCCTCGTAGTAATCTTTTGCCCTGGAGTAGAGGGCCTGGTCCACTTTCTTCCCCTCCTTCTGCGCGGCGTTGGCTTTTTCGAACAGCTTGGCCGCCGTGGCCGTGGCGTAGCCGGCGCGCAGCAGCATGGAGGCGGTGCGGTCCTGCGTGGCCAGCACGCGGTCTTTAAGCCACTGCGCGCCTTCCGTGTGGCACTGAATGCAGGCCTTCAGGTCTTTCTTGAGCGGGCTCATTACCCGGTGATCGGAGATCTTGTAGGCGCCGGAGCGCACGTAAGGCATGTGGCAATCCGCGCAGGCCAGGCCCGCCTGCCAGTGGGTGCTGTTGTTGGAGAACAGCTCGTACTCGGGGTGGCGCAGGAAACCCAGCTTGAAGCCGGTCACGGCCTGCGTCCACTCCAGGTGCGACGGGTCGCTCTTTATGGTCTTTATTATGTCCTCTATGGAAATGCTTCCCTGTCTGGAGTTCTTCCACGGGAAGAACACGTCGGTGGAATGCATGTCCTTGTCTTTCTGCACCACGTACGTGACGTGGCACTGGGCGCAGGTCAGCGTGCGCAGGTCCTGCGTGGAAAGTTTGGAAGTATCCACACCCATGGACTCCAGCGCCTTTACCAGCGTGAACTTGTTGTGAATGACCAGCGACATGTCCTTGGGGTCGTGGCAATGGATGCAGGCGGCGCCCAGCTTCTGGTGGTTCTTGGGGATCAGCGCATGGACCTCGGCGAAAGGTTTGGAGAAATAATCCTTGCCGTATTTTTCCTGCAGTTCCTGGGCGTAGGGCGTTTTGCAGGTAAGGCAGACGCCGCCGGCCTTGCGGCGGGAGGGATCCACGTTAAGGACGTCCTCGAGCATGTGCATATGGCCGCGCGGCTCGTTGTATTCTATGCCAAAGCCCCAACCCTTGAACAGCAGGGCCATGTAAGGATACTCGGAAAGTTTATCGTAGATCTTGCCGTCGGTGTCCCAGCCTTTCTTGTACTTGCTCTTGCCGGCGGGGGTGGGGTTGGCCGTGGCCTCCCAGCCTTCGTATTCGCGCGGGTAGTTCTTCCCCCATTCTTTGGGTTCGTACTCCCCGGGCTTTATCTCGGAGACTTTTATGGGCTCGGGCTGCCCGGAACAAGCCGCAAGGGCGGCGGCAGCGAGCGTCAGGATCAGGAGTTTTTTCATTTTTTCATTTCCTCTTTTGTCAGCGTAAGGGCGGTGCGACGGTGGCTCAGCGTGCGGTGGCAGTCTATGCAGGAGCGCTTGTTGTTGATATGGGAGACCAGGTCCACGTGGCAGCGGATGCAGTTGGCCTGCAGCACTTTTTTGCCGTGCGGGGTCAACTGCGTGTCGTTGCCGTCTCCGAGACCCGAAAAGTGGAAAAAGACGTCCTTGCCGCCGTCTATGGACTTCCACATATAATGGTCGGCGAAATTATCGTTGGGCAGGTGGCAGTCTATGCATTTTTCCCGGCGGTGGGCGGAATGCAGCCAGTCCCCGTTCTGGTTGGAGTGGCATAACGCACAGAACTGCGGGCTTTCGGTAAGTTCTATCATCCTGGGCGGGCCGAACAGCAGGAAGGCGCCGCCCAGCGCGCAGACGGCGCAGGCCGCCCCCGCCTTTAACAGCAGGGTCCGGTGTTCTACCGCGAAGTTTCGCGCCTTAGCGCGAAGTTCCTTTAGGTCCGTCATTTAGCGTAGCTGTGCATACCGCTCAGGAGGAAATTCACGCCGAAGTAGGTGAACAGCACCAGCCCGAAGCAGGCGACCAGCGCTATGGAGAAATTCTTGCCGCGCAGGCCTTTGAGCCGCAGGTGCAGCGCCGCAGCGTAGGCCAGCCAGGTCAGAAGCGACCAGGTTTCCTTGGGGTCCCAGCTCCACCAGGAACCCCACGCGGTCTCGGCCCAGACCGAGCCGGTTATTATCCCCAGCGTCAGGAAAGCGAAACCTGTTTTAGCCAGGCGCACCAGGAAGTCCTCGCTCTCCGCCTGCGCCTTGAAGAGCGACCAGGCCGCCGCGGCGGCGGCCAGCGCAAAGGCCGCGTAGGCGGCCATGGAGGAAAGCACGTGGATGATGAGCCAGTTGGAGCGCAGCGCCGGCATCAGCGGGCGGGGCGTACGGTCCAGCAGGGCGGCCGCGCCGAACAGCAGGCAGGCGGCCAGCGCCGCGGCGGGGACTATTTCGGCCCGTTCCGTGCGCCGGCGGAAATAAAAAGCGAGCGGGAACACGAACCACAGCAGCGTCAGCAGCGATTCGTACTGGTTGGAAAGCGGCGGCCTGCCCAGGGCGGCCCACAGCGCGGCGAGGCCGCCGGTGAGCGCGGCCCAGGCCAGGCCCAGCGTCCAGGGCGCGGCGGCGGCCAGGCGCGGCCGGTTAAAAACGTAGCCGGCCGCGAAAACGGCCAGCGCCGCCAGCGAGAAAGCGAAAGAAGCGTTGATGAAACTTATTTGCGCAGCCATAAAAGCACTCCGGCAAGCACCAGGGCGAACCCGAAATACACTATCCAGACCCCTCGGTCCATGGTCACCGTCACCAGGCTGTACCCGGCGTCGGCGGGATCGTAGCTGGTCTGGTACAGCGTATACCCGCCAAAACGCAACGGCCTGTTCACCGCTATCTCGCCGCGCACCGGGGAGCCCTCCGCAGGGGTCAGCTGCACCGAACTGTGGAAATTCTTTATCTCGGCCTGCTCCACGGCGTAGTAAAGCCCGAAGGGCAGGGCCTCCCGGTGCATGCCGGGGAAATTAGCGAAGAGCCAGAGTTTCTTTTTCCTGCCGCCGGACGCCAGTTCCACCTGCGCGGCCGGGTTAAACCAGTACGGGGACTTCTCCACCACCTCTTTTTTGGAGGTCACGCCAAAATCCCGCACCAGCCGCAGCACCTTTACCGTAACTCCGGAGGCGCGCACCACCGCCCCCTCTTTGGCGTCGAAGATCTTGCGCGCGCCGTCTTCCTCGAGCACCAGCCGGCCCAGAGGCTCGGAGTAATAATCTATGCGGAAGTCTTCCAGTTTAACGGAGAACGGCAATTTATAAGAGGACTCCTCCGTATTAGCCAGCTCCGCGGCCTCGCCCTTGTGCAGCGGCAGTTGGGCCTCAAAGCGGCGCGCGCGCGACACGAACGCGCCCGCGATGACCACGACCAACCCCGCGTGCAGCAGCAGGTAGTGCAGCCTGGCCCCGCTTCTGCTGAAAGCGCAGGCCCCTATGTTGGCCGCCAGCGCCAGCCCCAGCGCGGCGAACCACGGCGCGCCGTAAACCGGGACGCCGCGGTTGAACAGCGTCTGGTAAACAAAAGCGCCGGCTAGCAGCGCCGCCAGGGCGAAGAACAGCCTGAGCGAGGAAAAGACTTTGAGCATCAGTTGAATTTTACCATAGCCCCGTCAGCGGCACAACCGGCGGGCGCTTCAGGCTTTTATCATGATCAGCGCCATCTTGAACTTCTTTACGGCCTTCAACGCGTGCGGGCGGTTGGCGGGCATTATGATGAATTGTCCCGCCTTCACCTTCACCGGCTTGCGGTCTATGAGGATTTCCGCCTCGCCGTCCAGGATCTCCACCATCGCGTCGAAGGGCGCGGTGTGCTCGGAGAGTCCCTGCCCCTTGTCGAACGAGAAGATGGTGACGGTGCCCACGGGCTTCTGGATGATGGTGCGGCTCACCACCGCTCCCTTGTCGTAGCCCACCAGGTCTTTTGCCTTTAATGCTTTCCCGCGAAGGTCTTCCTGCTTTTCAATTTTAGCCATAAGTTCTCCTTAATTCAGCGTCTGCTTAAAGCGGTTGCGCGCGAGCCCGGCTGCGAAGGCGGCCATCAGCCCCAAAGCCCCCACATTGGTCCAGAAAACTTGCAGGTCGCCGCCCTTCAGCATAATGCTCCTGAGCAGCCGCATGAAATACATCAAAGGGTCCAGGTAGGCGGCCGCTATTATAGCGCGCGGCATGTTCTCCACCGGGTACATGATGCCGCTCATCAGGATGGCAGGGAAAAGGAACATGAAGCCGCCCAGCATGGCCTGCTGCTGGTTCCTGGCGAGCGTGGAGATGGACGTTCCCACGCTAACCGTAGTGACGATGAAGACGAAAGCCGCCACGAAGAGCTGCCACACCGGACCGCGCACCGGCACGCCGAAGACCAGGTGCGCCGCCGTCAGCACCAGCGCGAAGACGACCATCCCCAGCAGTACAAAAGGCAGCGTCTTGCCCAGCAGGATCTCCGTATTGGAAAGCGGGGCCGATACTATGGTCTCGAAGGTCCCGAGCTCCCGCTCGCGCGTCAGCGACATGGCGGTGAGGATGATAGTGACCAGGCAGATCAGCATGCCCATCACGCCCGGCACCAGGAACAGCGAGGATTCCATGGCCGGGTTGTAGAGCACGCGCACATCGAACGAGAGCGCCGGCGCCGGCGTGGCGCCATAAGCCGCGGCGGCCCTGGCCGTTATGGTCTTGGCGTAGGCCTCCACCACGCGAGCCTTGGTTGCGTTGGAGGCGTCCACGAGCAGCTGCATCCTGCCTTCGCCGCGCCCGGCCGCGCGGCCCAGCCCGTCCGGCGGCATTATCAGCACGGCGTCGGCCCGGCCGGAACCGATCAGCTCGAAGGGGTCCTCTCCGGGAGCGAAAGCCGCGGGCTTGAACCAGCCGGAGGAGTAGAAGTCGTCAGCCAGCCGCACCGCGGCAGTATCGGCCGGCCGCATGAACACCGCGAGCTTGATGTTCTTGATCTCGGTGGAGAGCGCGAGGCCGAAGATGGTGAGCTGCAGGATGGGCGCGCCGAACAGCAGCACCCGCATGCGCACGTCGCGCAGCGTCTGCACCAGTTCTTTCCTTATAAAGGCCTTGAGCGTAGGGTTCATGGTTCCAGATCCGTTTTAAATTTCTTGAGCGCCAGCGTCAGCAGCAGCAGGCTTAATCCCGCCAGCGCTGCCAGCGGCACGGCGAGCTCCGTCAGCCCGGAGCCTTTAAGGAAGATGCCGCGGGCGGCCACCATGAACCACCTCGGCGGCAGGATCATGGTGAAATACTGGAAGAACTTCGGCATGCTCTCCACCGGGAAGATGAAGCCGGAAAGCAGCATGCTGGGCAGCAGGCCGGAGATGATGGCCACCTGCATGGCCACCTGCTGCTGGCGAGCTACCACCGAGATGAACAGCCCCTGAGACAGCGCCGCCGTGACGAACAGCAGGCAGGCCAGCAGGAACAGCAGGTGAGAGCCCTCGAAAGGCACGCCGAACACCAGCCGCGCCGCCAGATAGACGAAGAAAACGCCGGTCAGCACCAGCAGGCCGTACGGGGCCAATTTGCCGGTAATGATCTCCAGCGGCCGCACCGGCGTGGAGAGCAACAGTTCCATGGAGCCGTTCTCCCATTCCCGCGCCACCGTCATGGCCGTAAGCAGGATGGCCAGCAGGCCTATGATTATGACCGCAAGGCCTGGCACCATGAACCAGCGGCTGCTGAGCTCCGGGTTGAACAGGAAACGCGTCTCCACCGAGAGCGGCGCGGGGGCGGACTTCAGGTCATAAAGCCGGGCCGAGGCCGCCCGCTGTATGCCGGGCAGGTAGGCCATCATCACCGCACCTTTGGAATTGTCGCTGCCGTCCAGCACGAACTGGGCCCTGGCCGGCCGGCCGCCCAGCGCGTCGCGCGAGAAGCCGGGCTCCAGGAAAAGGGCTGCGTCCGCCTGGCGGGAGTCCAGCAAGTCCACAGGATTGCCGGCGGTCTCCAGCATCCGGAAGTAGCCGGAGGCGGAGAAGATCTCCTTAAGCCGCCTGGCGGCGGGCCCGTTGTCCCTGTCGGCCACGGCCACCTTGATATCGCGCACCTCAAAATCTATGGCGTAACCGAAGAAGGTGACCAGCATCACCGGCAGGCCGAGCGCCAGCGCCAGCGTGAACGGGTCGCGCAGCACGTGCATCACTTCCTTACGGGCGATAGCCCAGGCCCGGTGCGGGTTGAAAGAGTTCATCTTTCGGCCCCCTCTACCAGGCGGATGAAGACGTCCTCAAGCGAAGGTTTAATGAGGTTGTGCGAAGCGGCGGCAGGCAGGCCCGCCAGGGCGGCGGCCAGGGCGGCTTTATCGGCGAAGGCCGCGTGCCAGCGCATACCATGCGGCGAAAGTTCCAACAGCCCCGGCGCCTTCTCCAATCCTTCAAGGAATTCAGCCGGAGCCGGACCTTTAAAATCCAACTCCGCCATCGGGCCCGGAAATGCAGAGGCTTTAAGTTCGTCCGGGGAACCCAGCGCTATGAGCCGGCCGGTGCGCATCAGGGCTATGCGGCCGCACTGCTCGGCCTCGTCCATGTAATGGGTGGTGACTATCACGGTCTTTCCCAGCGCCGTCACCTTGCGTATCAGCGCCCAGAAGCGGGCCCGCGAAGCCGGCGACACGCCTGAAGTTGGCTCGTCGAGAAAGATTATCTCCGGGTCGTGAAGCATGGCCGCGCAGAGGGCGAGCTCCTGCTTTATACCGCCTGGCAGGGAGGCCACCATGGTGGAGAGGGGCCTGTCGAAGCCGGTAAGTTCGAAAAGTTCTGCGCGGCGTTTTTTAGCGTAGGCAGGCGCGAGCTTGCGCAGGCCGGCCGCGAAGTCCAGGTTCTCCCCCACGGTGAGGTCATTGTAGAGGGTGAACTTCTGCGACATGTAGCCGACTATGTGTTTGATCCCCTTTCCGCCGTCGGAGAACCCCAGCCCGCCCACCGTTGCGGAACCAGAAGTGGGCGTGAGCAGGCCGCATAGCATCCTGATAGTGGTGGTCTTGCCGGCGCCATTGGCTCCGAGGAAGCCAAAGATCTCTCCCTTGTTCACGCAGAACGAGACATCGTCCACGGCGGTAAAGTCGCCGAACTTTATAGAGAGGCCTTTGACTTCGAGGGCGCAGGCTTTCATCCGCCGGCCCCCCTTATGAAGATCTCCTCGAAACTGGCCGCCCCGCGCTCCTTGAGCACTGCGCGCGGCTCTCCGGAGGCCAGCAGCCGCCCGGCGTCCAGCAAATGCACCCGGGAGCAGCGCTCAGCCTCGTCCATGTAGGCCGTCGAAACTATTATCAGGATCTTCTGTTCGGCCAGGGCGTAAAGCAATTCCCAGAACTCCCGCCGGCTGATAGGGTCCACGCCGTTGGTGGGTTCGTCGAGCAGCAGCACGGAGGGGCTCTGCAGCAGCGCGCACATTAGGCCCAGCTTCTTGTACATGCCGCCGGACAGCTGCCCGGCCCGGCGCTCGCGAAACTTGCCGAGGCGGGTTATCTCCAGCAACTCTTCCGAGCGCTTCTTAAAGGTGGCGGCGTCCAGGCGATAGAGCTCTCGGAAGAACTCCATATGTTCGGCCACGGAAAGGTCGGGGTAGAGGCTGGCCTGCTGCGGCATGTAGGCTAGGCTGGCCCGCAGCTCCGCGAACGGGACGGCGCGGCCTTCCTTGCGGTAGCTTATCGCTCCCGCCGTCGGCCGCAGCAGCCCGGACAGCAGGCGCAGGGTGGTGGTCTTACCGGCCCCGTCGGAACCTATAAGCCCGTGCAGGAGCCCCGCCGAGAAGTCCAAAGAAGCGCCCTCCAGCGCCTTCACGGCGCCGAAATGTTTCTTAAGGCCCTCGGTGCTTATGGAGAACATATCAGTCCGGCAGTTTCACCTCTATGGTCATGCCCGGTTTCAGGGTTTCGTCCGGGTTGGGGAAGGACACCTTCACCGCGAACACCAGCCGCGTACGCTCCTTGCGGGTCTGCACGTTCTTAGGCGTGAATTCAGCCTCGGAATAAATTACGGAAACGCGTCCTGGGAAAGCCTTATCCCCGGCCTCGGGCAGATAACCCTTAACTTCCATGCCCGTGGAAAGTCTGGCCAGCAGGTCATGCGGCACGTAAACGTAGGCCCACACTTCGGAAAGGTCCGCCACCGTGGCGAGCTTCGTGCCGGGCGCCACCAGTTCCCCCTTCTCATGGTAGGAATAGAGCAGCCGCCCGTCCACCGGGGACTTTATGGAACACCAGTCCACCTTAAGGGCGGAGTCGTCGCGCTTGTATTTCAAGCGGTCAAAATTCTCCCTGGATACCGAGCCTCCCTTGTAAAGCTCTTCGCCGCGCTTAAAATCCTCGGCGGCAATGCCGGCGGCCAGGCGCAGATCGGCGCAGTCCAGCAAGGCCACGGGCTGGCCTTTTTTGACCGTTTCACCCTCGCGCGCGCCGTAACTTTCTATTACGCCCGAGATGCGCGCCGAAAGGTCCGTCTCGGTGGCCTCTATGGTGCCGGCGTAACGGAAATCCTGCCCGTTCCTTACCTTTATGAAGATCACGGAACCGACGACGGCGATGATGAGCAGCGGTATTATTTTCTTTTTCATATTATCTCCCCGCCAGGCTGTCCAGGACAGCCAGCTTTAAAAGCAGTTCCGCGTTGGCGGAGGCCAGCGTGGTTTTAGCCTGCAGCGCCTTAAGGTTGGAACTCTCCACCTCCAGCCAGGTGCCGGCGCCGGCTTTATAGGCGTCGTAGGTAAGACGCGCGGCCTCGGCCGCGTCGTCAACCGCGTCCACGTCCATACCCTGCTCCTCTGCGAGCGCGTTATAGTCCTGCAGCGCGCCGGCGTAATCGCGGGCGGCGGCGCGGGCTGCCTCGTCCCTGCGGGCGGCGGCCGCTGCGGCGTTCATGCGGCTTTCGCGTTCGCGGTCCGCCAGCCGGCCGCTTTCGAAGAGCGGCAGGCTGAGCGCCAGCGAGGCGGAATTCTGCAGGAAGGAATAAAAGTTAGGCCCGTTGGGGTAGTCTATGGAACTGCGCGCGCCCAGCGTCAGGCGCGGCATACGTTCCCCCTTCTGCGCGGAGGCGGCGGCACCGTACGAAGCGGAATATTCGGAGTAGGCCGTTACGGACGGCAGGGCCTTGTCCAAGCCGCGGCCGGCAGCAGGCAGCAGGGCTGCGGCGAGCGCGTCGTAAGATTCGGCGCTTACCGGGGTGCCGGAGGAGACGCCGTATTCGGAAGCGGTCATGCGGGCGTCCAGCGGCAGGGCGGTCTGCGGCGGCAGTTCTGTGCCTGTGGCAAAAGCGTAGTCGCGCAGCGCCCCGGCCAGGTCGGTGCGGGCGCGCAGCAGGTCCCGGCGGCGCGCCGTTTCTTCCTGCCTGGCCCGGAGGCCGTCCAGGCGGCTGCGAGACCCCGCCCTGACCCCGCGTTCCACGTCGGCCAGTTGAGAGCGGGCAAGCTGCAGGTCCTGGCCTATAAGGTAGGTCCGCTCCAGCGCCAGCTGCAGCCGGAAATAGGCGGCGCGGGCCTTAAGCAGCGCCTGCCGGCGGGAGGCTTCGGCCTCGGCCGAGCGGGCCCCGGCCAGCCGCCGCGCGGCGTCGCGGCCGTAGCGCAGCGAGCCGCCGTCCAGCGTCCAGTAGGCGGACGGGCCTATGGAGTAATTCCAGTTGTCCCCCATGGGCTTTGCCCCGCCCATGGCCGCGGGCAGCGAGATCTGCGGCACCACCTCGGAGTAACGCAGGCTGCCTTCCAGGCTGAGCCGGGGATAAAGCAGCGACTCCGACGCCGAAGCCGCGGCCTGGGCGGCCTGGGCGGTGAACCTGGCCGCCTGGTACTGGCCGTCGGACGCGAGCGCGGACTCTTCGGCCGACTTAAGCGTAAGGTGCAGTTCCTCAGCGCCGGCGCTGCCCGCCAGCATAAGGACTATAATTAATAATTTCATAACCCTATCCCCCTAAGGGCTATCTCCGCCCGTTCGGCTATCCCGGACTCGGAGAACATTTCCTCCCGCAGTTCATCCAGCCCCGTCCCGGCCAGGCTCTTCACGCCGTTGCGCTCCAGCAGCCCGCCCACCAGCATCGGGAAGATCATTACCGGGACCAGCGCGGCCATGGTGAACGGCGTGGAATGGTTTTTTACCGCGGAAGCCGGGCGGCACTCCTCAGCCAGCGCGGCCACGTGGCGGACGTGCTCAGTGAAATTCCCGCTGAAAAAAGCGAACGCCTCCTTTTTGCCGTGCAGCATGTCGGCGAAAAGCATGGGCGCGGCGTGGCGCATGCCCAGCGCGAAACGGCCGATCTCTATCAGCGCGTTCTTGAGCCTAGCCCGCGGCGTACCGGCCGCGGAAACCCCCGCCTTGAAATGTACCATAAAATCGGAATACATTTCCTTCAGGACCTCGCGGAGGAACTCCTCCTTCGAGCCGAAATAGTAGTGGAACATGCCGGTGTTCACCCCGGCCTGACGGCAGACCTCCCTGACGCCCAGCCCGGTTATCCCCTTCTCTTGAAGGAGTTTCCTGCCGGCCGCCTTAAGTTTAAGGTCTGTCCCTGAAGCTGGTCTCGCCATACCGCCTCCATGTTTATTATACGATTGTATAATTATACATCCACATAACAACACAGTCAAGCACAAATAAATAGGGACAGCGCCCTATTTCGCCCTTGATTGCGCTCTCTACACGGCCCCATAAAATAGGGTGCTGTCCCTAATAAAAAACGCCCCGGTTTCCCGGGGCGTTCGTTAAGACCGTTAAAGGATCTTAGATTACCACTTGTCGCCGTAGCCGCCGCGGCCACCGCGGTCACCGCCGCGATCGCGGCCGCCGCCGAAGCCGCCGCCGGTGCGGGGGCGGGCTTCCATCGGGCGAGCCTCGTTCACGGTCAGCTTGCGGCCGCCGAAATCGGAGCCGTTCAGCTTTTCCATGGCGGCATTGGCTTCCTCGTCGTTCGGCATCTCAACGAAGCCGAAGCCGCGGGACTGGCCGGAGTACTTGTCGGTGATCAGCTTGGCGCTGGTAACCTGACCGTACGCGCCGAAAAGGCCGTTCATTTCCTCTTCGGTGGTTTTAAAGGGCAGACCGCCCACGTATATTCTTTTGCTCATTGTACTATCCTCCTAGCTATCTTATACCTGATCTCAACTCTTTCTGCGCTTTCCTAACTCTACTGCTAGCAGGATAGGCTTCAAAAACTTGAGTTCTCGGTTTCAACTACCCCCATATTATCCCAAATTCAGGGGTAAAAAGGCAAGTTACACCCCAATATCCTCGTTCCAGAGCTCGGGACGGGCTTTTATGAAGTCCGCCATGAGCTTTTTACACTCCGGCAGGTCCAGATTCACAAGTTTAACGAACTTTTTGGAGTAGCTTTCGGGACCTTTAAAGGTTTTGTTCTCCCCTATGACTAGCGTGGGGATCTTGTAGAGCAGGATAGCCCCGGTGCACATGGGACAGGGCGACAGGGTGGAGTAAATGACGCATTCCTGGTAATCCGCGGCCTTCAGCCGGCCGGCGTTCTCCAGGCAGTCCATTTCCGCGTGCAGAATGGCCGACTTTTTCTGGACGCGGCGGTTATGGCCGCGGCCTATTATGCGCCCCCCCTTCACCAGCACCGCCCCTATGGGGATGCCGCCCTCGCGCAGGCCTTTGCGGGCCTCGGCTATGGCGGCCCACATGAACTTCAGATGGGAGGACCTGGCGGTCATTCCGCGCTCCGGCGCTTCTTTTTCTTGGGCAGGACTTTCCTGAAGGTGCCGCTGGCGCTGCCGAGCGGAGATTTGAGATCGAAAGAGCAGCTCTTGCCGGTCTCGGACATGATAGTGCCGCCGTTAGCCATCATGGAGGTGACCGTGGCGTTGCCGTTCTCGTCCAGGCAGATATCCGCCATCATGGGCATCGGGGACGCGGAACCGGCCGCCAGGTTGGAAGTATAACAGGCCCCGTCGCCCTTGGGCGTGGCCAGCAGGTTGCCGGCGGAGGAACCGCCGGAGGCGTTCTTGGAGACGTAGGAGATCTTCAGGTTCTCCCCCGCTTTCTTTATTACGGCCGTGACCTTGAAGTTGCCTTTGCTGGTGCGGGCGGTACCGGCCCATTTACCCAGGTATTTCTGGGCAAGTTCGTTCTGGGCGGAAAGCGGCAGCAGCGCCAGCGCCAACGCGATGATTTTGAGCATATCAATATACCCTGGCCCAGATGGCCTTCAGGTATTCCCCCTCCGGATAATCTGCGGCTACCGGGTGGTCCGGCCCCGCGCCCGACTTCTTGAAGATCTGCACCTTGCGGCCCGAGTTGGACGCGGCGCCGCGCACGATGAAAGAGAATTCGTCCATGGACACCATGCCGCTGCACGAGCAGGTTACGAAAATGCCGCCTTCCTCCACCAGCGACAGCGCGAGGCGGTTAAAATCCCGGTATTTAAAGATGCCCTTCTCCCGCTCTTCGCGGTTGGCCACCAGCTTGTACGGGTCCAGCACCACCAGGCCGTAGCGGCGCTTGAGCTCCAGCATCTGGCGCATGTAAGTGAACGCGTCGGCGCAGGCCACGTCTATCTTGACCTTGTTGATATTGGCGTTGCGCTTCGACATCTCGCAGGCTTCCGGGTCCAGCTCCACGCAGGTCACTGACTCGGCGCCGGCCTTGGCGCCGTAGATGCCGAAGCCTCCGGTGTAGGAGCAGATATCTATCATCTTGCGGCCCTGGGCGAAAGTGGCGGCGTACTGGCGGTTCTCGCGCTGGTCGCAGAAGAAGCCGGTCTTATAGCCGGCCTTCAGGTCCACTTCGAACTGCACGCCGTTCTCGGTGACGCGCGTTTTATGTGCGGGCGCGGCTTCTGGCTTTATATTAAAACCCTCCATCTCCTGCGTGTAGGAGCTGGCGCGGTGGTGGAAGGAAGCGTTAGGAAAATGTTTTTTGAAGGCCGCCTCCACGTAGGGCCACAGGCGGTACATGCCGAGCGAATAGAACTCCAGGGCTATCTGGTCCTTGTAGATGTCCACCGTGATGCCGGGCAGGCCGTCGGCGTAGTCGTGCACCAGGCGGTAGGCGTCGCTGGTCTGCGGTATCTTCAGCACGTCCCGGCGGAAGGCCACGGCGCGGGTCACCCGGTCGTCCAGGAATTTTTCCACCAGGAATTCGTCGGGATTCTCGCGGCTGATGATGCGCAGCATGATCTGGCTGCGCGGGTTGTAGATGGCCACGCCGTAGGGATTGTTGTTCTTGTCGTAGACGGCCACCAGCTGGCCGGCTTCGGCCCGGTCGGCTATGTCCACCATGCGCTTGAAGGCGTTGGGCCCGGCCGGCGCGTGAGAAAGCTTTACCCTGGGCAGCCCGCCGGCTCTGGAGAAGATCTTTTCAGCCATAGTTAGATTATACCTGTCAGCCTTTGAGAATGTCTATCCTCCGCCAGAGGCCGGAGCGGAACCGCAGGCCGAAGAAAACGGCCAGCAGCACCATGTAGAAAGCGGCCCACGCCCAGGCGTGGATAAGTTCCCCGCCGGCGCGGTGGGTGATGTACCAGATACCCGGCACGAACAGGATCCAGGCGGCCGCGCTGCCGCCCAGCATCTGAAAACGCGTGTCCCCGGCGCCGCGCAGCGCGTCGGCGAAGATCATGCCTATGGCGTCGAAGAAAACGAACACGGCCAGCACTTTCATCACCGGGCGGCTCAGGGCCAGGATGTCCGCGTACTCCGCCGAATGGCCGGAACCGAAGATATTCACGAACAGCCCCGGCAAGGCCGCGAAAAGGATGCCCAGCCCCAGCGCGTACAGGGCGGCGATCTTGACCGCGTTGCCGGCGACCCGCACCGCCACGTCGGGCTTGCGCATGCCTATGTATTTCCCCACCAGCGTGAGCGTGGCTATGCCCATTCCTATGACCGGCATGAAGGCCAGCATGTTTATGGAGGCTACGATATTGCTCGCGGCCAGGGACACCTTGTCCATGGCGCCTATTATGAAGATGAACGCGCCGAAAGAAGCTATGTCGAGGAAGAACCCCACGCCGTTGGGCGCCCCGTACTTTATCAGCCGGAGGAATAGGCCCTTGTGAACTCCCACCAGGCGGGCGGTGCGGTAGCGCCGGCGGTTATACGGCGAGAAGATCAGCGCCAGGTAGAGCCCGAGCATCACGGTCTGACCCGCCACCATGGCGTAGGCCGCGCCTTTCATGCCCAGGGCGGGCACCGGGCCGGCACCGAAGATAAGCAACCAGGAAAGCAGGATGCACACCAGGTTGCCCGCCATGTTCACCGCCATGGGCACCTTGGTCTTGCCCCGCCCGGTGAAGAAAGAAGAGAGGGCGGCGCTGGTGAGGTAAATGAGCCCGCCGGAGTTTAGGATCAGGAAATACTGTTTTTCCAGTACCACCACGGAGGCGGCATGGCCCGAATGCTCTATGATCCAGTAGCCCAGCGGCGTCAGCGCCAGCAGCAGCAGACCGGAGAAGAGCGAAAGCCAGACCCCCTGCCATACGGCCACCGAGACGCTGGCCGTTTTCCCCCTGCCGTGGTACTGGGAAACGAAAGCGTTGGTATAGGAAGCCACCCCGAAGAAGAAACAGAGGAAAACGAAGGAGAGCAGGCCGGCCGGCACGCAGGCGTCCAGCGCGTCCGGGCTGTAACGGGCCAGGAACAGGCGGTTGATGAACTGCATCACCGTGCTGGACGCGGTGGACAGGATCATGGGGTAGGCGACCTTCAGCAGTTCGCCCGCACCGCCCTCTCCCCTGGTGAGAAATTTCATAACATGTCCGCGTAAGTGCCGGCCAGGAGGTCGGCCTTTTTGATCCCCAGCGCCAGCATCAGCCGGGCCGCTTCCCGGCGGCCGGCGGCGGCCGCTTCTCCGGGCTTCATTACCACCTCGAGCTCTATGAAACGGCCAAGGCCCTTCACTTCGTCGAAATGGATGCGGGTGCGGCCGGCGTGGCAGACCAGGCGCTTCTTTATCACTTTCTTGGTAACGCCCAGCAGGCGGGTCAGCGAGCGCTTCGTATCCGCCGCGCGCTTCACAGGTACCAGCGTATATTCGGAAGCTTTGGGGCCTTTTACCCCGGCCCGGCGGTAGAAGACCAGATAATCTCCGGCGCCGCGCTGTTCGCGCAGCTTCAGGCGCCCGTTAGAGCAGTTGAAGAAGGTATCGGACTGCAGCAGCCGCTCGCTGCTGTCGGCGAGGGCCAGTCCCTTGCGTAATTGGCCCGGCCAGTCCGCGGCGCGGGCCTTTATCTCGATATTCACCGCCATGCGGGCCTAGTCGTCGTCCCGCTCTTCCCCGTCGCGCTCGCTGCGCTTGCGCTGGCTATGGTCCAGCACCTTCTTGCGCAGCCGCAGGTTCTTCGGGGTAACCTCCACGAACTCGTCGTCCTCGACGTATTCTATGGCCTGTTCCAGGGTCATCCTGCGGTGCGGCGTAAGGCAGATGGACACGTCGGCGGTGGAAGAGCGCATATTGGACTGCTGCTTTTCCTTGCAGGGGTTGGTTACCAGGTCGTTGGCGCGGCAATGCTCGCCCACTATCTGCCCGGAGTACACCGGTTCCCCGGGGCCCACGCACATGATGCCGTGGTCCTGCAGGCTGTTAAGGGCGTAGGCGGTGGAAGTGCCGGACTCTTTGGCGATGAACACCCCGTTGCGCTGGGGCCGGTTGAAGTTGCCTTCCGGCAGGAAGCCGTGAAAGCTGTGGTGCATCAGGCCGGAACCCTTGGTGAAGGTCAAAAACTCGGATTTGAAGCCGATGAGCGCGCGCGAGGAGATAACGTACTCGAAGCGCACGCGGCCGTCCTCGCCTACCGACATGTTCTTAAGCTGGGCGCCGCGCGAGCCGAGGCCGTTCATAACGGCACCCTGGAACTCCGCCGGGGAATCCAGCAGCAGCATTTCCACGGGCTCCACGGTAACGCCGTTCTCGACGTGCGTGATGACCACCATCTTGGAAACGCTGAGCTCGAAACCTTCGCGGCGCATGGTCTCTATCAGGATGGAGAGGTGCAGTTCGCCGCGGCCGGAGACCTTGAAGCCGCCCTGGCCGGGGATCTCCTCCACCTTAAGGCCGACGTTGATCTCCTGTTCCTTGTAGAGCCGGTCGCGCAGCTGGGTGGCCGTCACGAACTTGCCCTCACGACCGGAGAACGGACTGTCGTTTGCGTAAAATTCCATGGACAGCGTGGGCTGCTCTATCTCCAGGCCGGGCAGCACGCCCGGGTTCTCCGGGTCCGAGACCGTGTCGCCCACTTCTATGCCTTCCAGGCCGGCCACGGCCACGATGTCTCCGGAGCGGGCTTCCTTTATGACGCAGCGCTCGAGGCCTTTATAGCCCATGAGCTGCATGACCTTGCGGGTCTTGGGTTCGGTACCGGGCTGGCCCATGGAGACCTGCTGGCCGGCGGTTATCTTCCCCTGCACTATGCGGCCCACGCCTATACGGCCGGTATAGGAGCTGTAATCCAGCATGGTCACGAGCAGGCGCAGGGGCTGGTCGTCGAGGTCCAGCGGGCCGGGGACGGTCTTAAGGATGGTCTCGAAAAGATAGCTCAGGTCCTTGGCCGGGTGATTGTAGTCGGCGGAAGCCCAGCCGTCGCGGCCCACGGCATAAACCACGGGGAAGTCCAACTGCGCGTCGCTGGCGCCCAGTTCCATGAACAGGGCGAAAACCTTGTCCAGCGAGGCGTGCGGGTCGCAGTTCAAGCGGTCAACCTTGTTGATGACCACGATGGGGCGCAGGCCGAGCGCCAGGGATTTCTTGAGCACAAAGCGGGTCTGCGGCATGGGGCCGTCCAGGGCGTCCACGAGCAGCAGCACGCCGTCCACCATGCGCAGCACGCGCTCCACTTCGCTGCCGAAGTCGGCGTGGCCGGGGGTGTCCACGATGTGGATGGTGCTGTTCTTGTAGCGGACGGAGGTGTTCTTGGAAAGAATGGTGATGCCGCGCTCTTTCTCCAGGTCGTTGGAGTCCATGATGCAGATGGCCTCTTCCCCGGTCTTGTCGTGGAAGGCGCCGGTCTGTTTGAGCATGGCGTCCACGAGCGTGGTTTTGCCGTGGTCGACGTGGGCGATTATTGCGATGTTGCGCAGGTCGGGCCGGCGCTTGGCGTTATCTTGTTGCATGTATTCTGGTGCTCCTTAAAAAATCGTAAGGTCCGCGGTCCCGTTTAAACAGTTCTCTCCGCCTCTAACGCCTCAAGTTCCTGCGTAAAGGCGGCGATCTTGGCTTCCATGGCGGCTATTTTATCTCCGAGCTCTTTTACCTGCGCGTAATCGGAGTGTATCTCGGGCGAGGACATCTTGGCGGCGAGGTTCTCCACGTTCTTGCGGGTATAGGCGATCTCTTTCTTTAAAGTCTCGGCGCGGCGGCTTTTCTTGCGGGCTTCGGCCTCCTGGCGCTTCTTCTCCTCGTAATCCCCGGAGGCGGTGGCCTGCTTCTCAGGCTCGGGCTGTTGCTTCTTCTTCAGGCCGGCCGACTCGCGGGCCAGCTGCTCCTGGCGATAGCGGAAATAATCGTAGTTGCCGGGATACACCGTGGTCTTGCCGGCCTCCACGTGCACCACGGAATCCGCCAGGGCGTTCAGGAAGTAGACGTCGTGGCTGATCATACAGAGCGTGCCCTCGAACTCCTTGAGGGCGGCTATGAGCGCGTCCACGCTGGCCATGTCCAGGTGAGTGGTGGGCTCGTCCATCAGGATGACGTTGGGCGGATCCACCAGCAGCTTCACCAGCATCAGGCGGCTCTTCTCTCCGCCGGAGAGCACTTCGGTCTTTTTGTAAACGTTGTCGCCGGGGAACAGGAAAGTACCCAGGATGGTGCGCACCATCAGCTCCGGGTTCATCCGGTCGTTGTTCATGGCTTCCTGCAGCACGGTCTTGCGCGGGTCCAGGATGCCGTCGCGGTGCTGGGAGAAATAGCCGGTCTTCACGTTGAGGCCGAGCGCGCGCTCGCCGGAGTCCGGCTCGATGACGCCCGCGAGCATCTTGAGCAACGTGGATTTGCCGGCGCCGTTATGGCCCACAAAGGCCATCTTCTGGCCGCGCAGCAGCTCGAAGTTAAAATTCTCGTATACCTTGATGTCCGGGTGGTCGGCCACCTTATAGACCTTGCTGATATCCTTGAGCTCAAGCACCTTGGTGCCGGTACGGCTGGGCTGCGGGAAGCGGATCTTGACGGTCTTGACTTCCTGCACCAGCTCGATGCGCTCGAGCTTGTCGAGGCGCTTGATCATGCTCTGCACGCGCGCGGCGGTGGAGACGCGGGCGCGATTGCGCGCGATAAAATCCTCCATCTGCGCTATCTCTTCCTGCTGCAGGCGCCACGCGGAGTAGATCTTCTGCTTTTCGGACTCGCGCTCCGCGAGGAACTTCTCGTAGTCGCCGTGGTAGACGCGCAGGGTGTGGTCCTGCAGCGAGACTATCGCGTGGCATATCTTGTTGATAAAATCGCGGTCGTGGGAGATAACGAAGATCGCGCCCTGGTAGGACTGGAGGTACTCTTCCAGCCACATCAGCGAGTCCAGGTCCAGGTGGTTGGTGGGCTCGTCGAGCAGCAGCAGGTCCGGCTTCTTGAGCAGGAGCTTGGCCATGGCCACGCGCATAGCCCAGCCGCCGGACAGGGTGTTCACCTTTCTGGTGAAGCCTTCCACCTTGAAACCCAGGCCCATCAGTATGGCCTTGCCCTCGGCCTCGATGCGGCCGTCGTAGTCCTCCACGCCGTCCAGCACCTCTTCTATCACGGTCTTTTCAGAACTCGGGGGATTTTCCTGCGGCAGGTAGCCCACCACCACGCCCTTCTTGAACTGGATCTCCCCGTCGTCCACCTCTTCGGTCCGCAGCATCATCTTGAAAAGGGTGGATTTGCCGGCGCCGTTGGGGCCGACCAGCGCGAAGCGATCGCCCTCGTTGACCTGCAGCGAGGCGTCCTCGAACAGGACCTGCGAGGAGAAGGACTTGTGCACGTTTCTGAGCGTTATCATAGATGTACGGCCCGCTGCGCGGGGAATTAGCAGTAAAATTTGCCGGGGACTGACGGGCCGGGAAGTTTCAACTGAAACTCCCCCCCCCCGCATAGCGGGTGCGCCTTTGGCGCGGCATACGCACTCTCGGGCCGGTCGCGCATAGCGCTTGGCCCTCGCCCGCTCTCGCGGGAATCCTGCTGGATTCGTGCTAACCGACTGGATCAGGATGCCGGGACTGCCTACGGGTTATATTTTATCATTTTAACGTGGTGACAGCCCAGCGCAAAAAATATACACTTAACGGCAACGCTGCGCTGGAGGCTTTTATGATAGGAACTTTGATAGATATCGGCTGGGCACTGGTCTTCGCCATGGCCGGAGCGGCCATAGGGGCCATACTGCTCATCCGCATTTCCGCCCGCATCCCGGCCGTCTTCGACAAGATCACCCCTAACATAGACGAGGGGAAGGAAATAGTCCGCGGCAACCGCGCGGTGGCCGACTACTTCGGCCGCATAGTTTCAGCCGCCATCCTGGGCGTCAGCCTGATAATTGCGGCGGCCGTGCTGGGCGCCATGCTGGCCGCCCTGCGGTAAATCCCATGAAGTACCTGCTGGCCGCCCTGCTCCTCTGCGCGCCCTGCGCGCCGGCCTGGCCGCGCGCCGGAGGCGGCGGTGGAGGCGGAGGAGGAGGCTGTTTCGCGGCCGGCACGCTGGTATCCACCACCGCGGGGGGCGTGATCATAGAGGCGGTACGCCCCGGCGACCTGGTGCTGGCCTATGCTGACGGGCGCGTAATGGAAGTGGCGGTAAAAGAGTTCTTCAAAAAAAAGGCCCGGCTGCTTACCGTTATCACGCCGCTGGGGCGCGTGGTGACCACGCCCGAACACCCTTTCCTTACCAGGGACGGCTTTACCGAAGCCGCGAACCTTGAACCCGGCGACGAAGTGGGCATGCTGCGCGACGGCAAACTGGCCTGGACGAAAATAAAAAAACTGAAGCCCGGCCGCGAAACCGACGTCTACAATCTCGAGGTCGCCCCCCCGCACACCTTCATCGCCAACGGGTTCGTGGTGCACAACATGGGCGGCTACGGCGGCGGCTACCATAGCCGCGGCCGCAGCAAGTTCGACCTGATCTTTATCCTGCTGATGCTCCCGTTCGTGCTGATCTCCAAGCTTAAGGATATGATGATCTCCAGCCCGCCTCCGGAAAAGATCATTTCCGGGACGCAGACCGCGGGCAGGGCGCAGCAGACAAAAGAGATACTCTCCGCGCTGGCCGCTTCGGATCCGGCGGTAGAACCGGAAACGCTGCGCCAACTGGTGCAGGGCATTTTCCTGGACATGCAGGCGGCCTGGGAAGCGCGCGACTACGGCCCGCTGCAGTCCCGCATCGACCCGGGACTCTACGCCAGCCACACCAACAAGACCGACGCCATGCTGGCCAAAGGCGTGATCAACCGTATGGAGAACGTATCCGTACGCGGCATGGATTTCGTACATGTCAGGTACACACCCGGAGAGGCGGACCGCTCCTTCACGGTGCTTATCACCGCCTCGGCCTGCGACTACACCGTTAACGAGGGCTCGGGCACGCTGGTAAGCGGCAGCCGCTTCCCGCACACCTTCCAGGAGTTCTGGACCTTCCGGCTCTTCAACGGGCGCTGGGTGCCTGCGCGCATAGACCAGACCAGCGAGGATTATATCCTTACCGCGCCGAACCTCCCGGAAAAGCCGGGCGCCCCCTCCCCGGTCATCGCCGCCGTCGGCATTGCCGCCGGGGTCGCCGCCGCGGCGGCCGCCGCACGGCCTGAACAGCCCGCCTCGTACGATTCCTCCGGCGATCCCTGGGACCGGCAGCGCATGGAAATAGCCGCCACGCTGGCTTTCCTCAACGTCTACGCCGCCTGGGAAAAAGGCGACGCCGGCCTGCTGCAGGCCGACGCGCTCTTCCCTGAAACGCT
The DNA here is from genome assembly GCA_016234365.1 of Elusimicrobiota bacterium. Classification (GTDB taxonomy): domain Bacteria; phylum Elusimicrobiota; class Elusimicrobia; order Elusimicrobiales; family UBA9959; genus UBA9959. The sequence goes on along the minus strand of JACRER010000032.1, from coordinate 6,337 downwards.
TCACAAACTCAAGTCGCTCATCTCGGAGAGGACGGCGAAATGCTACTAGTTCGACTTCGGGGACCTTTACACAATGAAGGCCGACATAGTGCTCACCTCCAAGTCCGGCCCCGACGAATTCACCGCCCGCATCAACGCCAGCGCAAGGCGCTCGCTGACGCACGAGGGCAAACAGCTCCACAAGGACGCCGGCCCCGAACCGTTCACGGAGTATTGGGTTTTTGGCCGCGGAACTAACGCTCACTGGCTGTTAAAGGATATCCTGCCAAGGATTAACCAGGAGGGCGGCGACGCCTGCCAGGCCGACGCCGCGCCGACCCCGGTGCAGATAGAATGGTATTGGAAAGGCTGAACTTCAGCCGATAAGCCGGACCTTGTAGCCGGCGGCTTCCAGCTCTGTTTTCACAAAAGCCCTGCGGTCGCCCTGCAGTTCCAGGATGCCGTCTTTCAGCGTGCCGCCCACACCGAGCCTCTTCTTGAACTTACTCAGCAGCTCTTCCTTGCCGGCGGGGTGCATGGGCAGTTTCTCTATGAGCGTAAGTCCGCTGCCCTTGCCGGTCCGGCGGAACTGCACGCGCACCGGCTCGGTCTGGGTCCGCTTGCGGAGTTCCCCGGCCAGACCTTCGGAGCATTCGCAAGGCGTACGTCCGCAACTGGGACACTTCACGGTCCCGTCGGGCCCGGTAGAATAGACCAGTCTGTCGTTGTCGCCCATTAGGACTCCTAGAATTTAGAGACGTTCCACTCCGCTTCTTCTTCCTCCGGAGGCGGTTCCGGCGCGGGAGCCGGCCGGGCCGCGGCCAGGCGCTCCCAGCGCCCGGTTGCGAAATAGCCCGCAGAGAAAGCCAGGCCTGCGCACCAGGCCACGGGCGCCCCCCACCAGATGCCGTCCAGGCCTATGCGGCCGGCGAGCACCGTCGAGACCGGCACCCGGATGACCCAGAGCGCCAGCACCGTTACCAGCATCGGCACGAAGGTGTCTCCGGCGCCGCGCAGCGCGCCGTTCACCACGAACATGCTGGAGAAGACGATATAGAAGCCGCCGGCGATCAGCAGGTAGCGCGCGCCCACCGCGACCACCGCGGGGTCGGGATTGAACATGGCTATCAGGTGCCAGCCGAACACAATCACTGCCAGCGTGGTCAGCAGCGAGGTGGCGGCCGAGATCAGCAGCGCCGCCTTCAGGCCGTTGCGGACCCGTTCCATATGCCCGGCGCCGATGTTCTGCCCGACGAAAGTGGAGATGGCCGCCGACAGGCTCATCGCCGGCATCACGGCGAAGGTGTCCACGCGCCCGGCGGCCGTGTAACCGGCCATCGCGTCGGTGCCGAAGCCGTTTACCAGCCGGGTCAGCACCATCATACCGCCGGCCGCCAGCATCTGCTGCACTCCGGACGGCAGGCCGATGGCGAGCGCCTTTCTGAATATGGCGCGATCGAACTCCAGCCCGCGCAGCCGGAACTTCAGCACAGGGTGCGTCCGGTTCAGGTAGAAGGCGGCTCCCACGAACGAAAGCCCCTGCGCCAGCAGCGTTGCCCACGCCGAGCCGGCTATGCCCCAGCCCAGGCCGATCACGAAGAACGCGGCCAGACCTGCGTTCAGCAAAGTGGAACAGACCAGGATATAGAGCGGCGTTTTGGAATCACCGAGGCCGCGCAGGATAGCGCTGACGGAGCCGTAGCCGAACAGGAAGACAAGCCCGCCGAAGGTGATATGCAGGAAGGTCAGGGCCTGCGGCAGGATCTCCGCCGGGGTATTCAGCAGCCGCAGGATGCTCTCGGAAAAAAGCAGCCCGGCGGCCGTCATCAGCAGCGAAGCCGCGAACAGGAAGATGTACGAGGTGTCTATCGTCCTGCGAACGCGGGCCATGTCCTTCGCCCCGAAGAACTGCGAGATGAGAATGGAGAAACCCATCGTAGCGCCGATGATGAGCGAGATCAGCAAGAAGAGTATAGGGAAGCTGGCCCCGACGGCGGCCAGCGCGCTCTTGCCGATGGCGCGGCCGACTATGATGCTGTCCACTACGTTATAGGACTGCTGCAGCACGTTGCCCGCCAGCATCGGCAGGGTAAAATCCCAGATCAGGCGTCCCTCGTGGCCCTCGGTAAGGTCCTTCATCGCGCGGCGCCGCTCTTGGCCAGCAGCGACTTGAGGACCTTCATATCGGCCACGAACGGGGCGCTCTTCTTGTAGGCGGCATAAAGCCGGTCGGCCAGGCGTTTGCCGGCCTCGATATCGGACGGGTGGTGCACGCCCCCGATGACCCGGTCCAGAGCGGCCTCGTTGGAGCGGGCCAGAAAGTCTTTGCGCCGCGCAGGAACCAGGTCGGACAACAGCAGCGCGAAGACGCGCGAGATGGTGGCATGGCCGCTGGGATAGGCCAGCCCGGGAACGCGGCCCAGGCAGGGTTCCAGCGACGGGTCGCGCAGGAAAGGCCGCGGCCGCTTGAACCGCTCCTTCACCCCCGACACCGCCCAATCCGTATCGGCTTTCACTCGCCCCAGTATTTCCGCCGCGACGGGGGGCAGCGGGTCCGTGAAAGGGCTGATGTCGCCGAAGAACTCCTTGAACTCGGCGTGGGCGCCGGCATTGGCGCGCGCGCAATCTTCAGGGGTCCGCTTAAGCTGCCACTCCTTCAGGAGTGCCAGGTCCGCACGGTCGGCTTTAGAGCCGGCGGCCGGAGGCGCGGGGAAATCGGGAAAAGCCTGCTGCGCCGCCGTGACGTAATACGTGCTCTGGCGGATAACCCACTCGGCGGCAGGAGCGCGCGCCGGCAGCAGTACGAGTGAAACCAGGAGCGGAAAGAGGAACTTCTTCATATCCATGATTCTACAAAAACTAGCGGCTTTGGCGCTCGGCCCGACGCCCCAAAAGTCCGAAATAATTTATAAATTATTTGTTAAAATATAACGGTGAAACTTTTTGGGTGGGTAAACGGCGGAAATGAGTACAGGCGGCTTTAAGGTCCTTGTACTGCTATCCAGTCTTTGTTCCGCGGCCTCGGCCGCCGGTCCCGGCGCCACTTCAGCCAACTTTTTAAAGATCCCCGTAGGGGCCCGCCAGACGGCCTCGGGCGCTTCTTTCATGGCCGTGGCCGACGATCCCTCGGCGGCCTACTACAACCCGGCCGGGCTGGCCCAGCTCGGTTCCCCGCAGTTGGTCCTCTCGCATAACAAATACTTCGAGGATATCACGCAGCAGTGGTTCGCCGCGGCCTCGCCCGTGGGCAGCGGCGCGGTCGGCGCGGCGGTCAACTATCTTTCCATCCCCCCTTTCCCATCCTACAGCGCCGCGGACGCGCGCACAGGGTCAGTCTCCGCCTACGACCTGGCCGCCAGCCTCTCTTACGCCAACTCCCTACCGGTCGGCAACGATTCCTTCGACGCGCTGCTCTACGGCGTCACTGCCCGCAGCGTAACGCAGAAACTCGATTCCGAATCCGCCAACGGCTACGGCATAGACGCGGGCCTGCTCCTTAAACCTTACGGCGACGGCCTGAGCCTGGCGGTGGCCGCCGACAATGTTTACTCCACCAAACTCAAGTTCATCGACCAGGGTTTCCGGCAGGCGCGCACGGTGAAAGCCGGCGGCGCTTACCGGCTGCCCGCCGAGAGCGGTGCCGTTACGGTTTCGGCCGCCTGGGGTTTCCCCGACGACGGCCCGGGTTACATGGCCGCCGGCGTGGAAAAGTCCGTCGCCAGGCTGTTCACGCTACGCGGCGGCTTCAATTCTTTCGGCGAGGTGGCGCAGGGCTTCAGCCTCGGCTTCGGCCTTAAGGTACCGGCCTACTCCGGCAACGCCAAGGAGGTGGACTATTCCTTCAGCAGCACTTACGACCTTGGCGCCATACACAAGATAGGCCTCCTTTACCGCTTTGGCCCGGAGGCAACCCGCCGCCCAGGCAAGCGCCCCGCCATAGAAGCGCAGGAACTTAAGGACCCGCAGGAGATCCCGGCGGCGGCCTACAAGGATATTTTGAATTCGGGAAAAACGCAGGAGCGCCTGGCCGTGATACACGAACTCGGCACAGCCAACTGGAAAAAATCCAAAGAACTGCTGCTGCCGCTGCTGGAGTCCGGGCGCGAAGACCTGCGCTCAGCTGCGGCCGCCGCCATAAAGGCCGCGCTGCGCCGTGAAACCGACCCGGCCGCGAGCGCCGAAATGAAAGCCGCGCTGCGCGCGACGGAGGAAAAAGAATGACCCGCTGCGCGACGTTCCTGCTCGCCTCCCTGGCCCTGGCCGCCCCGGCGCGGGCCAGCGTGCTCAGCGGCGGTTCGCTGACGGTCTCCGCCGTTACTACCACTTCAGGGGCCGGCACGGTATCTTCTGGCGGCACCCTTTCCCTGCAGGCTTCGGCCATAGGCCAGAACACTTCCGGCACGGCCATGAGCGGCGGCACGCTTTCCCTGTCCGGCGGCATAGTCCCCGCGATCGTGGTCATAAGCGCGTCCGCCCCCGATCTTTCCCTGGCCCACTGCTACCCCGTGCCGTTCAAACCTTCCGCCGGGCATACTACCATCCGCTTCCAGGACCTGACGCAGAAAGCGGAAATAAAGATCTACACGATAGCGGGCGAACTGGTGAAAGCCATCAGCAAGTCCGACGCCAACGACTACATAGACTGGGACGTCAGGAACTCCCGCGGCGAACAGCTGGCCAGCGGCGTCTTCATTTACGTCATCAAGGCCGGCCATAGTTCCAAGAAGGGCAAGTTGATGGTCATACGGTAGTGGATAGATTTCAAGGAGACAGCAAGATGAAACGTATACTTATATTTTCAGCCCTTTTCGCGGCCGGCCTGGCCGCCGCGCAGGCCGCCGTACCCTACCGGGTAAGTTTCCAGGGAAGGCTGGACGACGGCGGCTCGCCCGCAACTGGCACCAGGGCCTTCGTCTTCAAGATCTACGACGCCCTGACCGGCGGCACACTGCTCTGGACCAGCCAGACAGAATCGGTGGCGGTTACCAACGGCGTCTTCAGCGTAGTGCTGGAGACCGGCGCCCCCGCCAACCTTTCCACCGGCACGTTCTCCGGGGCGCGGTTCGTGGAGATCTCCGTGGACGGCACGCTGCTTTCCCCCCGCGAGACGGTGGTGAGCGCCCCCTACGCGCTTGTGGCGCAGTCGCTGGCCCCCGGGGCCACGGTCTACCTGTCGGCCCTGGAGAAGGACCCCTCCGCGCTTTCCACCGTGAATACCGCCACCAACCCCGTTGACTGGAGTCAGCTCAAGAACGTCCCCGGCTCCGTACTGGCGGCCGGCGGTGCGCTGACCGTAAACGAAGGCGGGGCTCTGGCGCTTACCCCCGCCACCACGGTGGACTTCAACGGGCCCCAGTTCAATATCTCGGGAGCGGCGGCTACCGCTTCCGTAATGCTTGCCCCCTCCTCAGTTACGCTGCAAGGCAACGCCTTCAACGGCAACAGCCAGCTGCTACTGCTGGACCCCGCCGGCAAGCTGCCCGCCCTCGACGGCTCCGCGCTTACCGCTCTTAACGCCTCCAACCTGGCTTCAGGCACGCTGGCCGACGGGCGCCTCTCCGGGACCTATTCGGGGGCGCTGACCTTCGGCTCTGCCGCCGGCGGCCCCATCACCATCTCCACCGACCTCGCGGCCGGCGGCATGGTCAGGGTAGGCGGCTACGCGTCCGCCCCCAGTTTTGCTTCTCCCGGCGCCGGTTCCATTTACTTCAATACCGGCAACTCCACGCTCTACGTCTCCAACGGAGCCGCCTGGAACCCCCTGGCCTCCGGCGGCGCCAGCCCCTGGACCGGCGGCGGCACCGGCACCGTTTCCCTGGTGGCGCCCACCGACAAGGTCTCGATGACCAGCACCGCCGCCGACGCGCTCAAAGTATCGGGCGGCATCACGGCCGGCTCCGGTAACGTGGACATAGTGGACACCACTGGCAAGATTCCCGCCCTGAGCGCCACTTACATCGCCACCCTGAGCGGCGCCAGCCTGACTAGCCTGACCGCGGCCAATATCTCCGCCGGTACGCTGGGCGCCTCTGTAGTGGCCTCCTCCGTGCCCGCCGCAAATATAGGCGTGGGCAAACTGGGCACGCAGGTAGTGGCCTCCTCCCTGGCCGTTAACAGCGTGTATTCCGGTGCTATAGCCGCCGGCGCCATCACCGCCACCAGCATAGGTGCCGGTACGCTGGGCGCTACCGTTGTGGCTTCTTCCGTGCCCGCCGCAAACGTGGGCGTGGGCTTTCTGGGCTCGCAGGTTGTAGCCTCCTCCCTGGCCGTTAACAGCGTGTATTCCGGCGCTATAGCCGCCGGCGCCATCACCGCCACCAACATAGGGGCCGGTACGCTGGGCGCTACCGTTGTGGCT